>NZ_SSDK01000030.1:0-156747 GCF_004794435.1 Microbacterium sp. K27
GCCGATGGTACTGCAGGGGGGACCCTGTGGGAGAGTAGGACACCGCCGGACTCCTTTTAAACAAGAAAGCCACCCAATGCTGGGTGGCTTTCTTGCGTTGTGCTCGAGGAGAGCACGAAGAGCCATCCCTCGTGGGGTGGCTCTTCTGCGTTAACACGACCGTCGCAACGCAGTTCAACGCTTCAGGCGTGCCTCGAGCATGGCCGCGCACTCCTGCACAGCGGCAGCGAGCAGGTCCTCATCCAGATCCGCACGGCCCCACGTCACCGCCACCGCGGCAACCGGCCAGCCGGCAGCATCGAGAACCGCGGCGCCCACACTGCGCAGCCCGTCCGCGATCTCACTGTTCTCCGTCGCATATCCCCTCGTCCGCACATCGCGGAGCAGCTCGCGTAGTTCGCGCGGCGTGCGAGGTCCGAGACCCGTGCGATCGGGGAACGCCGAGACGTCCGGATAGAGCGCCCGCACCTGCTCGCGGGGGAGCGCCGCCAGCATCGCGCGGCCCGAAGCCGTGAGGTGCGCGGGAAGCCGCACACCCACATCCGTCACCAACGCCGGCCTCCGAGGTGCGCGTTCCTCGACGATGTACAGCACATCCCCACCGCTCATCACCGCCAGGTGCGCGCTCTCCCCCAACCGGTCCGAGAGCGCAGCCACCAGAGGACGGCCCCTTCGCGCCAAAGGCTGTTGGCGCGTGTAACCGCCGGCGAGCTCGAAAGCCGAGGTGCCGAGCCCCCAGCGTCTCTCCTCGCGCAGGTGCAGCACGAATCCGTGAGCGGCCAGGGTGGTGAGCAGGTGATAGACCGTGGACCGGGGCAGTTCGAGCTCGCGCGCGATCGCCGACGCCGCCACGGGCGCGGGCCGTCCGGCGAGATAGCTCAGGATGCGGAGCGTGTTCTCCGCCGCAGGCACCTGCGCGGTCGGCACTTCCGCCGCAGGCATCTGCGCGGTCGGCTGCTGCGCGGTCAGCGCTTCCACCGCCGGCACCCCCACCTCCGGCACCTGAGGGCTCTTCGCGTTGTCTGGGATCACAGACACAGCATCGCACGAACGGGTGTCCCCGGCCACACGTCGGGTGTGGAATCGAACCATGACTGAACTCGCCCCCGTGCTGGTCGGAGCGGCCCCGCTGTCTCCCGCCGATGTCGTCGCCGTCGTCCGTCGCAGCGCACCAGTGCAGCTCGACGCGGATGCGCTCGCGCGCGTCGCCGACACCCGTCGCGTGATCGACGGCCTCGCGGCGGACCCGAACCCGCACTACGGCGTCTCCACCGGGTTCGGCGCTCTCGCGACCACCTTCATCGCCCCCGACCGTCGCATGCAGCTGCAGGCCAGCCTGATCCGCTCGCACGCCGCGGGCACCGGGGCCGAGGTCGAGCGCGAGGTCGTGCGCGGACTCCAGCTCCTGCGGCTGCAGACCCTCGCCTCCGGCCGCACCGGCGTGCGTCCGGTCGTCGTCGAGACCTACGCCGCGCTGCTCAACGAGGGCATCACGCCTGTCGTCCGCGAGTACGGCTCGCTCGGCTGCTCCGGCGACCTCGCACCTCTCGCCCACATCGCCCTGGCTGCGATGGGGGAGGGAGAGGTCCGCGATGCATCCGGCGCACTGCTCCCCGCCACCGAGGCCCTCGCCGCCGCGGGCATCGAGCCGCTCACCCTCGTCGAGAAGGAGGGGCTCGCGCTCATCAACGGCACCGACGGCATGCTCGGCATGCTGGTGCTCGCACTCCACGACCTCGAGACGCTCCTGCTCACCGCCGACCTCGCCGCGGCGATGTCGGTCGAGTCGCAGCTCGGCACCGACGCGGTGTTCGCGGCTGACCTGATGGCGCTTCGTGCGCAGACGGGTCAGGCCGAATCCGCCGCCAACCTGCGCGGGTTCCTCGGCGACTCCCCGATGGTCGCGAGCCACAAGGGGCCGGACGACGGCCGGGTGCAGGATGCCTACTCACTGCGCTGCTCGCCCCAGGTGCACGGCGCCGCCCGCGACACCCTCGCCCATGCGACGCTGATCGCCGGACGCGAGCTCGCCAGCGTGATCGACAACCCCGTCATCACCCTCGACGGACGCATCGAGTCCAACGGCAACTTCCACGGCGCTCCGGTCGCGGCGGTCCTCGACTTCCTCGCGATCTCGGTCGCCGACGTCGCCTCGGTCTCCGAGCGTCGCACGGATCGCGCGCTGGATCCGGCCCGCAGCCACGGGCTTCCGCCCTTCCTCGCAGACGAGGTCGGCGTCGACTCCGGCCTCATGATCGCGCAGTACGCGGCCGCCGGGATCGTCTCCGAGCTCAAGCGCCTCGCGGTGCCGGCATCCGTCGACTCGATCCCCTCTTCCGCGATGCAGGAGGATCACGTCTCCATGGGATGGGCGGCCGCCCGCAAACTGCGCCGGGCGATCGACGGCCTCGGCCGCGTGCTCGCGATCGAGATCCTCACCGGCGCCCGCGCCCTCGACCTGCGCGCCCCGCTGCAGGCCGGACCCGCGACCGGAGCCGTGCGCGACCTGGTCCGCACCGTGGCCGACGGCCCCGGACCCGACCGCTTCCTCTCGCCGGAGATGGAAGCCGTCACCGCCCTCGTCCAGTCGGGCGACGTCGCCCGCATCGCAAAGGAGCACGCTCATGGCTGAGTCCACCGCATCCGACACCACCCCATCCGACACCACCGCATCCGGCGCTCCGGTCTCGGGACCCCGCGTCGTCCGGGCAGCCCGCGGCAACCAGCGCACCGCGAAGAGCTGGGGCGCGGAAGCCGCCAAGCGCATGCTGATGAACAACCTCGACCCCGAGGTGGCCGAGCACCCCGAAGACCTGGTGGTCTACGGCGGCACCGGCAAGGCCGCCCGCAGCTGGGACGCATACGACGCGATCGTGCGCACCCTCGACGAGATCGAGCCCGACGAGACCTTGCTGGTGCAGTCGGGCAAGCCGGTCGGCGTCTTCCGCACGCACGAGTGGGCACCGCGTGTACTCATCGCCAACTCGAACCTGGTCGGCGACTGGGCGACCTGGCCGGAGTTCCGCAAGCTCGAAGAGCTCGGCCTCATCATGTACGGGCAGATGACCGCCGGATCCTGGATCTACATCGGCACGCAGGGCATCCTGCAGGGCACCTACGAGACGTTCGCCGCCGTCGCCCGCTCGCTCGGCCGTGACTCGCTCCGTGGCACGCTCACCCTCACGGGCGGAGCCGGCGGGATGGGCGGTGCCCAGCCGCTGGCGGTGACCATGAACGACGGGGTGGTGCTGATCGTCGACGTCGACGAGTCGCGTCTCGTCCGTCGCGTGGAGCACGGCTACCTCGACGAGTACACGACCGACCTCGACGCGGCCGTCGCCCGCGTGGTCGCCGCCAAGGAGGCGGGCGACGCCCTCTCGGTCGGCGTGGTCGGCAACGCGGCCGAGGTGTTCCCCGAGCTGCGGCGTCGCGGTGTGCCGATCGACATCGTGACCGACCAGACAAGCGCCCACGACCCGCTCGCCTACCTCCCGCTCGGCATCGCCGTGGTGGACTGGAAGGCGGAAGCCGAGCGCGACCCCGAGGAGTTCACCCGCCGCTCGCGTGCGTCGATGGCCGCTCACGTCGAGGCGATGGTGGCGTTCCAGGATGCGGGGGCCGCGGTGTTCGACTACGGCAACTCGATCCGTGCCGAAGCGCAGCTGGGCGGTTTCGCCCGCGCGTTCGAGTTCCCCGGATTCGTGCCGGCGTACATCCGCCCGCAGTTCGAGGAAGGACGCGGACCGTTCCGCTGGGCAGCGCTCTCCGGCGACCCGGAAGACATCTACAAGACCGACCGCGCGATCGCCGAGCTCTTCCCCGAAGATGCCGCCCTGCACCGCTGGCTCGAGAAGGCCGGCGAGAAGGTGCACTTCGAGGGGCTGCCCGCCCGCATCTGCTGGCTCGGCTACAAGGAGCGCCACCTCGCCGGACTCAAGTTCAACGAGATGGTCGCGTCGGGCGAGCTGTCAGCTCCGATCGTGATCGGTCGCGACCACCTCGACTCCGGCTCGGTGGCATCGCCGTACCGCGAGACCGAGGCGATGAAGGACGGCTCCGACGCGATCGCCGACTGGCCGCTGCTGAACGCCCTGCTCAACACGGCCTCCGGCGCGTCGTGGGTGTCGCTGCACCACGGTGGCGGTGTCGGCATCGGCCGTTCCATCCACGCCGGTCAGGTCACCGTCGCCGACGGCACGGAACTCGCGGCCGAGAAGCTGGAGCGCGTGCTGACGAACGACCCGGGTACCGGCGTGATGCGTCACGTCGACGCCGGCTATGAGCACGCCCGCGAGGTCGCCCGCGAGCGCGGCCTCAAGGTCCCGATGCTCTGACAGGCTCAGGACATGGCAACGCTCATCACGAACATCGCGGAACTGACCACGAACGTCGCCGCCGGCGACGACATCACCGGCACCCTCACCGATGCCGCCGTGCTGATCGAGGGCGAGCGGATCGCCTGGGTCGGTGCCGCCGCAGAGGCGCCGGAAGCCGATGAGGTCGTGGACGCCGGGGAGCGTGCGATGATCCCCGGATTCGTCGACAGCCACAGCCACCTCGTCTTCGGGGGCGATCGTGCCTCCGAGTTCGAGGCGCGCATGGCGGGGCAGAAGTACGCCGCCGGCGGCATCCGCTCCACCGTCGCCGCCACCCGCGCCGCGAGCGATGACGAGCTGCGCGCACGTCTGCGGGGCTTCCTCGACGAGATGCTCGCACAGGGCACCACGACGGTCGAGATCAAGAGCGGCTACGGGCTGAGCGTCGCCGACGAGGAGCGCCTGGTGCGCCTGGCCGCCGAGGTGACGCCCGAGGTGACATTCCTCGGGGCGCACGTCGTCCCGGCGGAGTACGCCGACCGCGCCGACGCGTATGTCGATCTGGTCACGGGTCCCATGCTCGACGCCTGCGCTGCGCACGCGAAGTGGATCGACGTCTTCTGCGAGACCGGTGCGTTCACGGTGGCGCAGTCGCGGTGCGTGCTGGAGGCGGGCATCGCGCGCGGACTCGCGCCCCGCGTGCACGCGAGCCAGCTCGGCCCGGGCGAGGGCGTGCGTCTGGCCGTCGAGCTCGGCGCGGCATCCATCGACCACGGCACGTACCTGACGGATGCCGACATCGATGCCCTCGCCGGATCCGACACCGTGCTCACGCTGCTGCCGGGAGTCGAGTTCTCGACGCGGCAGCCGTATCCGAACGCTCGACGCCTGATCGACGCCGGAGTGACCGTGGCCCTGGCCTGCGACACCAACCCGGGGTCGAGCTTCACCTCGTCGATGCCGTTCTGCATCGCGGTGGCCGTGCGCGACATGGGGATGACCCCGGCCGAAGCCGTGTGGGCCGCGACGGCGGGCGGGGCGAAGGCACTGCGCCGCGACGACGTCGGCGTGATCGCGCCCGGTGCCAGGGCCGACCTCGTGCTGCTGGACGCACCGACGCGCATCCACCTCGCCTACCGTCCGGGAGTGCCGCTCGTGCGCACCGTCTGGAAGGACGGCCGGACGATCGGCTGAGGCCGAACCCCCGCCGGCCGCCCAACCGCCGAACGCTCAGCCGATCGACCCGCTTCAGCCCAGAGCCTGCGCGACGACCACCGCGGCTGCGGCCGACCATGCCTGCGGGCGGCAGGCCGCGGGATAGGGAAGGGGCGCGCCACCGGGAACGAGGGCATCGCCCGCGTGCAGCTCGGGAACGCGGTACTCGAAGCCCTCCGCGAGGTCGAGCAGCTGCTCGGCGACCATCCGCGCGTCGGTGTCGAGCCCGGCGCGCATCATGCCGTGCACGGCGATCGCGGTGTCATGTGCCCAGACGCTGCCGCCGTGATAGCTCAGCGGCCAGTAGCCGGCGGCTCCGGTCGACATCGTGCGGATGCCGTAGCCGCTCGACATGCTCGGTGCGGTCAGCAGCGCCGCACAGGCCTGTTCCTCCTCCGGGTCGAGGATGCCGGTGCCGATCAGGTGTCCGATGTTGCTCGTGAGGGTGTCGACAGGGGCGCCGTGCGCGTCGAGGGCGATGGCCGGGTAGCGGCCCTCGGGCGTGGTCACCCAGTACGCGGCGCGGAAGCGTGAGCGAAGATCTGCGGCCCACGTCCGGAGGTCGGCCGCACCGGGTTCACCGAACGTGTCGAGCAGGTCGGCACCACGGATGGCGGCTTCGTAGGCGTAGCCCTGCACCTCGCTCAGCGCGATGGGGCCCTCGGCCAGGCGCCCGTCGCGCCACTGGATCGAGTCGCCCGAGTCCTTCCACCCCTGGTTCGCGAGGCCGTGGCCCGACTCGTCCGCATAGTCGATGAAGCCGCTGCCCGACGCGTCGCCGTGCACCGTCATCCAGGTGAGCGCGGCCCGAAGAGCCGGGAGCAATGCCCGCACCTCGCGCTCGGACATCCCCTCGGCATGGGCGTCGGCGAGCAGGCAGACCCAGAGCGGAGTCGCGTCGACGGTGCCGTAGTACAGCGGCGGCAGATGCACGCCCTCGTTGGGCAGCGAGAGGGCGCCGCTCCGCAGTTCGTGCGCGATCTTGCCCGGAGCCTCGGCCGTCGACGCATCGTGCGCGGTGCCCTGCAGGCGCGCCAGCACGCGCAGGGTGGAGGCCGCCATGTCGGGGTCGATCGCGAGCGCGAGCCGCGCGGCCCAGAGCGAGTCCCGTCCGAACAGCGTGAAGAACCAGGGGGCTCCGGCGGCGTAGAACGCGTCCTCCGGGTGCGCGGGCAGGGCGAGGCGGAGCGCGGAGAGATCCGCGGCCGCCTGCTCCATCCATCGCGCCGCGCGCGAGTCGGCGGGAACGGTCGGCTGCGGCGCGCGCGACGGCAGCGCGGCGGTGACGACGAGGGAGGGGTCGTCGAGGTCAACCGCCCAGACCACGGCGGCAGAGCCTCGCGGTGGGACCACCACATCCCACCGCAGCACCAGGGCGTCTCCGTCCTCGGCCACCGTGGCCTCGGGGGCGGTGAGCGCGAACGACGCCTCTCCCGCGCGGCAGACGGATCCGTCCCAGGTCCAGGCCGCATCGGCGGCGAGCCCGGCCTTGACCTGCTGCATCGGCGCGAAGTCCGGGACCATGCGCACGGTGAGGGTCATCGGAACCGGGGTGCCGAGGTGCGACGCGACCGTGATCCGCTCGGAGAAGGCACCGGCGGCGACCCGCCGGTCGCGATCCATCCGCACCTTCGGATCGGCCGATTCGTCGTCGAGCCCGCGGAGCAGATCCGTCAGGAGCGCCTGCTGCGGCACCGGCGACGTGCATCCGATGGATTCGAGCGCGGTGCCGTCGACCGTGGTCTCGATGCTCCGGATGTGTCGCACGTCGCCGTGGTAGATGCCGTGGATCGGAGCGGTGCCCATGCGGCCGACATCGTCGGACCATGCCTGGGTCGGTGCCTCGAGCATGATCACGGCGTCGTCCAGCAGCGGCTGGAGGGGCGGGGTGGGGGTCATTCCTTGACGGCTCCTTCTGTGGAGTTCATGATGCGGCGCTGGAAGACGAAGAACATCACGGCGACGGGGATCGTCATGATGAGTGCGGCCGCCAGCTTGAGCGGGTACTGGGTGCCCTGGCTGAGTCCGCCGCTGGCCAGGGATGCGACGCCCTTGGTCAGGGTCGTCAGGGCGGGGTCGTTGGTGGACACGATGAAGTGGCTGAGCTCGTTCCAGGAGCCCTGGAACGACAGGATCACGATCGTCACGAGCGCCGGGGTCGCCATCGGCAGCACCACCGACCAGAACAGCCGGAACGTGCCGGCACCGTCGATGCGGGCCTGCTCCTCGACCGACTCGGGGATCGACTCGAAGAAGTTCTTCATGATGAACACCCCTGCCGCGTCGACGAGCAGCGGCAGGATCATCCCGGCATACGAGTTGAAGATGCCGAGCTGGTTGATCACGAGGAACTTGGGGATCAGCAGCACGACGGTCGGCACCGACATCACGGCGACCAGCGCGGCGAAGACGACACCCCGCCCGTGGAAGCGGAGTCGAGCCAGCGCGTACCCGGCGAGCGAGTTGAAGAACACGCGCCCGGCCGTGACGAAGATCGTCACGATCGCGCTGTTCACGAACCACGAGGGGAAGTCGGAGTTGCGGAACAGGCGCTCGTACGCGGCGAACGTCCACACGTCGGGGATGAGCGTGATCCCACTGGACGCGGCATCCTCATCGGTCTTGAAGCTCGTCGCGACCTGGATCAGGAAGGGATAGATGTAGATGACCGCGAGGATGATCAGCAGCGCGTAGAGCGCGATCTGCCAGGTCAGCTGCTTCGACGAGAGCCGCCTCATGACGAGGCTCCCTTCGACGAGGACGATGACGCGTACGAGGACGAGGACGCGTACGCGCGGATGCGACGCTTCGAGACCGGCCGATCACGCAGCACCCATCGCTGCAGGAGCGTGAAGATCACGATGATGACGAACAGGATGAACGCGATAGCCGCTCCCTGCCCCCACTCCTGGTTCTGGAACGCGGTCTGGTACGAGAGGTAGGCCGGGGTGAGCGTGGTCTTGCTCGGTGCTCCCCTGGTGCCCGTGTAGATCTGGTCGAACACCTGCCAGCAGCCGATGAGGCCGAGGGTGAGCACGGTGAACAGGGTCGGGCGCAGCTGGGGCAACGTGATGCGCCAGAACCGCTGCCAGCCGTTCGCGCCGTCCATCATGGCGGCCTCGTCGACGTCGGCGCCGAGGTTCTGAAGACCGGCGAGGAAGATGAGCATGAACGTTCCGGAGGTCGTGAAGATGGCCATCAGGATGTACGCGCTCATCGCGACAGAGGGGCCGGCGAGCCATTCCCACCACGACACTCCGAGCGTGCCGCCCTGGGTGAGGGCCGCGGGGCCGGCATCGACGCCGACCGTGCCGAGCGCCAGATGCAGGATGCCGCGTGGATCGTTGAACCAGTTGGGGCCGTTGATGCCGAACCAGGAGAGCACATCGTTGACGGCTCCGCTCGAGGTGAAGAGGAACATCCACAGCACGGTGATCGCGACGGTGCTGGTCACGGAGGGGAAGTAATAGGCGGTGCGGAAGAATCCCCGGCCACGGAGCATGGCGCGGTTCACGAGGATCGCGAGGAACAGTGCGAGCGCGGTCTGCAGCGGGACGACGAGCAGCACGTACCAGGCGTTGTTGCGCAGCGACGTGCCGAAATCCTTGGTCGCGAGACCGCCGTCGGTGAGGACGGCGGCGAAGTTGTCGGCGCCGACGAACGAGACCGAGCCGGAGAGGGGGCTGCCGCGACCGCCCCAGTCCGAGACGCTCACCCAGAGCGCCATGAGGACGGGGATGAGGAGGAAGACGCCGAGGATCACGATCACCGGCGCCGTGAACAGCCATCCGGCTGCCGCCTCGCCGCGGCGGAGCCCGGAGGCCCTGCCGCGGCGAGGCGCTGCCTTGATCGCCATGGCTACTTGACGACCGCTTCGAGGTTCGACTGGACGGAGTCGAGGATCGTCTTCGAGTCGGACGTCTTCAGCGACTCGAGCTGCGAGTTGAAGTCGGCGATGACGTCGGCGGTCCCGGCCTGGTTCGGCGGGAACTGCGCGTACTCCGCGCCCGCGAGGAACGGCTCCAGCTCGGGGTTCGCCGAGGTCCAGTCCGCGGCGGCGGACTTGATGGACGGCATCGGACCGAATGCCTTCGAGAAGGCGAGCTGGCTGTCGGCGCTCGTCAGGTACTCGACCAGGTCGAGGGCGGCCTGCTGGTTCGGGCTGTCGGCAGCCATGCCCCAGCAGTTCGTGAACTGCAGCGTGCCCTTGCCGCCGGCGCCCTCGGGAAGCTCGGCGACCGTGTACTGCAGGCTGCTGTAGTCGTTCGAGAGCGCTCCGGTGATCCAGTTGCCCTCGATCACCATGGCGGCGGACTGCTTGCCGAGCGCTTCGCCGCCCCATCCGGCCCCGACATCCTTGGCGTACGCGAACGTGCCGTCGACGAGGTGCGACTTCACGTAGTCCAAGGCCTCGACGTTGGCGGCATCGTCGGCGATGACCGTGCCGTCGTCGACGAGACCGCCGCCCGCCTGTGCCATGAAGACACCCACGCGCTGGTACTCGGCGCCGAAGGCGAGACCGACGTGATCCGCGGTCGTGAGCTTCTGCGCCACCGCGGCGAGGTCGTCCCAGGTCTTCGGGAGGTCGGCGTCGGTGAGACCGGCGTCGGTCCACATCTGCGTGTTGATGATGAGCGACAGGGTGGAGAAGTCCTTGGGCGCGCAGTAGAACGTGCCGTCGACCGTGAAGTTCTCGACGAGCGATGGGTAGAAGTCGTCCTTGTTGGCGAGTTCGTCGCCGTAGACCTTGAGCGATCCGTTGGCCGCGTAGCCCGAAGCCTGGTCGGCGGAGAGGTAGAACAGGTCGGCCGGGTCGCCGGCGGCGAAGCCCTGCGACAGCTCCTGGTCGAGGTTGGTCGCGGTCTGCACCTTCGCCTTGATGCCGGATTCGGCCGACCAGGCGTCGACGGCGGACTGCACAGCGGCTGTCTCGGCGTCACCGGACGAGCCGATCAGGACGGTGAGCGCGTCGTCGGAAGAGGTGAGCCCCTCGTCGTCCGCCTTCTGGTCGTCCCCGGCGAAACCGGAGCCGCAGCCGGTGAGCACGAGCGCGCTGGTGAGCAGCACCGCCCCGGTACCGAAGACTGCGCGAGTGGTGTGCCGTGTCATGGTCTCTCTCCTTTGATGAGTCACTGCGGGCGACGGCCTCGGGAGGACCGTGCGGGTTCGTCGCAGAAATTTGAACGATCAAACTCTGCGTGGAATAGGCTAAGCGGGAGTCGCGGGAAGTGTCAACCCGGGCGTGAACGAGGAGGTGCGATGGCGAAGGCGCCGACCGTCGAAGACGTCGCCGAGCGCGCGGGCGTCTCCCGGCAGACGGTCTCGAACGTGCTCAACACTCCCGACATCGTCCGCCCGGCGACCAGGGAACGCGTCATCGCGGCGATCCACGAGCTCGGCTATCGACGTCACGCGGCTGCGCGACAGCTGCGGTTGCGGCGCAGCTCGACGATCGGCATCCGCCTCGATCCGTACCTCGGCGGGATCTCCGGCGTCGTCCTCGACCGCTTCGTGCACGCGATCACCGAGCGCGCGAGCGAGCGGGGGATGCGGATGCTCGTCTATGCCGCACGCACGCGGGAAGAAGAAATCCAGAGACTGTCGGAGCTCTGGGAGGGGTCGGAGATCGATGCTGCGATCATCACCGGCACTTCGCGCGACGATCCGCGCGTGCGCAGCCTCGATCAGGACGGGCTGCCTTTCATCTCGTTCGGTCGGCCGTGGGGGGAGGACGACATCGCCGACCCGCGCCACCTCTGGGTCGATGTCGACGGCGCCGCGGGAACGCACGCCGCGACCGAGCACGCGCTGACCCGCGGCAGCAGCGTCGCGTTCCTCGGATGGCCGACGGGATCGGGCACGGGTGACGACCGGGAGCGCGGCTGGCGCGAGGCGATGGCCGCGGCCGGAGTCCAGGGTGCGCGGTTGACGGCGGAGGAGGGGGTTCCGTTCGCCCGCACCGTCGTCGATGCGGCGCTCGCCGCGGGGCCGGCACCGGATGCCCTGGTGTGCGCCAGCGACTCGCTCGCCGTGGGCGCGCTGCTGGCGGTCGCCGCCGCGGGGCTCTCGCTGCCGGTGATCGGCTTCGACAACACGCCGACCGCCGAGGCGCTGGGCTTCTCGAGCGTCGAGCAGCGTCCGGAGGACGTGGCGACGGCGGTCCTCGAACTCCTCATGGGTCCGACGGGCGAGATCGTCGCCCCGCGCACCCTGCAGGCGGGGTCGGCACACGCACTGATCACCCCCGAGCTCGTCGTGCGCTGAGCGGCGCCCGTGCGTCTATGCCGCGCGGCGCATACGCAGCGTGAAAGCGATCCCGGCCAGTGCGATCACGACGATCCCGTACCCCACGCACACCGTTTCGAGGCCGACGATCCCGACCAGCGAGCCGGCGATCACGGCCGGCACCCCGAACGCGAGGTACGCCAGCAGGTAGATCACGGCGAACGTGTCGGCGCGCTGCGTCGCCGGGATACGCGGTGCCAGCGACGCCACGACGCCGGAGAACGCCGTGCCGAATCCCATGCCCGTCACAGCGGCCGCGACGAGGTAGAACGGCAGCGATCCGAGGCCGAGCGCGATCAGGGACAGCAGGGTTCCGACCGCCAGGGCCGATGTGCCGAACAGCACCATCGACCGGGCCGCGATCTTCCGGAGCGTGAACGCCGTCACGGCCCCGACCCCGGCGAGCAGAACGACGCCGAGGCCCTGCCAGACGTGGGCCTCGCCGCCGAGTTCGCCGCGCACGATGTTCGCGCCCAGCGACAGGAACAGCCCGCCCGTCGCCCACCCTGCGATCACGGCCGGAGCGCCCCGCCAGAAGTCGGCGCGGATCGCGGACGGGATCGACAGGCGGAAGCTCAGCGACGCCCACACTCCTGGCGTGCGGGGCGCGGTCTCCGGGACGAGGAAGAACAGGGCGGCGAGCACGATGTAGGCCGAACTTAGTGGAGCGAACACGTCGAGCAGGGCCTCGCCGCTGACGTCGAGCATCACCCCCGAGGCGAGTGCGCCGAGCGCGAGGCCGATCCCCGGGCTGAGCGCGTTCCACAGGGCGGCGATCCCGGCCCGTCCACCGGGGGCGAAGTCGAGGACCGTGGCGGACAGCGCCGAGATGAGCAGACCGCTCGCGATGCCTTGCAGGATGCGGGCCAGGAACAGCATGGCCACAGCGTCCGCATGCCAGAACAGGAACATGCTTCCGGCGAGGAGCAGGAACCCCACGATCGCGACCGGTCGACGACCGACATGATCCGAGAGGGAGCCGGCGGTGAGCAGGGTGAGCAGCAGCGCCACCGCGTAGACGGCGAACACGGCGCTGATGACGATCGCGTCGAAGCCGATCTCCTGCGCGAGCACCGGGTAGAACGGCGAGGGAGCGCTCGCACCGACCATCATCAGGATCTGCGCGACGATCGCCAGGACGAATCCGAACCGCGTCCGCGGCCGAGGCGGTGCGGTCGGCTGCGGGACGGCGACGATCGGCTCGGTCGTGGTCATGGCGTCTCCTCGTAAGGTTCGAGAATCATCGAACTATCGGAGCGTACTCGCCATCCGTCGATTGTTCAACTATTCTCGAACTATGCCTGGCGATCTTCCCCATCCGGAGCGCTCCGAGATCCAGCTCACCGACGTGCTCTTCGCGCTCAGCGACCCCGAGCGTCTCGCGATCACGCGCCAGCTGGCCGACGGCCCCCTCGACATGGCCGCCTGTCACTCCACCGACCCGAATCTCCCGAAGTCGACCAAGTCGCACTTCATGAAGGTGCTGCGCGAAGCCGGCGTCATCCGCAACGAGCCGAACGGACGCCGGCGGATGCTGACGCTGCGACGCGACGACCTCGACGCGCTCTTTCCCGGGCTGCTCGACTCGGTGCTGTAGGCCTCGCGGATCCCGCCATCACGTTTGAGATACGTTCGCGGTCGTCGCGTGTGCAGGCGGATAATGTGCCTTCATGAAAACTCGGCACGTCGCTGCGGTGCTGCTCGTCACGCCACTGCTTGCGCTCACGGCGTGCACCCCGGGCGCAACCGGAACTCTCGGTCTGCTCCGGCAGGAGGATGGCTCCCTCGAAGTGCTCGTGCGCCTCTGTCACGGGTCTGTCGATCTTCTCAACCTGCAGGCCATCAACTCGTTCCCTCCGGACTCCGAGCTCGGATCTCAGCCCGACGACAACGGGTGGCAAAACGTCAAGACCAGGGAATACCCGATGCCCGCGCCGATCGTGGGGGATGCCGAACTCGCCATGCCGTTTCGGGAGAGAACCCTCGGCTCGGATGTGCTCTTCCTCTTGACGGCCTACGGAGACGACGGAGAGAACGCGGTCTCGGGCCAGTTCGGAGCGAGTGAGCTGGCGGACGTGCAGCCCGGCGAGGTGTTCACGCCCATCGGGATGTTCGCATCCGACATCTGGGATTCGTCCGACGACCCGATCGTGAGTCGCGAGGAGTTCGAGCGTTTCGCCGACGACTTCTGTTCGTGACGGTCGGCGCGGGGAGGGGCGACGCCGTTTTCGCGCCTGAGCTCTCAGCGCTTGCCCTCCAGGGAGAGTGAGTGTACAGTCACTCATATGTCCACCACGCGCAGTTCGATCCTCTCCACGGCAGACGCCCGCAAGCCCCTCGTGGCCGCGGCGGCGCTGGCGGCGTTCGCACGCGGCGGGTATCACGGCACCACCGTCGCCGACGTCGCGCGCGAGGCCAAGATCTCGCCGGCTTACGTCTTCAAGCTGTACTCCGGCAAGGAGGCACTGTTCGTCGTCGCGCTGGAAGCGTGCTTCGACGCGATCGTCGCCGCCCTGGAAGAGGGGGCGGACGCAGCGAGTAATGCGTCGCCCGAGGGGGTCCTCGACGCGATGGGGGATGCGTACGCGCACCTCATCTCCGACCGGACGCTGCTCATGCTGCAGGTGCACGCGCAGTCGGTGGCCGAGATCCCCGCGATCGGCGAGGCGCTTCGAGCCGGGCTCGAGCGCGTCACGACATTCGCGAAGACTCGTTCGCGAGCAGACGACGATGATGTGCAGCGGTTCATCGCCTATGGGCAGCTCTGCCACCTGATCGTCACCACCCAGCTCGACGGGCGCCCCGGGGAATGGGTCGCCCTACTCACGAAGGGGATCACGCACCCCGGCTGATCCCTCCCCGGAGTGGGCCCTTCTTCGCATGCCCTCAAGAGTGAGTGAATAATCACTCTCTACGCCGAGATCCAGACACGAACCCTGAACAAGAACAGGAGCACCTCATGACCACTCTCACCCCCACGACCACCGCGGCCGGCTCTGGCGCGCAACCGCGCAGCACGCGTCGCTGGCTCGCCCTCAGCGTCCTCGCCCTCGCGCAGTTCCTCGTCGTGCTCGACGCCTCGATCGTGAACATCGCCCTCCCCGTCCTCGGCGACCAGCTCGGAATGGAAACCACCGCTCTCGCCTGGGTGATCACCGCCTATGTGCTGGCTTTCGGCGGACTCCTCCTTCTGGGCGGACGCCTGGCCGACCGCTACGGGCACCGCCGTGTCTTCCTGATCGGGACGGCCGGCTTCGTCGTGGCATCCGCGCTCGCCGGGCTCTCCGTCTCGAGCGAGATGCTCCTCGGCGCCCGCGCCCTGCAGGGCGCCTCCGCAGCGCTCCTCGCCCCGGCGGCTCTGGCGCTGCTCACCCACCTGTTCCCGGACGACCGGGAGCGTGCCAAGGCGCTGGGTGTATGGGGCGCCGTCGCCGGAATCGGCTCGGCGGCCGGCGTCCTGCTCGGTGGAGTGCTCACCGCGACTCTCGGCTGGCAGTCGGTGTTCTTCGTCAACGTGCCGGTGGGCGCACTCGTCTTGATCGCCATCCTGCTGCTCGTCGCGCGCGACGGCGTCCGCATCCCCGGCCGTCTGGACGCTGCAGGTGCCGTCACGGTCACGGCTGCGCTGGTCGTTCTCGTCGGGGGCCTCAGCGCGGTCGAACAGCTCGGATTCCTGCACCCGCTGCCCCTGGTGCTGTTCGCGGCGACGCTCCTGCTCGGCGCCGGCTTCGTCGTGATCGAGCGCCGCAGCTCGGAGCCTCTCATTCCGCTGTCGGTGTTCCGCAACCGCAACCTCGCGCTCGGCAACATCGTGATGCTGCTCGGGGGTGCAGCGATGGTCGCGCTCTTCTTCGCCCTCTCCGTCTACATGCAGGCCGTGCTCGGCTACGACGCTCTCGCCGCGGGGTTGTCGCAGCTGCCTCTCGCCGGCGTGCTCGTGCTCGTCGCGGGCGTCGCTCCCGCCGTGATCGGTCGCGTCGGCACGCGACCGGTGCTGATCGGGGCTCTGCTCGTCCTCGCGGGAGGCCTCGTCTGGCTCGCGGCTGCTCCGTCCAACGCGATGTTCCTCGCGCAGCTGCTCGGACCGACGCTCCTGATCGGCATCGGACTCGGTGGCGCCGTGGTGGCGACGACCCAGCTCGCCGTCGACGGTGTCGACGGCGGAGAGGCCGGACTCGCGGGTGGCCTGATCAACACGAGTCAGCAGATCGGTGGAGCAGTGGGGCTCGCCGTGCTCGGAACGGTCGCCGGATTGCGCACCGCAGGGCTTGCGGCGGATGGGGCATCGGCCGCAGTCGCCCTCACGGGCGGCTTCTCCTGGCTCTTCCTCGGCGCGGCGGGGCTGGCGGTTCTCGGGGCGGTGATCGTCGCGGTCTGGCCTCGGGACTGAACACGGAGGCGGGTGAAACCCCTGGGGTGTGCAGATGCGCCCCAGGGGTTCGCCGCTCGTGCCGAATGACGCAATGTCAATTCACCGACCTATTCCTCGCGCAAACAGACAACACCTGCATACATCTATGTTGGCATTCTGCTCCAGGATTTGGATCGGACGCCGCGCGAGGCAGATACTTCTGGCACCCGGACCTCGTCAACCGGCTCCGGGAATCGACATGCAGACATCCTTCTCTCTTGCGCCAGGAACGACCATCGCCATCGTCGGCGCCGGCCGTCTCGGACGCGTACTCGCGCGGGCCCTGCGGTCCGCCGAGATCGAGGTGCTCGGGCCGGTCGGACGCGACGAACGGATCCCGGATGCGGACATCGTCCTGCTGTGCGTCCCGGACGCGGCGATCACCGGGGCCGCCGTCGACGCACGGCCCCACGCGGGCTTCCTCGGGCACGTCTCCGGCGCAACTGCGCTCACGGATGTGGACTTCAGCCTCCATCCGCTGCAGACCTTCACCGGCGCGGAGGGGCCCGAGGTGTTCCGCGGCATCGGCGCCGCGATCGCCGGCCGCACATCCGAAGCGCGTCATATCGGGGAACAGCTCGCCGTCGCCCTCGGTGCGCGTCCCTTCGAGGTCGACGACGCGCACCGCGCGAGCTACCACGCGGCGGCATCGTTCGCTTCGAACTTCGTCCTCACCGTGCTCGACTCCGCGGAAGGCCTGGCCTCGGCGGCGGGCATCCCCCGCGATGAAGCACGGGCGCTCCTGGCCCCGCTGGTGCACCAGACGGTCGAGAACTGGGCGACGAACGGCGCCGCACCAGTCCTGACCGGGCCCATCGCCCGCGGCGACGAGGCGACGGTCGCGCGCCAACGCGCTGCCGCCGAAGAGCTCGACCTCTCCAATCTGTTCGACGCGCTCGCTGCAGCCACGCGTGTGATCGCCGCGCGCCCTGCTGCCAGCACCCCCATCACGAAAACCGAGGAGGCATCCGCATGAGAATCCTCCGCACGATCCCCGAGGTCAGGGCCGCGATCCGCGACGCCAGAGCCGAGAGCAAGACGGTGGGCCTCGTGCCCACGATGGGCGCCTTCCACGACGGTCACCTGTCCCTCATGCGCGCCGCGCGCGAGGGCTCCGACCTCGTCGTGGTCTCGCTCTTCGTCAATCCGACCCAGTTCGGCCCGAACGAAGACCTCAGCGCCTACCCGCGCGACGAGGCGCGCGATGCCGCGCTCGCCGAAGCCGAGGGCGTCGACATCCTCTTCGCCCCCTCCCCGCCCGAGATCTACCCCGACGGCTTCGCGACGAACATCCACGTGTCGGGCCTCACCGATGTTCTCGACGGCGCGACCCGCGGGGCGCACCACTTCGACGGCGTCGCCACGGTCGTCACGAAGCTGTTCGGCATCGTCCGTCCCGACACCGCCTATTTCGGGCAGAAGGATGCGCAGCAGGTGCTCGTCGTGCGTCGCGTCGTGCGCGACCTCGATCTCGATGTGCGGATCGTGGCGTGCCCCATCGTGCGGGAGGCGGACGGACTCGCCATGAGCTCGCGGAACGTCTACCTCGACTCCGCCGCTCGTGCACAGGCGGTGGCGCTGAACCGCGCCCTCGACGCCGGGCTCGCGATACTCGAGGCGGGTGACCGCGACGCGGGCAGCATCCTCTCCGCCGCGCGCGACGTGCTCGGCGAGGCGGAGATCGACCCCGAGTACCTCGAACTCCGAGACGCCGAGACGCTCCGCCCCCTCGCTCGTGTCGACCGTGACGCCCTTCTCGCGGTCGCCGCGCACGTGGGCGCTGCCCGTCTGATCGACAACCACGTCCTGCGCGTCGCCGATGCCGCGGAATCCATCGACACGAATCCCACCGATACGGAGACTCGCGCATGAGTGCTCACGCCGATCCCCGCCCCCGCGTCACCCTCGCGACCCTCGCCGCGAAGAGGTCGGCTCGTGAACCCATCGTCATGGTCACCGCCTACGACCACCCGAGTGCGCAGATCGTCGAGGCCGCCGGCGTCGATATCGTGCTCGTGGGCGACTCCGCGGCGATGACCGTGCTCGGCTACGACAGCACGGTGCCGGTCACGGTCGACGAGATGCTCATGCTGACCGCGGCTGTGCGGCGCGGACTCACTTCTCCGCTGCTCGTCGGCGATCTGCCGTTCGGATCGTACGAGGCCTCCGACGAGATCGCCATCGCGACCGCGCAGCGCTTCGTCAAAGAGGCCGGCTGCGACCTCGTCAAGATCGAACGTGGCGGCACGACCGTCGACCGGGCGCGTGCGCTCGTGCAGGCGGGGATCCCGGTCGTCGGACATGTCGGGCTCACGCCGCAGACCGCCACCGCGCTCGGTGGATACCGTGCTCAGGGGCGCACCGCCGAGACCGCGCTGACCGTGATCGACGACGCCCTCGCGCTGCAGGCGGCCGGGTGCTCGATGCTCGTGGTCGAGGCGGTGCCCTCCGAGGTGACCGCCGCCCTCGTGCCGCGGCTCGACATCCCGGTGATCGGCATCGGCGCCGGTGCGGATGCCGATGGGCAGGTACTCGTCTTCCACGACCTGCTCGGTCTCTACGACGGCGGGGCCGCCAAGTTCGTGAAGCGCTACGCCGATCTGCGCGCCGCCGCGATCACAGGTGTCGAGGCGTATACGGCCGAGGTGCGCGCTGGCGTCTACCCGGCAACGGAGCACGGGTACCGGATGCCGGAGGGCGAGGCGGCGCGTCTCGTGGAACTGCTCGCCGAACGATAGACCGCGTGGGGCCACGCGGCTGCTCGTCGTTGCGGCTCTCCTGCACAGCCTCCGAGTTCGACGAGTTGTCGACACCTCGTGCTTCCGGGGCGGGGAGTGCAGTCGGTGGCGCTCTAGCGTTGCGCGGATGAACCTCTCAGAGCATGTGCACGTGACGTGGGCACTTCACGTCGGGTTGTCTGTCGCCGATCGTCCTGAACTCACCCGAGTCATCCGCGTGCCACGCGACGCCCCCTCCTACTGGGTCGTGGAGGCGTACCGCCTCAGTCTCGGGCGCGAATCCGACGTCCCGGAGAGCGAGGAGGAAGCCGACCCGCCACCCCTCATCGATCTCCTGCCCTGGCGATGTCGCACCCAGCAGGTGTCGATCCCCGGCGTCGCCGAGTCGGTCGACGTGACGATCACCGGTCCGTTCGAGACCCGTATGGGCGATCCGCGGGTCACCGTCGTCGATGCGGGCCCTGCTGACGAGGATGAGCGGGTTCCGGGGGACTGGCAGACGCGACGACCGCCGTTCCGGGCGGAGCATGTGGAGTTCGAGCTCGCACAGCGCTTCGGACTCGTGCAGCCGCGCCTCGACCCGTCGATGGGGGGAGCGGTCGGCGACGCCCTGCGCGACCCCTCACCGCTGGCGTCGCTGTGCGAGTCGTTGAGTCCGGGGCGTCGACTGGCTCTTCTCGCGCACCTCGAAGACACAGGGCTGATCGACGCCGCACCGCCCGATTCGGTGACGGGTGATTCGGTGATGGCTGGTTCGACGACGGTGGAGACCGTGACGGAGGGGGTGCGGGCGCTGATGGTGCAGATCGGTGCCGACGGGGTCGAGCAGGATGCGGCGGACGGATGGCTGCCCCGCACGGTCGCAGCCCGCGCCGTCGAGGCCCTCGGCTGGCCGGACGCGGCGCCTCCCGGCCGGCCCGACCCCGCGGAGTCCCTGGTGCTGCTCGCACGTCGCACGAAGGCGGTCCGCCGGTTTCGCGGGCGCGTCGTGGTCACTCACCGCGGGCAGGCACTGGCGAAGGGCGAGCTGCGTGCATTCGCGCGGATCGTCGAGGCCGTCCGCGCGATCGGAAGAGAGGGGATGTTCCCCAGCGGTCAGCCGCGCACGGTCACCCTGGCGCTGCTGGCCGTCGCCGATGGCTCGGCCGCGACGTTCGATGAGCTCTCCGAGTTCATCGAACGCGGTGAGGCGGCCGTAGCGGAGGGGCGACGAGGCGGAGCATGGGGCTTCGAATGGTCGCTGCGATCGCGTCAGGAGGGCGGTGCGGACCGCCGTTTCGATCACCGAGACGCGGCGGGGCGGGTGATCGAGATCCTGTGCGCACTCTCATCGCCGGGAGCGTTCGGCTCGATCACTCCAGCGATGCGCGTCGTCGCACGAGCGGCTCTGCGGTGACTCCGCTGGTGGCGGGCAGGGCTGACGGCGGGCAGGGCTGGTGGCGGGCAGGGCTGGCGGTGGGCAGGCGCGCCGATGCGGGGATGGTGAAGGAGAGCGCCGGAGTGGGGTGGCGTCAGCGGCGCCGCGCGAGTGCTCGGACCCGACGGACAGCGCGTCCGGCGAAGTCCTTGACGCGACCGCCCGGCCATTCGCGGCGAAGCTCGACCGTGCCGTCATCCCTGGCCGCGAGCGTGCAGTTTCGGCCGGCAAGCAGGGGCGACTTTCCCGCGCGGGCGAGCACCGCCGGGGCGGCGACGAGTGGCGTCTCGAAGGTCCATCCCGCGCGCCGGACCTTCACGGTCAGAGCGCCTCCACGCGATTCGTCGTCCGGGCCGAAGACCCTCACAGGGTCGATCGATACGCGGGCGGAGTCGAGGTTGCGGGGGTGGCGGCCTCCGATGCGGCGCTCGGCACCGGTCTCACCGTCGGTGAGGAAGAGGTCGACCCGATCATTGCGAAGCTCGCGGTCGGCGACGAGGAGGGTCTCCGGAAGGCCGTCGATCGTCGAGACGGGAAGCGAGATCAGGCGCGTCACCTTCTTCTTCTTGGAGACGGAGTTCCGGGGGACGGAGTTCTGGGAGACGGATGCCCGGGGGTCCGGGTCCGGGGATTCCGCCACAGGAACTTCGACGACCGTGGTTTCGAAGACGAAGGCATCATGCCCTTCGCTCGTGAGGGGCACGCGCAGCGTCAGGTGCAGGCCGCCTCCACGAGACCAGCGTGCCTCGGTCACCGCCGCGTGACAGGTGATCCCGGCCTCGAACTGCGCAAGCGCCAACAGGTCTTCGCGTCGATCGGCGCGGAGCAGGCTCGCGCGGATCCGATGCGGCAGGCCGAGACCGGCGTCGACGCCCGGCCCGAACTTCTTCTGCACCAGGGGAGTGACGACGTCGAGCAGGCGGTCGCGGTAGTCGTCCGGATAGCGGGCCATCTGTCGACCGGAGAGCCGCTTCAGGATCTTGCCGCGGAACCAGTGCCGCAGAAGCCGATCGCGGAGCTTTCCGGGTTCGGTGTGCGCCTCGACGAGATCGAGCACCGTCTCGAGATGAGGGAAGTACGATTCCGGGTCGATGCGAGAAGAGCTCGCGCTGCCCGGTTCTTTGACCCAGGCGTAGCAGGGTTCGCTCGCGAGGATCGAGATCGTCGACGCGGCGAAGTACGCCTGCATCACGAACAGATGATCCTCGAGGCGCACCTTTCCTTCGGGGAAGCGGATGCCGTTCGCCCGGAGGAAGGAGGTGCGGAACATCTTGTGCGGGGTGAGCATCTCCAGGAGCGGGTCGGTTCCGAGGACCGCGTCGGGGACGTCGTGGCTGAAGATCCGGCTCGGCAGACGACGGCCGATGCCCACCTCCTTGCCCACGATCACATCGGACGAGTGCTGGTCGGCATAATCGCACAGCTTCTCGAGCGCACCGTCGAACAGGTAGTCGTCCTGGTCGACGAACTGCACATACGTTCCGCGAGCAGCGTCGACGCCGTGGTTGCGAGGCATGCCGGGCCAGCCGGAGTGCTCCAGCGACAGCACCCGCACATGGGGGCGGTCGCGGGCGATGGCTGCCAGACGTGCACCGGTGGGCTCGCCCGAGCCGTCGTCGCACAGGAGCACCTCGAGCGAGGCCGTGCCGAGGGTCTGTCGATCGAGCGACGCGATGAGGTCGTCGAACGAGGGCCCGGGCCGGTACACCGGGACGATCACACTCACGCGGATGTTGTCCGCGGATGCCTTGCTCTTCTCCGGCCGATCACTCTGTGACAAACGTCTCACTCCCCCAAGTCGACAATCCCCCGAGCTAAACACGACTTCCTGTGTGCGTCACCGGGCTTGCGCGACGGCCGGGCGTGTGCGCGGTTCACGCGGCACGAGGAAGGGGCATCGAACGACGGGCGGCCGCGACGGAGAACTGGAGCAGAGGAGGGGATGAAAGCCCGCGCTCATCCGGAGCTCAGGAGGCGATTCTCTGCGCGCCCGAGTCTGCGGAGCGCGAGCCGACCTCGGCCCACACCGCATCCAACGAGAGGCCCAGCACATCGGCCACTGCCGCGATGGTCGAGAAGGCCGGCGTGGCCACGCGGCCGGACTCGATCTTCCGCAGCGTCTCGGGGGAGATGCCGGCATCCAGTGCGACCGCCAGCATCGATCGTTCACCGCGTGCGCGGCGCAGCAACGCTCCCAGACGCTCGCCGCGTTCGACGTCGGCCGGGCTCAGAGGCATGCGGACCATCATGACGCCCATTCTAATACCGGGATAGTATTACCGGGATAGTTATTGGATTCGCGAAGCCGCATCGAACGACACGGAGGAACACCCATGATCGAGATCCTGAGCGCCGAGGAGCTCGTCCGCGCCAGGGCCGCCGGTGCGCTCGTCGGCGACATCTTGCAGGCGCTGAAGACCCGCGCCGAGGTCGGCGTGAACCTGCTCGACCTCGACCGATGGACCCGCGAGATGATCGAGGAGGCCGGCGCCGAATCCTGCTACGTCGACTACGCGCCGTCGTTCGGGCGAGGCCCCTTCGGGCACTACGTCTGCACGGCTGTGAACGACGCCGTTCTGCACGGCATGCCTCACGACTATCGACTCGCCGACGGCGACCTGCTCACGCTCGACCTGGCCCTCACGCTCCGTGGAGTCTCCGCCGATGCCGCCGTCAGCTTCGTGGTCGGCGATAACCCCGCAGCCGAAGACCTCGCGATGATCACGACGACCGAGCGCGCGCTCGCCGCAGCCATCGCCGCCGCACGCCCGGGGGCGCGCATCGGCGACCTCTCGTACGCGATCGGCTCGGTCCTGAGTGCCGAGGGCTACCCGATCAACCTCGAGTTCGGCGGCCACGGCATCGGCTCCACCATGCATCAGGATCCGCACGTCGCGAACGATGGGCGTCCGGGCCGCGGCTACACGCTCCGCCCGGGGCTCCTGCTCGCCCTCGAGCCCTGGGTCATGGCCGACACTGATGAACTCCGCACGGATGCGGACGGGTGGACTCTGCGCAGTGCGACCGGATGCCGCACGGCCCACAGCGAGAACACGATCGCGATCACCGAGCACGGCGCGGAGATCCTCACCCTCCCCTCGCGCTGACCGGCCGTCGCGCTGACGGGGGCCCGGCCCCTACAGTGGGTGCCATGCGCGACGCGGCGTCTCTCGACTGGACTCAGGTGGATCTCACGAGCCGTCGCGGCGCCTGGGGTCAGCGCATCACGGCCGGCCTGCTGGTCGCGTCGGGAGTGATCGGCTTCGCTCTGAGCTTCCCCTCACTGTCTGCGTGGTGGTGGGAGCTGGCCCTCCTCGGCTTCGGGTGCCTGCTCATGGTGCTGCTGGGCATCGGGCTCTGGATCAACGCGAGAGTGAACGCGGACGAGACCGTCACGCTGAAGGAGTCGGGGGTCCGTGTCGAGCTGCCGGTCGTCGGGGCGTTCGAGACGACCGACGAAGCTGTGCGGTACCAGCTGCAGCTGCGTCTTCCGGAGCCCGAGCAGGGCCGCGAGTACCTGGTGCACGCGTGCGGCGACCGCCGATGCATCGCCGCCGGGCGTGCAGCGCCGAACGCCGAGCTGCCCGTTCTCATCGATGCGAAGACGAAGACATGGGGTGTCATCCACGGGGTCGACGCATCGGAAACTCCCACCCCACCCTCAGGGTGAACGATATATCGTTGAGTATCGTTCACCACAGCAGGAGGTCATCATGAACAACGCATTCCCCTCCAACCCGTTCGGCGGCAACAGCGGCCCCGGGAGCAACGGCGGACCCGGCGGACTCTTCGGCGGATCCGGCTTCGGCACGGGCCCCGGCGGCCCGGCATCCGCGATCTTCGAAGCCATGGACCAGCTCCGCAAGTCGTTCGAGTCCCGCCCCTCCGGCGGCTCGCGCATGGCCCGCGGCGATGTCCGCGCGGCGGTGCTCTCCTTGCTCGGCGAGAAGCCGATGCACGGTTACCAGATCATCAACGAGATCGCCGAGCGCAGCGGCGGCACCTGGAAGCCGAGCGCCGGTTCCGTGTACCCCACGTTGCAGCTGCTCGCCGATGAAGGACTCATCGAGGCCGAAGAGCAGAACGGTCGCAAGACGTACTCCCTCACCGAGGCCGGCCGTGCCGTGTCCGAGGAGAACTCCGAGACCCCTGCTCCGTGGGAGTCGTCGTCCGGCAAGGACGGGCACCGCGACAGCGCCCGTTTCAACGCTCTGCCGAAGGCGGGCGTCGACCTCGCCGCCGCCGCAGCCCAGGTCGGCCGGAGCGGTTCGCCCGAGCAGGTGCAGCAGACGATCGAGGTCCTCGACGAGGCCCGCCGTAGGCTGTACTCGATCCTCGCGCAGGACTGACCGCGCAGTGCGGCATCGAGCGGGGACCTGCGAAGGAGCCACGCGATGACGGATGCTGCGGCACAGGGCGTTCACCGCGCCAGGTACCGCCGCATCCTGTCGTTCGCGGGCCGGGAATTCCTCAAGATCTGGTGGTTCGAGCTCGTCCTCCCGCGTTTCGGGATGAGCAGGATCGCGGAGCGCACCCGTGGCCAGCGGATGCAGACCTTCGCACGGCGCTTCCATGTGCTCGCGGTCGAGCTCGGCGGGCTCATGATCAAGGTCGGCCAGTTCATGTCGTCGCGCCTCGATGTGCTGCCGCCCGAGATCACGAAGGAACTCGAAGGGCTGCAGGACGAGGTCCCACCCGTGCCCACGCCGGCGATCCGCGCTCTCGCCGAAGCCGAACTGGGCATCCCTCTCGAGCGCGCGTATGCCTGGTTCGATGACACGCCGCTCGCCGCCGCCTCGCTCGGGCAGGTGCACCGCGCCAGGCTCTCGGACCTCGACGCCGCCGACACCGGTCTCGAAGCGGTCGTCGTCAAGGTGCAGCGGCCGGGTATCGACGAGATCGTCGCCGTCGACCTCGCGGCGCTGCGGCGCGTCGCTCGCTGGCTGACCCGCGTGCGCATCGTCGCCGACCGGGTGGACGCCCCGGCGCTCGTCGAGGAGTTCGCCGAGACCAGCCTCGAAGAGATCGACTACCTGCACGAGGCGGCGAGTGCCGAACGCTTCCGCGAGAACTTCGCCGACGACCCTCGCGTCGATACCCCGGAGATCGTGTGGGAGCGGTCGACCCGTCGGGTGCTCACGCTGTCGGATGTCACGGCCATCAAGATCAACGACACCGACGCCCTCCGCGCGGCCGGCATCGATCCGGCGCAGGTCGCCGCGGTGTTCGCCGAGGTCATGTTCGACCAGGTGTTCACGCACAGCTTCGTGCACGCCGATCCCCACCCGGGCAACATCTTCGTCACTCCGGCGCCGTCGATCGACGGAGAGCCGGGGCCGGGATTCCGCCTCACGTTCATCGACTTCGGCATGATGGCCGAGATCCCGGCGAGTCTCCGCGACGGGCTGCGCACACTACTGATCGCGGTCGCCGGGCGTGACAGTCGCGGCCTCGTCGCCGCGGCTCAGGAGATCGGCGTGCTGCTGCCCTCCGCCGACACCGCCGAACTCGAACGGGCTCTGAGCACGCTGTTCGCCCGCTTCGGCGGCATGGGTTTCGCCGAGCTGAGCAAGGTCGATCCGCGCGAGTTCCGCGATTTCGCGGAGGAGTTCGGCGACATGGTGCGCTCGCTTCCGCTGCAGCTGCCCGAGAACATGCTGCTGTTGATCCGTGCCGTCTCGCTGACGTCGGGCATGTGCAGCGGGCTCGATCCCGCCTTCAACGTCTGGGATGCCGCCGAACCCTATGCCGGTCGTCTGCTGCGCGACGAGAGCGGGAACATCGTGCAGGCCTTCGCGAACCAGGCGATGGGCACGATGGCCACAACGTGGAATCTGCCCGGCCGGATCGACAAGATCATCACGCGCATCGACGACGGGAATGTCACGTTCGACACCTCCCGTCTGGAACGCCGCCTCGATCGGCTCGAGGGCATCGCCCGCCGTATCGCGTCGGGAGTGCTCTTCGCGGCGATGCTCATCGGCGGAGCGCTGCTCGTCCCCTCCGTCGCGCCGTTGGGCATCACCCTGATCTGCGTCTCGGTGCTCCCGCTGCTGCACTCCGTGTTCGGCGGGCGCCGCTCGCGGTAGAAACGGCACGCCCGAGAAACCCAGGTCATCCGGCATCCGTCCGGCGTGCCGTGCGCCGACACGCCGCGGATCGCGAGGGTCGTCTGGGTTTTCGCCTCCGTGCGTGGCCACCTCACGTGACAGGATGGGATGCCATGGAGACCCCTGACGAGAAGCCCGACGAACGCTCCGCAGGACACAATCCTCCGCGCCCCCGCACGGATGCCGTCGGTACGGGAGCGAACCGCCTCCCCGCCAAGGCCACCGAGACGGCACGGAAGATCGTCCGCGACATCGCCGCCGTCCCTCCCCGCAGCGTGCACCCGGCGCTCGTGCCCGGTGTCTCGGTCGAGGAGACCGGGCGCACCTATCGCACCGACCCGCTCGTGTTCGGCGTCGCGGTCGCCCTCACCCTCGCCTTCATCGCGTGGGGAGTCTTCGCGGGCGACAACCTCGCCGGCACGACCCGCACCGTGCTCGACTGGGTGGTGGAGTACTTCGGCTTCTTCTTCACGACCATCGCCACGGTCATCCTGGTCTTCATGCTGTTCGTCGGCTTCAGCCGCTACGGACGCATCCCGCTCGGTCGTGACGACGAAGAGCCCGAGTTCTCGATGTTCTCGTGGATCTCGATGCTGTTCGCCGCGGGCATGGGGATCGGTCTCGTCTTCTGGGGCGCCGCAGAGCCGCTGAACTTCTTCGAGAACCCGCCGCCCGGCACTGTCGAGGCGAACACCCTCGACGCGATGCACACGGCCCAGACCCAGGTGCTCTACCACTGGGGCCCGCAGGCATGGGCGTTCTACGCGCTCGTCGGCGGCGCCATCGCGTACGGGGCCTTCCGTCGCGGTCGCACCCCGCTCATCTCCTCGATCTTCGCCCCGCTGCTCGGCGAAGGACGCACGACCGGGCCCCTCGGACGCACGATCGATATCTTCTCGATCATCGTGACGCTGTTCGGCACCGCCGCATCGCTCGGACTCGGCGCCCTGCAGATCGGACACGGTGTCGAGATCGTCAGCGGCGCGGGGCCGCTCGGCAACGGCGTGCTGATCGCGGCGATCGCCGTGCTCACCGCCTGCTTCATCGCCTCCGCCGTGTCGGGCGTCTCGAAGGGCATCCGTGCGCTGTCGAACATCAACGCCGTCGTGGCGCTCCTGCTGGCGTTCTTCGTCTTCTTCGTCGGACCGACCCTCCTCATCCTGAACGTGATCCCCTCGGTGGCCGTGCAGTTCATCGGCGACCTTCCGCAGATGATCGGTCGCTCGGCCTCGCAGGGCGAGGCTGCTCAGACGTTCCTGTCGAGCTGGACGATCTTCTACTGGGCCTGGTGGATCTCGTGGTCGCCCTTCGTGGGCATGTTCATCGCCAAGATCTCGCGCGGACGCACACTGCGCCAGTTCGTGTCGGTCGTCATCGTGGTCCCGTCCGCCATCTCGCTCGTCTGGTTCGCGATCTTCGGAACCACGGCGATCCAGCAGCAGATGGGCGGAGCGAACCTCACGGTCGATCCGCCGGAAGAGGTGCTGTTCGGCGTGCTCGAGAACCTCCCGTTCTCGATGATCACCAGCGTCGTGCTCATCCTGCTGATCGCGATCTTCTTCGTCACCGGAGCGGACTCCGCGTCGCTCGTGATGGGCACCCTTTCGCAGCAGGGGAGGCCGGAGCCGGCGCGTTGGGTCGCAGTGGTCTGGGGTGTGCTGGTGGGTGTGATCGCCGCCGTGCTGCTCGTGACCGGCGAGGAGGGGAGCGGTCTGAAGTCTCTGCAGAACGTGACCATCATCGCCGCGCTGCCGTTCGCGATCATCATGGCCTTCATGATGGTCGCGTTCATGAAGGACCTGCGGCGTGATCCTCTGATCCTGCGCGAGCGCTACGCCAAGGCCGCGGTGCGGCACAGCGTCATGGCGGGACTCGAGGAGTACGGCGACGACTTCGCGCTGGTGCCCGTCGCGTACGACCACTCCGAGGACGATCTCGACTGGATCGACGAGTCGACCGTCGACGACTCGCTCGCCGAGGTGTACGAGGCCGCGACCGAGGCGATCGACATCATCCCGCCGGCCGAGGTGGATGCGGTCGTCGACGCGGCGCTGGAGGACGGCCCCGTCTCTCCGGATGCCGCGGTCGCTCCGGAGCAGCGTCGCGCGGACTGAAGCGGAGCGGCGCGGAGATCAGGCGATCACGCCGGACCAGGCACCTTCTCAGAGGGCCGGCCGGAATCGGCGGGATCGCCGGTCGCCGCGACGGATGCCTGCGCCTCTTTCGCCTCTTCGGCAGCGGCCGTGATGCGTGCGGCCATGCCGGCGAAGATGGCGCCGTGGAACGGCAGGACGGCGAGCCAGTACAGCCGACCCGTCAGGCCGCGGGGGAAGAAGATCGCGCGCTGCTCGTAGCGGGCGCCTTCGTCGTCGGGCACGGCACGCAACTCCAGCCACGCCTCGCCCGGCACCTTCATCTCGGCGCGCAGGCGCAGGAGCGATCCGGCATCCGTCGTCTCGACGGCCTCGACGCGCCAGAAGTCGATCGCGTCACCCACGCGGGCGGCGGTGCGGCTCCGGCGTCCGCGGCTGAGGCCCACGCCGCCGACGATGCGGTCCATCCACCCCCGCACCGCCCACAGCAGCGGTGAGGAGTACCAGCCGTTCTCGCCGCCGATGCCGAGGATCACGCGCCACAGCTCCGCCGGGGAGGCGCTCGTGGTGACCGAGCGGGAGTCGGTGAAGACCGTGCGTCCGGCCCATTCCGGATCGCTCGGCAGGGGGTCGCTGGGCGCGCCGGAGACCTCGGAGTCCTGCCAGCTCGTCTCGATCGTGTCGCCCCGGACTCGACCGAGCGCCAGATCGACCGCGCGGCGGTAGGGAGTCAGCCCGCCTGCCGGGCGGGGGATGAGCTCGTCGACCTCGTGGTCCTTCATGATGCACTCGTTCTGCAGTGACGCGACGAGCGGGCGGGCGATCGACCGCGGCACCGGGGTCACCAGATTCACCCAGTGCGATGCGAGGCCGGGGGTCAGCACCGGGAGGGCTGCGATCGCACGCTGCCGGAGCCCGGCCTCGACCGCATAGCCGTTCATCATCTGTCCGTAGCGCAGCACATCGGGGCCTCCGATGTCGACCGCGCGATTCACGTCGGTGTCGACCCGCGCCGCCCCGAGCAGGTAGTGCAGCACGTCGCGCACAGCGATCGGCTGGATGCGGTTGCGCACCCACTTCGGCGCGGGCATATACGGCAGCACGTCGGTGAGATGACGGATCATCTCGAAGGACGCCGAGCCCGATCCGATAACGACGCCCGCTTGCAGCACGAGCGTCGGCACGCCGGATCGCAGGAAGATCTCGCCCACGTGCACGCGCGAGCGCAGGTGCGGTGAGAGCTTCGCGTCGTCCGGATGCAGGCCGCCGAGGTAGACGATCCGACGCACGCCCGCGCGGGCCGCCGCCTCGGCGACTGTCGTCGCGGCTCGCTCGTCGCTCTCCTCGAAGCCCTTGCCCGCAGACATCGAGTGGATCAGGTAGTACACGACGTCGACGTCGTCCATGGCCGCGGCGACGGCGTCCGCGTCATCCGCCGACCCCTCGACGATCTCGCAGTCCGGACCCCAGGGGAAGGATGCCGCCCGCGCCGCATCCCGTACCAGCGCGCGCACGCGGTATCCGGCGTTCAGCAGGCGCGGGGTCAGCCGCCCTCCGATGTATCCGGTCGCACCGAGGACGAGGGCGCGCGGCGCGGAGCCGTCGTCGCGGGGGATGGCGCGCAGCGTCTCTTCGCGACCGGTGGGCTGGGTGAGTTCGGGCATGTCCTGAGCGTAGGCCGGGCGTCCGACGCGCGGAACGGGGTTGCGGGGTGCGGCGGCGGTCTGTAGGAGGGCGGTGCGCAGGCGGCCGTCGGCGTCCGTGGAGCCGGGCGCGGATTCCGTGTGGGCAGAGCCCCTCGTCGCCCCGTACGATCGTAGACATGGCTTCAATCGAATCGATTCGACGATCCGTGCCGGATCAGGCGTCCCGGCGCGCCCGCATCGCCGTCTCCGCGCTGTTCCTCACGAACGGGGCCCTGTTCGCGAACATCCTGCCGCGTTACCCGGAGATCAAGTCCGCGCTCGGGTTGGACAACCTCGGCTACGGCTTCGCGATCGCCGCCTTCCCTGCCGGCGCCATCGCTGCCGGGCTCTTCGCGGCGGTGCTGATCCGGCGCTTCGGGTCGGCGCGCATCGCCGTCATCGGCACCGTGCTCACGAGCCTCGGGTTGCTGTCGGCGGCTCTCGCGCCGTCCGGGGTGCTGTTCGCCGTCGCGCTCTTCCTCGGTGGAGCATCCGACGCCATCACCGACGTCGCGCAGAACGCCCATGGCCTGCGGGTGCAGCGGCGCTACGGGCGTTCGATCATCAACGGCTTCCACGCGATCTGGTCGATCGGTGCGGTCCTGGGCGGCGCGATGGCCGCAGTCGCGATCGCGTTGCAGCTGCCGCTCGGTGTGCACCTGGGCATCTCCACGGCCGTCTTCGCCACGGTCGCTCTCGTCGCCCTGCGGTTCTGCCTCCCTGGCCGTGACGACGAGGTCGCCGATGAGGCGGCAGTGGAGCCCGTCGACCTCGCTGGTGCGGTGCGCCGCGGCGTGACCCCGCGCACCGTGATCGCGATCATCGCGCTGACCCTCATCGCGATGGCGGGTGCCGTCGCCGAGGATGCGGGGAACTCGTGGGCGACGCTGTACCTCGCCGATTCGCTCGGGGCTGCCGCGGCGATCGCGCCGCTCGGCTTCATCGCCCTGGTCGGCGCGCAGTTCGTCGGCCGGATCATCGGCGATCCGCTCACGGATCGCTTCGGGCAGCGGTGGGTCGCCAGGGTCGGCGGTCTCATCGCCGCGGCCGGCATGACGCTTGCGCTCGCGTTCCCCACCGTGCCCGGTACGATCCTGGGGTTCGCCGCCGTCGGATTCGGCATCGCCACCCTGATCCCCGCGGCCATGCATGCCGCGGACGAGCTGCCGGGGCTGCGGCCCGGCGTGGGGCTCACGGTCGTCTCGTGGCTGCTGCGCCTCGGTTTCCTGCTGTCCCCGCCGTTCGTGGGTTACATCGCCGAGAACGAGAGCCTGCGCGCCGGGCTCCTCGTCGCCCCGGTCGCCGCTCTCGTCGCCGTGTTGCTGGCGGGGTTCCTGGAGAAGCGCCGACCGCACAGCTGACCTCCGTGAGGTGCGGGTGTCGTTTGGATGTCGGGAGGGCGGGTGCAGGGTGTTCTCGCAGCGATTCGTCCTGCATTCGGGAATGCTCCCGCCGCCTGGTGCGGCTGGGGATCTTGCGTGCAACCCAGGGGTTGCGCAAGAGGATCGCATGTGCAACTCTAGAGTTGCAGCTGGCCGATCGGCCGGCGAGGCATGCAGGTGACCACGAAAGGACCCATCATGGTGAACATGACCCACAACGAGGCATCCGTCGTCGATGAGGAGACCTTCTCCGTTCGGCGGAGCATCCAGATCGCAGCCCCCGTCGACAAGGTGTGGCGAGCGGTGGCCGAGCCCGAGCACATCTCCCGCTGGTTCGGGCGCACGGTGCTGGAGGGTGCGGGCGTCGGAGCCACCGGCACGATGACCTTCCCCGACTACGACGTGATCCCGTTGCGCGTCGAGGAGTACGACGAACCGCGACGCATCACCTACCGCTGGAACAACGACGATGCGCTCGGGAAGCTGCCGGAGAGCATCGACGAGTCGACCTCGACCGTGTTCACCTTCACCCTCGAAGAGGCCGACGGCGGCACCAGGCTCACGGTCGTGGAGAGCGGATTCGAGCGCACGTCGGATCCGCACTCGAACCTCGAGTCCCACCGCACCGGCTGGGACCTGGAGCTCGACAAGATGGTCGCACTGGTGGAAGGCGAAGCGTGACCACGGAGACTCTGCTGCCCATGTTCGCGGCGCTCGCGGACGAGACGCGCTGGAGCATCCTGACGGCTCTCGGCGAGGGGGATGCGTCGGCATCCGCCCTCGCCGGGCGCCTTCCGGTGTCTCGGCAGGCGATCGCGAAGCACCTCGCCGTCCTGCAGGAGGTGGGTCTCGTCGAGCCGGTGCCGGTGGGGCGCGAGGTGCGTTTCCGTGTGGTCGGCGCCGAGCTCTCCGCCACCGCCGCGAGGCTCGATGTGATCGGGCGCGAGTGGGACCGCCGCCTCGCCGCGATCAAGCAGATCGCAGAGGGGCTGTAGGGCGTCACTCCGCGGCTTCGGAGCCTTCCTGGTCGCGGATCACGTCGCGAAGCTCCTGGTCGAGGTCGGACGCCTCCTCGATCGCGGCCGTCATCCCGGCGAGGAACCGGGTGACCACGGCACGTTCCTGATCGGAGAGCTCGTCGACGAGGGTCAGCATGCGGCGATGCATCGCGCCGAGGGTGGCGCGCACCTCTTCGTCGCTGCTCACCGTCGGGACCACGACGCCCGCGCGGCGATCGGTGGGGTGCGCCTCTCGGCGGACGTGGCCGCCCTTCTCCAGGCGGTCGATGAGCGTGGTCGTCGATGCGGTCGAGATGTTGAGCATCCTGGCGATGTCGATCGGTCGGACGATCCGCCCGGCGCGCTGTTCCCTGAGCAGGAATCGCAGCGCCATGAGGTCGGTCTCGTTCATGCCCATCGAGGAGCGCGTGCGTGCGCGCATGGCGGTCTCGGCTGCGCGGTAGCGTCGCAGCATGTTGAGCACGTCGACGGTGCTGGCGCTCTCTCCGTCCGGGTACCAGTAGCCCGAACGTGCGTACTCCTGGGAGCCGTTCATCAGGCGACCACCTCTCCGCCGTCTGCGCTGAGCGCCGTCTCGCGTTCGAGCATCTCGACAGCCCCTGTTGCGACCTCGGCGGGGACGACGAGCAGGAACCCGCCCGTGATCGCATCGTTCTCCGCGGTGATGATGCGCGCGATCCGCTCGCGACCGGCTGTGGGGAACTGCTGGTGCAGCTGGTCGAGCAGGTCGGCGTAGCGGACGTATCTCTCATCCTTGAGGTCTATTGGATCGACCATGACGTCCCTTCTCGTCGTGATTCCATCCTCTCATCGTCGGAAGCGCCTGATGATCGCACATTTTGCTAGACAGTCCAGTAATCAGCTCGTCGAGGTAACATGGGGCGGCGGAGATGGGGAGTGGTGACATGGGGCAGAGGCTGGAGATCGCGACACCGGAACTCGCGCGGGAGGTGGATGCGCTTCGCCGTGCCGACGCGCGGCTCGGGCGCCGGCTCGCTGCGGGGCGCCAGCCGAACGAGACCGATCGTGCCGCCATGCGTCTGATCGCGGAAGCGCCCGCCGATCGTCCGGTGACCCCGCGGGATCTGGCCGGGCATCTGGGAGTGAGCACCGCCGCGGTCACATCGGTGCTCCGTCGACTCGCGGAAAGGGGCCAGGTGGTCGTCTCGACCCATCCCCAGGACGCGCGTTCGAAGATCGTGCGCCCGTCGTTGCGTGACCTGCATTCTCCCGCTGACGAGATCTCGCGGCGGGTCGAGGGGATCGAGAGCGAGTTCACACCCGACCAGCTTGCGGTGATCTCACGGTTCCTGCGACGTCTCACCGAGGAGATCTCGGACCTGACCTGAGCCGACTTCCAATTAGCTAGCTAAACTAGTAATCTATTTTCCGAGAGATAAATCGGAGGAGGAGTCATGGGTCAGCTCAGCTATGCCGGAGAGTCGCAGACGTTCGAGGTCGACGACGAGGTGCTCTCTCACCTCCGTCTCGTGGCGGTCACCAAGCTTCGCCGCGGCGAGTCGTTCCCGCTCACGCTGCGTGTGTCGGACACGCGCACCGAGACGCTGTGGATGCACGCCTCGATCCCGGTCCGCTTCACGATCGACGCCGACGTGGAGCTGCAGCGGCCGGTGCTGGTCAAGATGATGGCGGCGGCGAGCGGCGCCGGGGGCCTCGACCTCACCGACATCGACTTCACGCCACTGAGTTCCTCCGCGAGGGTGATGCACGCCGTCGCCTGACGACAAGCTCGCCTCCCTCGCCGATGCACTCCTGGGCAAAGCAGTGCAGCTCGCGGGCGGGGAGGTGCGCGGCCACGCAACCGGGGGGTTCGCGTCGCCGCTTCTGACGCTCGGCCATCGAGAATCGGGTCCCGATGGCCGAGCGTCGATTCTGTCAGAGGGCGGTGTATCCGCCGTCGACGAGGTGGTAGCTGCCGGTGATGAAGCTCGCCGCATCGCTGGCGAGGAAGGCGATGAGGTTCGCGACCTCGTCGGCCTGGCCCAGGCGTCCGATCGGGTGCTTGCTCACGAGGAAGTCCTTCGCCTCGTCGCCCATGTTCGCGAGCAGCGGGGTGTCGATGAAACCGGGGCCCACGGAGTTCACGCGCACGCCCTTGGCGGAGTACTCGAGCGCCGCCGACTTGGTCATGCCGACCACGCCGTGCTTGGCGGTGACGTAGGCGGGGGAGCCGGCGAAGCCGACGCTGCCGAGGATCGAGGCGATGTTCACGACCGAGCCGCCGCCGTTCGCGAGGATCGAGGGGATCTGTGCCTTCATGTTGCGGAAGACCGCGTTGAGGTTGATCGCGATGACCTTGTCCCACGCCTCGTCCTCGTACTCGGCCGTCGGAGCGCTGGCGCCGCCGATGCCCGCGTTGTTGACGCCGATGCGCAAGGGAGCGAGCGAGTTGGCGAGTTCGATGGAAGAAGCGATCCAGGCCGCATCCGTCGCATCGCCGACTGAAGCCTCTGCCGTGCCGCCGGCAGCGCGGATCTCTTCGACGACCGCGTTCGCGTGCTCCGCGTTCAGGTCGTTCACGACGACGGATGCGCCGTTCTTCGCCAGCAGGAGAGCGGTCGAGCGTCCGATTCCGCTGCCTGCTCCCGTCACGATCGCCGAGCGGTTCGAGACGTCGTACTGAGCCACGAGTGACTCCACTTCCGGGCGGGCGCGGTGCCGGGAGATCTTCTCGGACGGTCCGTCCTTCACTCCAGCCTACGCCTCAAAATGTGGAGTGGATTCACGTGAATGGATGTCGGCGACGCGAGGCCGCCGGCACCAGCGGACTCTGCCGGAGCAGGCGAGCCCGACGAGCCTGGCCGCGGCGGTCGTTGGTCGCGCCCGTCGCGACGGAGCGTCCTCGACCGATCGGCGAGGACGCTCCGCGGCATGTGGTGGACGGTCTTCGTCGCCGTTCAGAGCACGCGCACGAGGCGGAATCCGAACATGTTGGTCGCGGTCTCCGACGAGTAGTAGGCACTGCGATAGTCCAGTCGCAGATTCTGGGGCTGATAGTTCCACGCGCCCCCACGCACGACGGGGAACGGTACTCCGCCGTCATGCGGGCTCCCGTCGTTCGCTGCGGCGGAGAGATCCTGTACCCAGTCGTCCGCGACGAATTCACGCGCGTTCCCGGTCACGTCGTACAGCCCGTACCCGTTGGGCGCGAAGCTCGCCACCGGCGCGGTGTACGGGTAGCCGTCATCGACGCCGGTGCTGTCCCAGCCGAATCCGTTGGTCTCCTTCGACGAGAGGTCGAAGCTGTTCGCGTACTCGTTCACGCGAGAGAGGTCGTCACCCCAGTAGAACGTCGTGGTCGCACCGCCACGCGCCGCCCACTCCCATTCATCTTCGCTGGGGAGTCGATAGGTTTCCCCCGTCTTCGCACTGAGCCATGACGCGTATGCGTTCGCATCTTCACGCGTGATCGCGACGACGGGAGAATCGGCCGTCTGGGGGAATCCAGGATTCAGGTAGTCCAGCGCAGCGTTGAACTGCATGGCGGAAGGATCCTGCGGGTTCCACCATCGAGCTCCACCGCGAGGACGATACTTCGTCTCTTTGACGAACGCACTGAACTGACCGACCGTCACCTCGGTCGTGCCGAAGGCGAGTGCCTCACTGATCGTGACGTCGCGCTGGGGCGTCTCGAAGTCACGCCGGTTCTCCGGGACGTTCCAGATCTGCTGTTCCTCGGCTGTCGCCCCCGCAACGTAGTCGCCCTTCGGCACCACGACCATCTCCGGGAGGCCGGGAAGATCGCGGAACACCGTGCCCGGCTGCGTCTGAGCGCTGACATCGGCGCGCGATCCTTCCACTCGCGCCGGGCGGGTCTTGTCGCGCTTCTTCAGAGAGTCGTCCATCGAGGCCACGCGGTACTGCCATTCCGCCACCGAACCCTGAAGGAACATCACGGAATCGAGCACGCCCGGCTGGTATCCGGGCTGCGTGGCGAGATCGAGCAGATAGGTGGATTCCACCTGAAGCCGCTCCAACGCCGTCTTGAAGCTCTCGTACTGCGGGATCCTCGAGCGATCTTCGTCCAGAGCGAGGATCGCTTCGTTCACGGCCGGAACGACGGCGCCATAGGTGGTCTTCGCGTCGGATCGCCACACCAGCGAGTCCTCGAGATCGTCGAGTGCGCGATGGGCGGCATCTGCTCCACCGCGACCCATCGGGGATTGGGCGAAGACCGGCGTGGTCGAGGTGGCGACGAGACCCAGCGTCAGAGCGACCGCGGCGGAGACCCGCACCGCCGTCGTGGAACCCTGCGTCGGCCCGGAATCAATATTACGTAACATGTTAAGTGTTCCATTCTGTTGATCGGGGAGTATACCCACCCCGTCTATGGCGCGAGAGTGCAGCCTGGCGACTTCTAGCGGGAACAGATGGAGACGACACCGAATGTCACTCGGTTGAGCGAGTCTGGCCTCTCCGACTGCGATTCATCGAGACACATTTCTGATCCCGATGCCGTGCCAGTGCACGGAGTGCTGTACCGAGGCGGCGTCAGCCGCCGAGGGCCTTCCGGGAGAGGTAGCGGGATTCGGGTTCGTTCGTCGTCATCTCGGCGGCGGCGAGAAAGTCCTCTCTCGCCTTCGGATCCCCCTCCGCTTCGCGCAGGTGTGCGCGGATCGCGTGGGCACGGTGCCGGGTCAAGGGATGCTGGAGCAGCCCGTGGTCGCGATCCAGTTCCTCGAGCAGGGCGATGGCCCGCGCGGGTCCGAAGGCGTGTGCCACGGCGACGACTCGTGCGAGCCTGACGGGTCCGCTGGGTTCGACCTGTTCGAGCGCCAGGTAGAGAGCCGCGACCTGTGTCCAGTCGGTCTGCTCGGCGAGGGGCGCGGAGGCATGGACGGCGGCGATCGCGGCCTGCAGCCGGTACGTGCCCACGTTCCCTCGAGACCACGCTGCACGGATGAGGTCTGATCCCTCCCTGATGGATTCCTGGTCCCATCGCGTGCGGTCCTGGTCCTGGAGCGGGATAAGGTCACCGTTCGAGGTGGAGCGCGTCGCGCGTCGCGAATCGATCAGCAGCATGAGGGCGAGAAGGCCCGTCGGCTCCGGATCACCGGGGACGAGTTCGTGAAGGAGCCGCGCGAGCCGGATCGCCTCACCCGTCAGGTCGGTTCGGGTGAGCTCTGTGCCGGTCGTCACGGTGTACCCCTCGTTGAAGACCAGGTACAGCACCCGCATGACCGCGGAGAGGCGGCTGGGGAAGTCGTCATCGGACGTGAACTCGAATCGGGCACCGCTCTTGCGGATCTGCTGCTTTGCGCGGCTGATCCGCACGGCCATCGTCTGCTCCGTCACCCCGTAGGCGTGCGCGATCTCCGCGGTGGTCAACCCGCCCACGGCACGCAGGGTCAACGCGATGCGGGAGGCGGACGACAGGGAGGGATGGCAGCACAGCAACAGGAGGTTCAAGCTGTCGTCGTGTTCGGCCAGGGTCAGGTGCGACGAGGGCGGGTTCGGCTCAGAAGCCACGTACTGCTCTTCGCGGCGACGGTCAGCCGACTCGGCGCGCAGCGTGTCGATCATGCGGCGGTAGGCGACGCGGATCAGCCAGGATCGGGGCTGATCGGGGATCGCGTCCGGACGCCACTGCCGGCTTGCGGCGAGCAGCGCGTCCTGTGTGGCTTCCTCGGCGATGTCGAAGTGACCGAAGCGACGCACCAGAGCCCCGAGGACCTGCGGCGCCTCCGTGCGCAGCAGGTCCTCGATGGCATCAGGCCGGGCAGTCACGCGAAGTCGTCACCCATGATGGGACGGATCTCCATCGGCTCGCCGAGCATGTCGACCATACGTGCGACGATGTCCCGCGCACGCTCCACGCCCGACACCTCGATGACGGCGAACGATGCGAGGACCTCCTTGAGCTCGGCGAACGGACCGTCGGTCATGACGATTCCTCCGTCGACCTTGCGGACGGTCGTCGACATGGCCGGGTGCCCGAGCCCTTCGGTGCTGACGAACTCCCCGCTGGCACGCAACTCGGCTTCGAACTTCTGATACGCGGCGAACGCGGCAAGCGCGTCCTCGGTGGGGGCATCCGCGGTGGCGGCGTCCCAACTGCTGCTCGGCGTGTAGCCGAGAATGAGGAACTTCACGATCTCATCTCCTCGAGTCGGTGGGAGTCCAGGCTAGCGAGGCCCGCGACGAGCACAGCAGGGAGACCGCCGTCGCGGTGCACCATCCGAAGGCGAAGAGTCCCGTGACCGCCACTTGGATGCTCGCGATGTCCGGAACGACAGGAGCGAGGAGGGCGATCGCCACGATGCCGCTCCCGATCGCTGCGGCCACACGCCGTTCGCGGATGGCGCGGATGAGCGCGACGATGGCTGCCACCGCCAGGGCGGTGAACGCGAGGATCGCCGCCGCCATGTGCACGACAGCAGCCGCCGTGGGCTCGGCCGCGGGGCCGTCGGCGGCCCCGAGCGGGAAGCCGTTCGCGGGGTCTTGCGGGAAGAGACCGGCGGCGATGAACCCCACTCCGCTGATCGCGACGAGGACCGGGATGGCGGCGCGGCCGAGGCCGACGGTCACGGCCCTTCGATGACCGAGCGCCAGACAGATCAGACCCAGTCCCGCCAGGACGAAGGTGAGGATCTGGATCCAGCCGAGGTCTCCCGTGGAGAGCTGGCTGATCGGGTGGAGGCGGATATCGAAGCCGGGACGCGTCAGCATCTGCGCGAGAGCGGAGGCATAGAACAGCGGCCCGGCGGCCGCCCCCGCGAGCAGGAGGCGTCGGGTCGAACGAGGCAGGGTGCGGACCTCGCTGTGTGCGAGGCGTGGGGCTGAGTTCGTGGTCACGGTGTCCTCCTCGGTGGATTGGGTGTTTCTTCACGGGTACGTCGGAGCCATGCGGCAGGTCTTGACATCGTGTCGCCAGCGAGTTCGCGCGCAGATGTCAATCCGCGGCGCTCGGCTCCGAGGTTTCTGAAGATGCGGCCCGCCAGGCGGCAGACGAAAGGACACCTGATGAACGAGAACCTGCAGAACAACTTCACCGCCGAGCAGATCGACGCGTACGGTCTCGGTGAGGCCCCCACTCCCAGCATCACCGTGACAGCACTCGACCGGCTCGTCGGCGAATGGACGGTCACGGGTGGCGCGGAAGGCGTCATCCGGTACGAGTGGATGGGCGGACGATTCTTCCTGCTCCAGCACGTCGAGCTCGAACAGTTCGGCCAGACGATCACCGGCATCGAGGTCATCGGCCAGCTGCACCCGTTCGGTGAGCCCGCCGGTACCGATGTCGTCTCCCGGTTCTACGACTCGATGGGCAACACGCTCGACTACGTCTACGAGCTGGAGGGAGACACGCTGACCATCTGGGCGGGCTCGAAGGGGAGTCCTGCCTACTTCTCCGGCACGTTCAGTGACGACGATCGTGTGCTCGACGGCGCCTGGGTGTACCCCGGCGACGGCGGCTATCCGTCAACCATGACTCGCCGTTGACCCGGTCACGTTTCGAAGAGAGCGGAACCAGCATGCCGAAGAAGTCCTCCTCCGATCGCTCGCTGCACCAGGTCATCTCTGCGGATGGCACGGAGATCTCGTATGAACGGCACGGGGAGGGGCGGGTCCTCATCCTGGTCGCGCAGGCCCTCTCCGATCTCCGGGACAATCGTCGCCTCGCCGGGCTGCTCGCCGACGGCCACACGGTCGTGAATCACGACCGTCGTGGCCGCGGTGGCAGCGGCGACGCCGGAGCATGGAGCGTGGCTCGCGAGATCGAAGACATCGAGGCGCTCGTCGACGCCCATGGCGGCAGGGCGTCACTTCTCGGCGCCTCATCCGGCGCGGTTCTCGCATTGGATGCTGCCGCCGCTCTTCCCGACAAGGTCGAGGCCGTCATCGCCTTCGAGCCGCCGGTGATCGTGGACGATCGCCGCGCCCCCGTCCCCCGTGACCTCGCCGACCGTCTCGGGAAGCTCGTCGATGAGGGGAGGGGATCAGACGCGGTTCGCGAGTTCACCCGCGTCGCCCTGGGTGCATCCCCGCTCATGATCGGTGCGATGCGCCTCATGATCGGCCCGTGGCGGAACATGGTCGCGATGGCGAGGACGACGGTCTACGACACGCGTCTCTGCGCGGGCCTGCAGGACGGAACGTCTCTCACCGGCGAGCGGTGGAGCGGGCTCCGGGCGCCTTCCCTCGTGCTCGTCGGGAGCAAGAGTGAACCGTTCGTGCAGAGTGGCACCCGGGAGCTTTCGTCGCTGATCGGGGCCCGCTCCGAGTCGATCGAAGGGGCGCATCACGCGACGCCGATGATGAAGCCGGCCGCGCTGATCCCGTCCATCGTGTCGTTCCTCGGCGAGGTGCGCTCTTGATCGCCACCGGTGCTGAGCCCGTCGCAAAGGGTCGATGTCCGTGATTCCCGACGGGCTCAGCCCCGGAGACGCGGACAGGGTCTTCCGAGCGCTGGGCGATGCCACACGTCGCGACATCCTCGCACGCACGGTTCTCGAGAAGCAGTCGGTGACGGAGCTCGCGCGCCGCTACGACATGAGTCATACGGCGGTGCAGAAGCATGTCGCCGTGCTTGAACGTGCGGGACTCATCGTCAGGCACGCGCGTGGGCGGGAGCGCGTCGTGCGCGCAGACCGGGAGAGGATCCGGAGTGCGTCTCGGGTTCTTCGTAATCTGGGCGGCCCCCTTGACACACCCGCTCCGCGGGCATAACGTACAACCAAATGGTTGCACAAAGAGAACTGAGCGAAGCGGAGGTCGACCGTGTCTTCCACGCACTGGCGACGTCGACCCGGCGCGACATCCTGCGCCGGACGATCGAGCGTGAGCAGTCGGTCTCGACCCTCGCCTCCGAATACGAGATGTCGTTCGCCGCGGTGCAGAAGCACGTCGCCGTGCTCGAGGCCGCAAACCTCATCGTCAAGCGCGCCGAGGGACGCGAGCGGCTCGTTCGCGCGAACCCGGAGATGATCGCCCGCGCCAGGGCGCTCCTCGCCCGATACGAAGAGCTGTGGCGGTCGCGCATCGCCCGGCTCGACGACCTGCTGGCCGAGACGCCTCGGCCCAGCTCATCCGACACCAGCGACACCACGAAGAACGAACAAGGAGACTGAACATGCCTGTCACCGACGTCACCACCGACGCTGAGAACCTGACCATGACCGTGGTCGCCGATTTCGCGGCCCCCATCGACCGCGTCTGGAGCGCGTACTCCGACCCGCGTCAGCTCGAGCGGTTCTGGGGTCCTCCCGGATGGCCGGCCACCTTCACCGCCTGGGACCACACCGTCGGAGGGCGTGCCGTCTACTCGATGAACGGTCCGCGCGGCGAGAAGTCGTCGGGTGCGTGGGAATTCGTATCGATCGACGCGCCGCACGGCTTCGAGGTCATCGACTCGTTCGTCGATGAGGAGGGAAAGCCGCTCGACGGATTCCCCGCACAGCGGATGTCGTTCTCGTTCGAGCCCACCGCCGAGGGCACCCGTATGGTGACCACGAGCCATTTCGACTCCGTCGACGCGCTCGAGCAGGTCGTCGAGATGGGCCAGGTCGAAGGCATCAAGATGGCGATGGCGCAGCTCGACACCGTGCTGCAGGATCTCCGCGAGTACGCGCAGGGCAAGGGCACACGGGTGGAACTGCTCGACGACACCCACGTGCGCATCACCCGCCTGGTCGAGGGGCCGCGGGAGCTGGTCTGGCGCGCGCACTTCGAGCCCGAGCTCATCCGCAAGTGGATGCTCGGACCTGACGGCTGGGAGATGACGGAGTGCGTGGCCGCCACCGAGGTGGGCCAGTCGTACCGGAACTCCTGGGCGCCGGTCGGCGACACCGAGGGGCAGCCGTTCGGCTTCGAGGGTGAGGCGCTGCTGATCGACGCCCCGCGCCGGGCGGTCAGCACTGAGCGGATGCAGGGCATGCCCACCGAGACGCTCAACGATCTGAACCTGTATGAGGAGGACGGCGCGACTCTCGTCACGCTGCTCATCGAGTATCCCGACAAGGAGACGCGCGACATGATCCTCGCCACCGGCATGGCCGACGGCATGGAGTCGTCGTTCGCCCGCCTGGAGCGGGAGCTGCTCTCCGTCTGACGCTGCATCTGCGCGCAAGCAGTCGCCGTTTCAGGCGTTCACGCCGGGTCAGGCCGATCTCCCCCCCGAGACGGCCTGACCCGGCGTTTCGGTCTGACCCGGCGAGGCCGAGCATCGAGGCGCCACACCTCCACGCAGGTGTTCGGGATAAGGTGGCGACACGATGAGGATCACGCGCCGCACTCTGCTCCTCGGCGCCGGAGCCGGTGTCGCTTCGGTGCTTCTCGCCTCCTGCACCCCGGAACCGGCACCGACGCCGACGCCCACTCGCACGCGCGAGCCCGAGCCTCCGCCCGGTGTCCCGGCGGCAGCCGGCAGCATCCGCAGCACCTGGACCGCCGATCCGTTCGCGCTCGGCGCCGCCAGCTTCACGCCGGTGGGCGTGCTGGCCGGCACGCGTCTCGCGCTGGGGAAGCCCGTCGACGGGCGCCTGTTCTTCGCGGGGGAGGCGACGGATGAGGATGCTCCCGGAACGGTGCGCGGCGCGATCAGCTCCGGTGCGCGCGCGGCCGAGGAACTCCTGATCCCGGCGACCTCGGGAGAGCGTGTCGCCGTCGTCGGCGCAGGGCTCGCCGGAGCCACCGCTGCCGCTCTGCTCGCCGAGGGAGGGCTGGAGGTGACGGTCTTCGAGGCCAGGGATCGCGTCGGTGGGCGGGTCTACTCCCGCGTCGACGAATCGTGGCCCGTGCCGGTGCAGCTCGGCGCCTGGCTCTTCGGCCCAGACGACGCCGACGTGCTCGACCGGATGAGCGAGGGAGAGGTCGGCGTCGTCGAACTGGCCGGCGAGATCTGGCGCGGACCCGACGGAGCTGTCGACCCGGTCGACCCTCAGCCCTTCGACGCGGCGATCACGACGGCACAGGCCGCGCCCGAAGACTCCTCGGTGGCTGATGCTCTGACCGCCGCCGGAATCGATACCGCCGACCCCGCGACGACTGCGCTGCTCGCGATCCTCGCCGCCCGCACCGGTGCCGGAGCCGACGAACTGTCCAGCTGGTTCGCGCCGCCACTGCCGACAGGCGACCCGAAGGCGGCGACCGGCGACGTCACGCCGTTCATCGAGCAGGCCCTCGACGGCGTCAAGGTGGGGCTCAACTCCCCGGTCGCTCGCCTCGCGTACGACGACTCCGGAGTGAGCGTGCGCCTCGGCACCGGAGAGGCGCTGTCGTTCGACCGCGTGGTCGTGACCGTGCCGCTGGGTGTGCTCCAGGACCGCAGCATCGAGTTCGACCCACCCCTGCCGTTCTCCAACCGCGGTGCGGTGTCGGCGCTCGGCATGGGCGCGATCGAGACCGTGTGGCTGCGGTGGGACGAGCCGTTCTGGGAGAACGAAGAGGCGATCTGGCACGCGGTCGGCGCCGATGTGGTGATCCCGACCTGGATCAACCTGCGACCCGCGACCGGCGAGAACGTGCTCGTGGGCATCGTGGGAGGTGCCGCGGCCGCCGAGTTCGCGAAGCTCGACGAGGACGAGGCCATCGAAGCGGCCCTCGCCTCGCTGGCCCTCTACGTCTGACCGATACGTTCACCGATCGGCGCCTGCTCGGGTGTCGGGGTCTCGGAGCTCGCGTCGACGTCCACGCGCAGTCGTCTCGGCAGCGGCATGCGGCTGACGAGCACGAGGACGGTAGCGACCGCGGCGAAGGTGCCGAGAGCGATCGCCGACGAGAGGATGAACTCCATCGGGCCGCTCACCTGTCGCGGGTCGAGGAAGTAGTACGGGTACCAGCCGATGAGCGGCCCGCGGATCATGGTGGCGACACCCCAGATCACCGGGTAGGCGAGCGTCACCGGAATCACCCGCCAGGGGACGGAGCGGTGTCCGGGGGCCAGCGCCCACGCCGCCACCGTCACGGCGGGGAGCCAGAAGTGCAGCACCTGATCCGACCAGGGGACATCGATGCGGATGCCGCGGATGCCGGCCTGCCAGACCAGGATGGCGAACACGAGTCCGGCGGTGATCGTCCAGGTCAGCACGAGCGCCAGGGCGACCGTGAGCCAGCGCGGATCGCGAGCCGTGCGCAGGGCGATGACCCCCGCGATGCTCAGCAGCACCACGAACGCGATGTTCGACTGGTTGGTCAGATATGCGAAGAAGTTCTGGCTCGCGATGGTGTTCGACGCCAGTCCCCAGGCGAGTCGATGGATGAGTGCGACCAGGCAGACGGCGGCAGCGCCGAGGCGGAGCAGGCCGAAGACGGTGCGGGCCTTCACCGCTGCGTCACCACCCATTCCGTCATCAGCCGAGTCTACGGACCGCAGCTCGGAGGACCCGTCATGCGCGGAGGGTCAGCGTTCTGGTGGTGGAGTGGACGTGGCGTGAGTCAGCGTCGGGGCTCGCGGGTCGACCACAGGGCCAGCGCGACGAGCACGGGCTGGAAGAACAGCCGCACGAAGCGCTTCATGTCCGTGTCGAGCCCGAATCCGTCACGGTGGTGCATCCACTGCGCCACGTTGCCGGGAAACACAGCGACGAAGAACAGGGCGGCGAACGTGCCGACCGCACGTCGACGGCGCCGTGCCAGCAGCAGCGCGGAGCCGAGCGCGACCTCGGCCACGCCCGAGGCGAGCACCGTGGTGTCGGGGTCCAGCGGCAGCGACTCCGGCACCTGCGCCTGGAACTCCTCGCGGGCGATCGTGAGGTGCGAGACACCCGCGAAGACGAGGGAGGCACCGAGGAAGATGCGGCCGATGGTGCGGGCGGGAGTCGACATGGTGCGAGTGTACGCCTCGGTCGCTGCGCTCAGATCAGGCGGCGGAGCGCCTCTTCGAGCGAGACGCCCTGAGCCTCGGCGCGGTCGCGCAGCCGCGCGTGCTCGTCGGACGAGAGCGGGATGCGCAGCTCGATCGGGTCGTCTTCCGGCGCATCCAGGCCGTCGAGGAGATCGGATGCCTCGGCCCACAACGGCTCGGCGACGGCGGACGCAGCGGTCGGGGAGGCGGCGGAGGCCATCGTCGGCGAGGCCGCCCGAGCGGGGGCCGACGAGGGGGCGGAGGCGGCGACCGGCGCCGACGCGGCGACCGCGGCTCCGGCATCCGTGCCGCGGGTGAAGCCCGGTCCTCGACGTGGTTCCTGCTTCGCCTGGTATGCCTTGGCCGCAGCGTTCGCACGTTCGTCGGCGGCCTCGTTCAGCGGGTGCCCCGCGTGCCCCTTGACCCAGGAGAACTCGACGTCACGGCCGCGGATGGCCTCGTCGATGCCCTCCAGCAGGTCGCGGTTGAGCACGGGGCCGCCGTCGGACTTGCGCCAGCCCTTGCGCTTCCAGCCAGGCATCCACTTCGTCACGGAGTCGATCACGTAGCGGCTGTCGCATTCGATCAGCAGTTTCTCGTCGGTGCCCGCCGTCGCGAGCAGCAGTTCGAGCACCGCTCGCAGTTCCCCCTGGTTGTTGGTGCCGTGCGGCGATCCGCCGGCCGCCCAGTTGTCGTCGTCGATGTACCAGGCCCAGCCGTTGGGGCCGGGGTTGCCCAGGGCGGAGCCGTCTGCGGCGGCGGTGATCGTCATCCCTCAACCGTAACGGTGAGCGCGACGTCGCCCTGTCGCGTGAAGGGCGAGCAGCCGGTCAGTCGCCTTCGGGGTCGTCGTCCAGCGGCTCGGCGTCCAGCGGCTCGGCGTCACCGGTCGAGGCGGCCTCGGGGACCGGGGGCGCGACCGGGAACAAGACCGAGCTCAGGTCGCCGCTGGTCTCCGCGCCGAGCCCGATCGACAGTGGATCGACGACGGGCGCGGTGTCGAGGACCTCGGACTCGGAGCGCTCGAGCGGCTCCGAGGGCAGCACCCACTGGTTCTCTTGTTCTTCAGGCTTCTGCTGGAACAGTCCCATGAGTTCCATTGTGAACCCGAGCCGCCGTGAGGAGGCCGGATTCACACGGGATTGATCGGATGCGGCGCCGGTGGTCGTCGCCGACGTCGTGGCTGTCAGGCCGAGGCCGCGCGCCGGAAGGTGAAGTATCCCGAGACGGCGCCGTGATTCACGACGCCCGTTCCGGTGCTCATTACCCGATCGGATGTGGTGGCGCCTGATCCGACGAAGGCGTATCCCGTGTGCTCGAGGCGCCAACCGACCCTCTCGACCTCGCTGAGGAAATAGCCGACGCTCTCGTTCTGGAGGTAGTCGTTCGCCGCCGAACCCCAGGACGACGGGGCACCGGTGAGGCGGCTGACCTCGACGTGCAGGTGCAGGACAGGGTCGCCGCGGGTGTGTGCTTCGCGTGCCGCACCGAGCAGTCGTTCAGCTTCTTCCGTCGTCAGCATGAGCCCCCTCTTCGTGTCGCCGTCGGTAGACGGCTCACCTGAGAGCGTACGTCGACTGACGCCGTCAGGCCGAGGCCGCGCGCACGGCCTCGACGAGTGCCCGCCAAGGGCCTTCGAGCGCGGAGTCGGGCAGTTCGCGCTCGCGCCGCTCGGACGGTGTGCGCGCCTGGATGCTCCACATGAACCGATCGGCGCCGGGTCCGCCGTCCCGCTCCTGATCCCACGGGCAGCGGTCGATCAGATCGATCCACTCCGCCGCTTCGTCAGTGCCGGCTTCCACATGCCACTGACGGCGGATGCCGGCGATGCCGCCGGTGCGCACCACCGCGATCACGACCTGCGCGTCAGTCGGTGGAGGGGACTCGCTCATCCTCATAGACTCCCACGGTCGTCCACGCCCGTCGAGCTGCTGCGGCTGTGGCGGCATCGATGGCCGTGGCCGCGGCGACTGTCGCGTCGGCGAACTGCGTGAAGGTCGCGGTGCTCGACAGGCCGCCGGTGAGAGCGCGGTACCAGACTGTTCCCGCCCGCTCCCAGGCATTGCCGCCGAGGTCGATCGCGAAGAGGGCGAATGCACGGTTGGGGATGCCCGAGTTGATGTGCACCCCGCCGTTGTCTTCGGTGGTGCGGACGAAGCCGCTCATGTGGTCGGGCTGCGGATCGCGGCCGAGCTCATCGTCGTCGTAGGCGGTGCCGGGTGCGATCATCGAGCGCAGCGCCGCGCCCTCGACGGCGTCGGTGAAGATCTCGGCACCGATGAGCCACGTCGCCTGGTCGGCCGTCTGGCTCAGGGCGTACTGCTCGGTCAGGGCGCCGAACACGTCGGCGATCGACTCGTTCAGGGCGCCCGGCTGCCCCTGGTATTCGAGGTTGGCGGTGTGCTGCACCACGCCGTGGGCGAGCTCGTGGCCGATGACGGTGAGCGAGCCGGTGAAGTGCTGGAACACCTCGCCGTCTCCATCGCCGAAGACCATGCGCTCGCCGTCCCAGAAGGCGTTGTCGTAGTCGACGCCGTAGTGCACGGTCGCATCCAGCGGGGCGCCCGCGTCGTCGAGAGAGTTGCGCTCGAACGCGGCCAACAGCATCTCGAACGTGGCGCCGAGGCCGTCGAAGGCCTCATTCACCGCGGTGTCATCGACCGGGGCATCGTCTTCGCCTCGCACGACCGCGCCGGGCAGCTGCTGCGTGTTGCCGGCGTCGCTGATCGTGCGGTTGGGGGCATCGGACAGCTGCGCCACGAGGTCGCCGTTCTCGTCGATCGACAGGTCGATGCGCGCGCGGAAGGGCGGTCGACCGGCGGTCAGCGTCTGTCTCGCAGCTGCGGCGGCCTTGGGGAATCGGCCTGACTCGGCCAGACGCGCGAGCAGGTAAGAGGGGACCACTCCATGACGTTCTCCGGATGCTGTGCTGCTCATGGTGCGACCCTACGCTGGGACGCCGACGTTCGTGTGGCGCGGGCGCGTTGCGGTGAGAACCGCGTCGGGTGGACCCGGCGTGGGGCGGAGTTCTCTGTGTCGGGAGGAGCCGTGCCGCGTGGCTGTCCGCCCGACGCGGAGTTCTCCGCCGCACACGGTGCCTCCTCCCGGCGCGCGCCCTCAGTCGTTCTCGATGCTCAGCACGGTCGTGCGCAGGCCGTCGGACTCGTACTGCACGGGCATGCCCGGGTGGTCGATCGAGAACCAGAAGATGCCGTCGTCGGTGTCGTACCGGCGGCAGGTGAGCGCACCGAGCGGGGTCGTCAGACTCACGGTCGACACGCTCGTCGTGCCGGCGTCGAAGGCGGCATGGCCCTGCAGTTCTGCCCAGGTCACCCGATTCGAGACGACGGCCTTGGGGTCCTCCGCTGCCCAGCGGTCGAGCGTCGCTCCCTCGTCATCGGTGTCGTGGAAGCGGTTGACGTGCTCGCCCATCGGTCCGTCGGGGCCTTCGAGCAGCAGGTGGATCACCATCCCCGTGCCGGTGGCGTCGCGGATCTCGGCGGCGGTGAACGGCGTCGGGAGGAGTCCGGGGCCGAGCAGGTGCGGATCGGGATCGGTCATGAAGACAGTCTGCGCCATGGTCCGGGCCGCACGTCACGGGATGGTCTCGATGGGCAGGTCCGTCGCCCCATTCCTTGACAGGATTGCGTTCTGTATACAGAATACCAATACGCCCGAAGGGGCGATCCCGACCTGATCTTCCAATGATGAAAGAGGTAGCGAGATGGCACGTGCGAACGTGACGCGGTATCTGGCACTGGGTGCCGCCGGCGCTCTGGCACTCGGACTCGCCGCGTGCAGCGGTGGGGGTGGAGGAGGCGGTGGAGGCGTCGACGCCGACGGCAACGCCACCGTCGTCTGGTCGACCTGGGGCACGGCCGACGAGCTCACCCGCTACGAGGAGTTCAACAAGGACTTCATGGAGCGCCACCCCGACATCAAGGTCAAGCTGCAGCCCGTGGCGGACTATGGCGACTACCACTCCAAGCTGCTCGCTCAGCTCACCAGCAACACCGCGCCCGACGTGTTCTACGTGGGCGACGACAAGATCGGCCAGTTCGTCGACTCGAACCGGCTCATGCCGCTGAGCGACCTGATGGACTCGAAGGACAGCAAGACGAAGAAGGATGACTTCTTCCCCGGGCTCTTCGGCGCTGCCGAGAACGACGGCGAGGTGTACGCCGCCCCGAACGACTCGAACCCCGACGTGTTCTGGTACGACAAGCAGGCGCTGGCGGCCGCAGGGATCACGGAGGACCCGGCGACCCTCGCCGAGAACGGCGAGTGGACCACCGACAAGTTCCTGGAGATGAACGAGAAGCTCCACGACGCGGGCCTCACCGGCACCATGTACTGGAACTACTGGGCGACGCACTGGAGCTGGCTCTCGTCGCAGGGCCTCGATGCTCCCTATGACGATTCCGGTGCCTTCGTCGCGAACAACGACGCCGCCACCGTCGAGTCGGTGCAGCAGCTCGGCGACCTGTTCGAGGACGGCACCTTCGTCGTCGCCGACACCCTTCCTGACGGTGCCGGCGCCGACAGCGTGTTCGTCACGCACAAGGCCGGCTTCTTCGTGCAGGGCCGCTACACGATCGGCACGGTCGATGCGACGGGCGAGCAGGACAGCTACGACATCGTGCAGTGGCCGACCCCCGACGGCGAAGCCGCTCCCACCGGCGTGGCGACCAGCTTCCTCGCGATCAACGGCAAGACCAAGGTGAAGGACGCGGCGTTCACGTTCTGGACCGAGTTCCTCTCCGCCGAGGGGCAGACCTTCCGTCTGCAGGGCGGCGGCAATGCGGTCCCCTCGATCAAGGGCGCTGACGAGGTCGTGCTCGAGGACGACTATCCCGCACACGCCCAGACCTTCCTCGACATGCGCGACATCGGGTTCGAGGACTACCCCGCCGAGGCGCGCGTGCCCGGTCTGCCGACCGCCATCGCCGACGAGTTCCTGAAGCTGTACCAGGGCAAGGCCGACGCGCAGGAGACGCTCGACACCATCGCCGACGTGGTCAAGGAACGGTCGGAGAAGTAGGAGTGAGCACTCTCACCGAGAACGGGCGGATGCCGCAGGTCACCCCTGCGGCATCCGCCCCGCCCCTGCGCAAGGAGGCGCTCTGGCGTCGCCGCGACCGGCTGTGGGGGTACGTCTTCGTCGGCCCCCAGATGATCGGCATGTGGCTGTTCGTCGTGCTGCCGTTCGCCGCCAGCCTGGTGCTCGCTTTCGCGGACTGGGACGGGCTGACCGATCTCACCTGGGTGGGTTTCGCCAACTTCGCCGATCAGCTGACCGACCCGCTCCTCGGTCGGGCGATCCTCAACACGCTCATCATCGCGATCGTCACGGTCCCCATCGGCCTCGGCCTCTCGGTGATCGTCGCCGTCGCACTCGAGAAGCTCAAGACGCGCACGCTCTACCTGATCCTGTTCTTCGCCCCGGTCGTGACCTCGACGGTCGCGGTGGCGATGATCTGGCAGCAGATGTTCCGCTCCGACGGGCTGCTGTCCACGACGATCTCGAAGGTCTTCGGGGTCACCCCGCCCGACTGGCTGCAGGACCCGAAGCTGGCCCTCCTCGCCGTCTGCATCGTCACGATCTGGTCGTCGATGGGCCTCAACGTCGTGATCTTCCTCGCCGGATTGCAGAACATCTCACCCTCGGTGATCGAGGCGGCGCGCATCGACGGTGCCGGCCCGTGGCGGCTGTTCACCAGCATCCGCCTGCCGCTGCTCTCCCCGATCGTCTTCTTCTCGTCGGTGGTCGCGTTCATCTCGTCGCTGCAGACGTTCGACACGGTCTATGTGCTGGTGCAGGACGCCGGCCCCGACAACGCGACCCGCACGATCGTCTACCACATCTTCGATCTGGGCTTCGGGCGGTTCGAGTTCGGTCCGTCCAGCGCCGCGAGCATCATCCTGCTCCTGCTCACGCTCGTCATCACCGCGGTGCAGTTCGGCGCGCAGAAGAAGTTCGTCCACTACGAGGATGACCCCGCATGAGCATTCAGACGCCCCCGCTGACCGGCCCTGCTCCGGCCACGGACTCCACCATCGCGATCACTGCGCCCGGCTACCGGTCCCGTGGCCGTGGTGGCCCCGCCGTCGACCGCGCACGCCGCCGGTTCGGTTCGACCCTGCTGCACGTGGTGCTCGTGGTGGCAGGGATCGGCATGGTGTTCCCGTTCATCTGGATGCTGCTGACCTCGTTCAAGACCCTGCCGCAGCTGCTGAAGAACCCGCTGCAGTTCCTCCCGGATCCCTGGACGTTCGACAACTACACCCAGGCCTGGAACGCGGTCCCGTTCGGCCAGGCGTACCTGAACAGCGCGTACATCGCGATCCTCGTGGTGGTCGGCACGCTGCTCACGGCGTCGATGGCGGGATATGCGTTCGCGCGCATCCGGTTCCGCGGCAGCAAGGTGCTCTTCATCGTCTTCCTCGCGACGCAGATGATCCCGAAGCAGGTGACGCTGATCCCCTTCTATCTGCTGATGTCGAACCTCGGCTGGGTGGATTCGCACCTCGCGCTGATCGTCCCCGGCATCATGGCGAACCCGTTCGCGGTGTTCCTGATGCGGCAGTTCGTGCTGGCTCTGCCGCGTGAGCTGGAAGAAGCGGCGATCGTCGACGGTGCCGGTCGCTGGCGCATCTTCTGGAGCGTCGTGCTCCCCAACCTGAAGCCCGGCCTCGCTGCCCTCAGCATCATCGTGGCGCTCGACGTGTGGAACGCCTTCCTGTTCCCGCTCGTGCTGTTGAACTCGCCCGACCTGTTCACCGTTCCCCTGCTGCTGAACGCCTTCGAGGGGCAGCAGGGCTCGATCAACTACGGACTCGTGATGGCGGCCTCGGCGATCGCGACCGTGCCCATGCTGATCGTGTTCGTCATCGGTCAGCGGAAGATCCTCAACAGCATGGCCGCATCGGGACTGGGAGGACGATGATGACGGATGCTGCAGCACTCGCCGGGCGTCGCCTCGACCTCGTCACCGCCCCGTTCACCCTGCCCCGCTCACGGGTGCTCGTGTTCCGCGCGGAGCACGGGGAGGGCGTGCGCGTGCACACCTCGGAGTATGAGCGGCGGCTCTCGGAGTGCCGGGTGCTGGATGCGCTGATCATGGTGGACGCCTCAGGCGAGGCGCGTGCGGTGACCGACGTGCATCCGGCGCGAGTGACGTTCGGCGCTGCTGCGGCGACGCTGACCTTCGCCGATCCGTCGACGCTGAGCCTCGGCGGAGAACCCGGGTCGCGGGTGCGGCTTCGGCGACCGGACGGGAGTGTCGAGGAGCATCCGCTCGGTGACGGTCTTCGCCTCCGCATCGATGCTGACCGCACTGTCACGGTCGAGCCCGGCGACCACGCGGCGGCGCTCGCCGCGACCGAGGCGATCTGGACCGACTGGTTCGCGAAGTGCCCGAGTGTGCGCGGCGACCTGCAGGAGATGACGGCGTTCTGCTGGTGGGTGCTCGGCGCGAACATCGTCGAGCTGCCGTCGCTGGGCGATGCCAGGGCGATCGTGCCGTCGAAGATCGGCTACGTCGGGCTGTGGCAGTGGGATGCGTACTTCATCGCCGTGGGACTGCGACACGGCGACCCGGAGCTCGCGCGCGAGCAGCTCGACATCGCGTTCCGGTTCCCACAGCCCGACGGCCAGCTGCCCGACGTGGTGCACGAGCTCGGAGTGCTCGCGACCAGCGACGACCTGCCCGAGAGCGACCGTGCGAACCTGCGCAGAGCCGGATCGCAGATCGCCGACCCGAGCGCCCCCGTGCCGCTCACCAAACCGCCGCTCGCTGCCTGGGCGCTGCGCAAGGTGCTCGAGGCCGAGGACGCCCCCGACTACGCGCGCCGGCAGTTGACCCGCATCGTCCGCTCGCAGGACTGGTGGTTCGCCGGCAGCGACCTCGACCACGACGGGATGCCGGAGTACGGGCACCCGTACTCCTCCGGGCTCGATGACAGCCCGATCTTCGACGGTCCGCTGCCGACAGCGGCTCCCGACCTGGGTGCGTACCTCGTGCGACAGGACGTGGAGCTCGCGGACCTGCTGACCCGCTATGAACCGGATGCCGACGTCTCGCGGTTGAGGGAACGGGCCGAGAGCACGCAGGAGCGGCTGCTGCGCATGTGGGATCCGGACCTCGGGCAATTCCTCGCGTATGGCGGCGGGGAGCCGCAGCTCAGCGACACCGTCGTCGGGTTGATGCCGCTGCTCACGGGCACGCTGCCGGCGCCGATCGCCGAGGCGCTGCGCCAGGCCGTCGACGACCCCGAGCGCTTCGCCCTGCCCTGGGGGCTGCCGACGGTCGCAGCATCGGATCCCGACTTCTCGGACGAGCGGATGTGGCGCGGACCGGTGTGGGTCAACACGAGCATGCTCATCGCGGAAGGGCTCGAGGCTTCGGGCTACGCCGAGCGGGCGCGGGAGCTGCGGGAGCAGACCGTGGCCCTCGTGATCCACGGCGGCGGTCCGCACGAGTACTTCAACCCGCACACAGGTCGGAAGGCGCGTACGGCGACCACCGCGTTCGGCTGGTCGGCTGCGCTGTTCATCGACCTCGCCGTGCAGCTCAGCTGAGCGCCTTCGGCGTCGTTCCGCCACGCCGGGGCCTGGTTAGCTGATGTGATGCATGAGCCGCTCACGATCACGCTCGAAGACCCGCGCTCACCGGAAGGGCGAGGCGTCCTGGAGGCCTTCTTCGCGGAAGTCATCGGGCGCTACTGGGATCGGCCGGCCACCGCGGCGGAGGTCGAGCAGGAGATGGAGAGCGACCCGAGCGACGACCTCCGGGGCGATACCGGGTTCCTGCTCGTCGTTCGAGACGGCGCCCAGGCGGTCGGCTGCGGAGGCGTTCGATTCGTCGGACCGGGAGCGGGCGAGATCACGCGGGTGTACATCGCCCCCGCCGCGCGCGGGCGTGGTATCGGCCGCTTCCTGATCCACGAACTCGAATCGATGAGTGCCGAGCGCGGTCTGCACACTCTCCGGCTGACCGTGCGTCGCGACCTCGCCGAGGCGCACCGGCTCTACCAGCGACTCGGGTATGAACCGGTCGCGCCGTTCTCCCACTCGCCCTACGCCCACCACCAGTTGGCGAAGAAGCTGGATGCGCCGTTCCTGTCGGGAGATCGATGACGGGCTCCGTCATCGGGAGCGGGATGCCCCGGGAGGCTACCTGGAGGAGTGGACCGCGTGCAGCAGTCCGACACGCATCGATGTGCCGTCGGGGGACTGCAGCACGGTGAAGAGTGTGCGGGTGCAGGTGCGGCACCGCACGATGGCGGCGTGGCGATCCAGCTCGACCACGGCCTCGGCGAAGGCCGCGAGCGTGCCGCAGCCGCCGCAGGTGCCGACCAGCGCGGTGACGTCGGCGCCGAAGAGGTCCCAGAGCATGCCCGCGATCGCGTTTCCGTCGACGGTCTGTGCGGGGGTGGCAGCATCCATCACTTTCCTCCGAATCGTTCGGTGCGCACACGTTCCGGCGCATGCCCGAGGCCGACCAGCAGGTCCGCCACATGTTCGACGAACCCGGTGGGCCCGCACACGAAGACCAGGGGAGTGCGTTCCGGTGGCCAGGTGGTATCCCGGAGCACCTCTTCGGTGATGCGTCCGACGGTACCCGCCCATCCGTCTGGAGCGGATCGCGTGAACGCCCATCGCACATCCGCCGCCGCCCCTGCGGGTGCCGCCTCCAATTCACTGCGGTAGAGGGCTTCGTGCGGAGCCCTCACCGAGTAGAGCAACCTGACCGAGTCGGTCGCCCCTGCGGCCTGAGCCGCCCGCACCATCGACATCAGCGGCACGATGCCGGATCCACCGGCGATGAGCTGCACGGGACCGGGGGTCTCCGGATGCCAGACGAAGTATCTCCCGAGTGGGCCCTTCACCTCGAGCTCGTCGCCGACGCGGACGTCCCGCACCAGGTACGGGGAGACCTCCCCATCGGGTATCTCGTCGACCGCGAGTTCGATCGTCTCGCTGTCACCGAAGGAGGCGAGCGAGTAGGAGCGGACCGCCTGGTAGCCATCTTCGGCGGTGAGACGGACATCGACGTGCTGCCCCGGGTCGCTCCCCGGCCAACCCGGCACGCTGAGCCTGATCGTGCGGGCCGATTCCGTCTCCGCATGCGCGCCCGTCACCCGCGCCTCACGCCAGCCGCCCACCGTCACCAATAGCGTTCCTCCGTCCACGGATCGCCGTGCATGTTGTAGCCGTTCTGCTCCCAGAAGCCCGGGGCGTCCTCCTCCATCAGGGTGAGTGCCCTGAGCCACTTCGCGCTCTTCCAGAAATAGAGGTGAGGCACGATCAGCCGAGCGGGGCCGCCATGCTCCGGGGCGAGCGGTTCACCCTCGAACTCGAATGCGATCCACGACTGCCCGCCCAGCAGATCGTCGAGGGGGATGTTCGTGGTGTACCCGCCGTAGGAATGGGCCATCGCGAAGGAGGCGGCGGTGTCGATCTCCTCGAAGAGCGTGTCGAGAGAGACTCCGCGCCAGGAGGTGCCGAGCTTCGACCATCGCGTCACGCAGTGGATATCGGTGTGCACGTCTTCGATGGGCAGCTCGTGCAGTTGATCCCACGTCCAGGAGGCGACCTCGCCGACCTCGTTGCGGATGCCGAAGCTCCACTCCGACATAGGGATGTTCGGCGTCGGCCCTGCGGAGAGCACGGGGAAGTCCTCGGTGAGGTACTGCCCCGGCGGGAGCTCCGGAGTGCTCTCCCTGCGTCGAGCGCCGAAACCTCGGGAAATCACGGCCATGATCTTGCTCCTGTCGGTGGATGCGACCCTGCGCGTCAGGCGTACTGGTTCAGACGGTACTCCGCGGAGGGTGCTCGGAGCGAGGAAGCGCTGCATGCCGTGCATCCACGTGAGCTTGATCGCTTCGACGGCCACAGGGATGGCGCCGTCGGCGAGATGCCTCGAGCCGCGTGCCTAGTTCTGTCCCGACCGGTCCCGCGCGGCCAGGACCAGCAGGACCACACCGGTGACGGCTAGCGCGATGTTCATGATGAGGTACGTGGCTCCGTCGACACCACCTGCGCGCACGACAGAGTACGACGTCACTGAGCCGACTGCGGCCAGGGCGATCGCGACGAAGCCCCACCCCCGCATTGTCGATTTCTTCATCGCATCACCGTCCCTTTTGTGCCCCTAGGGTAGCCCGCGGCGATCCGTTGCGCGAAACGCAGAAGCCTATCGTGCAGGCTCTCATCCGCGTCCAGAACTTGATGCCCCGCACCGGGTACGATCGTGACCTCCACGTCGGCACCCGCGCCGCGGCAAGCGTCGCCTGGAACGCCTGATACGCCCCGTAGGACACGTCACCCTTTGACGGCGGGACTACGCCGTGAAGTACGAGCTCGTGGCGTTGTCGAGGATGCGCTGCATGCCGTGCATCCAGTTGAGCTTGAGGGCCTCGACGGCGCCGGGGACGTCGCCGTCGGCGAGGTGCCGAGCGATCTCGGCGTGCTCGGCAGCGACGCGTTCGACCTTGACGTCTTCGGGCACGAGGAGCGACTCGTAGCGGTGGAACGAGCTGCGCACGTTGTCGATCACGGCGAGCAGGCGGGCGTTCGGGCAGGCCGACAGCATCACGCTGTGCCACTCGTCGTCCTTGGTGATGACGAGCTGGTGCTCCACGAGCTCGTCGGCGAACGCGTCGGCCATCTCTTTGAGCTGCGCGCCGATGCGACGCAGCTCGTCGGGCGGGCTGAGCTCGATCGCGAGGCTCTCGAGCGCCGCCAGGACGGGAGCGAGATCGCGGAACTCGGAGGCGCTGAGCGGGACGAACCGGAAGCCCTTGCCGTTCTCGCTCTCGATCTGCCCTTCGGACTCCAGGGCGATGAGCGCCTCGCGCAGGGGAGTGCGGCTGACGCCGAGCTCGGTGGCGAGCTGGACCTCGTTGATGCCCTCGCCGGGCTGCACGAGTCCGGCGCGCATGCGGTTCAGCAGCTCCTGCCGGACCTGCGAGCGCAGGTTCTTGCGTTCGATCGCCATGCGTCCCCTCTTCTGCCGCCTGCCCGTCAGCCTATGGGTTGACGGGCCTGGGACGACGTCCTAGTGTGTTGTATACAGAATACAGCCGATTCCGGATTCGCACCAGTGCACCGCCGGATCGGCCGGTGATGACTCAGAGAGGAGACTTCGTGCCCGCACCCGGTGGCGACCAGCCCACCCGACGCGTCCGCCTCGACGCCCTCGCCTACGGCGGCGACTACAACCCCGACCAGTGGTCGGAAGAGATCTGGCACGAAGACATCCGCCTGATGCGCGAAGCCGGCGTGAACATGGTGAGCCTGCCGATCTTCAGCTGGCCGCAGTTGGAGCCGGAGCCCGGTGTCTACGACTGGGCATGGCTCGACCGCATCATCGATCTGCTGTGGGAGGCGGGCATCGCGATCGACCTCGCCACCGCCACCGCGACCCCGCCGTCGTGGCTGCTGCGCGCCCACCCCGAGATGGCGCCGTGGGATGCCGACGGGCACCGGCTCGAGTTCGGATCGCGCCAGACGTACTGCCCGTCATCGCCGGTCTGGCGCGAGAACGTCGCCCGCATGACCAAGGCCATGGCCGAGCGCTACGGTGAGCACCCCGGCCTCGCGATGTGGCACATCTCGAACGAGTACGGCGATCACACCTCACGCTGCTGGTGCCCCGAATCGGCGCGGCACTTCCGCCGCTGGCTGCAGGACCGCTACGGCGATCTCGACGGTCTGAACGAGGCCTGGGGTGTGAACGTGTGGGGTCAGCGCTACACCTCGTGGGAGCACATCGAGACGCCGAAGAAGGCGCCGGGACCGGTCAACCCGACCAAGCTGCTCGACTTCGAGCGCTTCTCGTCTGACGCTCTTCTGGAGCTGTTCCAGGTCGAGATCGATGTGCTGCGCGAGGTCACCCCCGACATCGCGGTGACCACGAACTTCATGAGCATGTTCCGCGACCTGGACTACTGGGACTTCGCCGCCGTCGAAGACGTGGTGACCGATGACGCCTACCCCGAGCCCGCCGACCCGACATCGCACGTCGGCGCGGCTCTCAACTACGGCCTGATGCGCTCGCTCAAGGGCGGACAGCCCTGGCTGCTGCTGGAGTCATCTGCCAGCGCGACCAGCTGGCGCGACGTGAACGTGCCGAAGGCGCCGGGCAAGATCCGCATCGAGAGCCTGCAGGCCGTCGCCCACGGCTCCGACGCGGTGATGTTCTTCCAGTGGCGCCAGGCCAAGTACGGCCAGGAGAAGTTCCACTCGTCGATGCTCGGCCACCGCGGGGAGCGCTCACGCAGCTTCCGGGAGACCAAGGCGCTGGGGCTCGAGCTGAAGAAGCTCGAGCAGGTGCGCGGCACCCGGGTGCGCTCGCGCGTGGCACTCGTCGTCGACTGGGACTCCTGGTGGGGGACCAGTGCGGTCGAGTCGCTGCCCTCGCAGCGGCTGCAGTGGGCGCAGCAGGCGCGCGCGTGGCACCGAGCGCTGTACACGCTCGGTCAGCCGGTGGATGCCGTTCGCGCCACCGGCCCCTTCGACGCCTACGACGTGGTCGTCGTGCCGAACCTCTACATCGTCGAACAGCCGCAGGCCGAGGCGCTCGCCGCCTTCGTGGAGCGCGGCGGGCACCTCGTGGTCGGACCGTTCTCGGGAGTGGTGGACGCCACGGAGAAGGTGCACGACGGCGGAGCCCCCGGGTTGCTGCGAGACCTGCTCGGCATCGAGGTCGACGAGCAGTGGCCGATCGCCGACGGTCTGACCGAGAGCATCGACTTTGCGGGCGAGCACCTGAGCGTGCCCTCGTGGAGCGAGTGGCTCGAAGCGGATGATGATGTCGAGGTACGCGGGGCGTACGCGAGCGGCGAGCTCGAAGGGTTGCCCGCGGTGACCCGTCGCACGACGGGGGCGGGGTCGGCCTGGTACGTCAGTGCGATGCTCGAGCCTGAGGGCCTGCTCCCGGTCTTCCGTGATGTGCTGCGCACCGCCGGCGTTCCCGCCCGCGAGCGCACCGACGTCGAGGTCGAGGTCGTCACCCGTGCCGACGACACCAGCGACTACACCTTCTATCTGAACCACGGGCGCTCCCCCGTCGCGTTCGAGATCCCGACCCCGGGCGTCGACCTGCTCACCGGCATCCGTCACGCGGACCGGCTCCAGCTCGACCGTTACGGCGTCGCCGTTCTCGCCGCACCCCGCGCCGCCTCCATCCCTTTTGCCACCCTGATCCCCGAGAAGGAGGACGCATGACCGCCCCGTTCGTGCATCCGTACATCCCCAACACCGCCCCGGCCTCCCGAGCGGCGATGCTCGCGGCCGTCGGCGCCGCCTCGGTCGACGAGTTCTACGCCGACATCCCGGAGTCGCTGCGACTCGGACGTCCGCTCGACCTTCCGACCCCGTTCGTGGCCGAGCAGGACCTCGCCCGCCACGTGCGGGGGCTGCTCGCCAAGAACCGTTCGACCCAGGAGCGGCTGAGCTTCCTCGGCGCGGGCACCTACAACCACTACGTGCCCGCCGTGGTGGACGAGGTCATCGGCCGCAGCGAGTTCCTGACCGCGTACGCCGGTGAGCCCTACGAGGACCACGGTCGCTTCCAGGCCCTGTTCCAGTACCAATCGCTGATGGCCGAGCTGCTCGAGATGGACGTCGTGAACGTGCCGACCTACGACGGCTACCAGGCGACGGCGACCGGCCTCACGATGTCGGGGCGACTCACGGGCCGCGGGCGGGTGCTGGTCGTCAGCGACGTGCTGCCGGCGAAGCTCGCGAAGGTGCACGACTACGTCCGCGCGCACCTGACGCTCGAGCTCGTACCCACCGTCGGCGGTACGGCCGACGTGGCCGCCGTTCGCGCGGCGCTGGGCGATGACGTGGCCGCAGTCTGGATCGAGACGCCGAGCGCCACCGGCGCCGTGGAGGCGTCCCTGCAGGAGATCTCGGATGCCGCCCACGCGGCCGGCGCCGTGGTCGTCGTCGGCACCGACCCCATCGGCTACGGCGTCCTCGCCCCGCCCTCGGTCTCGGGAGCGGACATCGTCACCGGCGACATCCAGTCCCTCGGCCTGCACCAGTGGTTCGGCGGCGCCCACGGTGGCTTCATCGCCGTGCACGACGACCCGACCTTCGTGATGGAGATGCCGTCGCGCCTGTTCGGGCTCGCCACCACCGACGTGCCCGGCGAGTACGGCTTCGGCGACGTGGCCTACGACCGCACCTCGTTCGCACACCGCGAGGAGGGGAAGGAATGGGTCGGCACGGCCGCGGCCCTCTGGGGCATCGCCGCCGGGGTGTACCTCGCGCTGATGGGACCGGCCGGGATGGCCGAGCTCGGCGAGGTGCTGCTCGCCCGCACCCGGTACGCGCAGCAGGCGCTCTCCGCAGTGCCGGGTGTCTCCCTCGACGACGACGCCGTGCACCTGCGCGAGTTCACGGTGACCTTCGCCGACGTCACGGCCGAAGCGGTCGTCACGGCGCTCCGCACCAAGGGCATCGAGCCCGGCGTGGTCGTGGGGGAGCGCCGCCTGCTCGTCTGCGTCACCGAGCTCACCACCCAGGCCGACATCGACACCCTGGCGGGCGCGCTCGCCGAGGTCACGGCATCCGACGCGTCTTCATCCCATGCATCACACCAGGCTGCGAAGGAGCAGAACCGATGAGTCTTCCCGTCGCCCCGAAGCCGACGCTGCGCCGCTTCCAACAGGCTCGCTGGGATGAGCCGATCATCTTCGAGCTGAGCGCCCCCGGTGAACGCGGCGTGCTGGTGTCGCAGGTCGAGCCGGGCGTGCGCGAGGTGGTGGGCGATGTGGTCGCCGCGCTGCCGGACTCCCTGCGTCGCCCGTCTCGTCCCGCGCTGCCCGAGATGGGGCAGATGCGCGTGCTCAAGCACTACCTGCGCCTGTCGCAGGAGAACCTCGGTGCCGACTTCAACGTCGACATCGGCCAGGGCACCTGCACCATGAAGTACGCCCCGAAGATCAACGACCAGCTCGCGAACACGCCGCAGCTCACCGCGATGCACCCGCACCAGGATCCGGCCGATGCGCAGGGCGTGCTCGAGATCGTCTGGCAGCTGGAGCGGGTGCTCGCCGAGATCTCCGGCATGGACGAGGTGTCGCTGCACACGCAGGGCGGCTCGGCGGCGATCTGGTCGAACATCGCCATGATCCGGGCCTTCCATGAGGCGAACGGCGAAGGCGAGCAGCGTCGCGAGGTCATCACCACGATCTTCAGCCACCCCTCGAACGCGGCCGCTGCGAAGGCGGCAGGCTATGAGGTCATCACGGTCTACCCCGACGCCGAGGGCTATCCGTCGCTCGACGCGTTGAAGGCCGCCCTGTCGCCCCGTACCGCGGCGATCATGGTGACCAACCCCGAGGACACCGGAATCTACAACCCGGCGATCAGGGAATGGGTGGATGCCGCGCACGCGGTGGGCGCCCTGGCCTCCTACGACCAGGCCAACGCGAACGGGATCCTCGGGGTCACCCGCGCCCGCGACGCCGGTTTCGACGTGTGCCACTTCAATCTGCACAAGACCTTCGGCACCCCGCACGGCAGCGGTGGACCGGGATCTGGCGCCAACGCCGTGAGCGCGGCCCTCGCCCCGTTCCTGCCGGGGCCGCGCGTGGTGCGGGCCGATGACGGGACCTTCGCCGTAGCCGAGGCGGGGGAGCTGTCGATCGGCGCGGTCGGCCCGTTCTTCGGCGTCATCCCCGCGCTCGTGAAGGCCTACTCGTGGATCATGGCCCTCGGCGCTGAGGGACTGCTCGCCGCCGCCGAGACCGCCGTGCTGAACAACAACTACCTGATGGCTCGTGTGCTCGCGATCCCCGGAGCCTCGGCGCCGTATGCCACGGGGCGCCGCCGCATCGAGCAGGTGCGCTACTCGTGGGAGGAGCTGTACCAGGAGACCGGCATCTCGTCGGAGGAGATCGGCGTGCGCATGTCCGACTTCGGGATGCACTACTGGACGAGTCACCACCCCTACGTGGTGCCGCAGCCGTTCACGCTCGAGCCGACCGAGTCGTACTCGATGGCAGAGCTCGATGAATATGCGGCGACCCTGGCCGAAGTGGCACGCGAAGCACGCGAGAACCCCGAGGTGGTGCGCACCGCCCCGCACAACCAGACCGTGCACCACACGCACCATGACGACCTGGACGACCCGGAGCGGTGGGCGATCACGTGGCGCGCGTATCAGCGGAAGTACTTCCCCGCGGAGTCTGTCGCGTCATGATCGGAGTCGTCGTCAATCCTGTCGCCGGTGTCGGCGGGCCCGCGGGCCTCGCCGGCTCCGACGGTGCGGACGTGCAGCGCAGCGCCCTTGCGCGTGGTGCCCGCTCGCGCGCCCAGGAGCGAGCGGTCCTCGCCCTGACGACGCTCGCCGAACGGCATCCGGGACTCGTGGTCGCGACCGTCGCCGGTGCGATGGGGGCCGACGCGGTGCGTGCAGCGGGACTCGTGTCGCGCGTCGTCGGGGTGGGCGCGCGTGATGCGGGCTCGGCGGGATCGCCTGAGGCGGCGGGGGTGACGGAGGCGGCGGATACGTCGCGTGCGGTCGCAGCGTTGGCCGCGGCAGGGGCAGATCTGATTCTCGTCGTGGGTGGCGACGGCACCCTGCGCGACGCGGTCTCGGGGCTCGGTGCCGTGGGGCATCCGTGGGGTGAAAGGGTGGATGGCGGGAGAGGCGACGACGGATCTGCGTTCGAGGCCGAAAACTCCCGACAGGTGCACGGTCAGGGCGGATCGGGCACGCGTACGCCGCGGCTCGGTCTGCCGGCGGTCCTCGGAGTTCCGGCAGGAGTGAAGATGTACTCGTCCGTGTTCGCGGTCAGTCCGCGGGCGGCGGGATCGATCGCCGCGGACTGGGTCGACCACGAGGGCCTCCCGACCGAGGAGCGCGAGGTGCTGGACATCGACGAGGCCGCGATGCGGCGTGCTCGCGTCGACCCCACGCTGTATGGAATGCTCCGGGTGCCGCATCGTTCGGGCCGCACGCAGGCGCGCAAGGCGCCGACGCCGGTCACCGAAGCGGCCGCGGTCGAGGCCGCGGCTCGCGGGGCCGTCTCCCGCATGCGACCGGGCGTGCGTTATCTCCTCGGCCCCGGAGGCACGATCGCCGAGATCACCCGGCAGCTCGGCGTCGAAGGATCGCCGCTCGGCGTCGACGTCGTTCTCGACGGTGCCATCCTCGTCCGCGGGGCGAGTGAGCAGGAGCTGCTCGACCAGATCGCCCAGGGCCCCGCGCAGGCTGTCGTCACCGTGATCGGCGGGCAGGGATTCCTGCTCGGGCGCGGCAATCAACAGCTCTCGGCGTCTGTGCTGCGCGCCCTCGGCGACGACCCGCTCCTCGTCGTCGCCCCCGAGCAGAAGCTCATCGACCTGCACGGACGCCCGCTCCTCGTCGACACCGGCGACCCGGAACTCGATGCGAGACTCGCCGGGCACGTCCGCATCATCACCGGCGTCGGCACCCGCAGCCTCTACGCCGTGAATGCGCCCGAACTGATCTCCGTCTGACCATCTCCTGTCTGACCCCCAGTCTGAACGAACCCGAAAGGACACCCCATGCGTCTCGAGAACAAGAAGGCCATCGTCACCGGCGGCGCCGGCGGCATCGGTCGCGCCACGTCGCTCGCGCTCGCCGCCGAGGGCGCGGCCGTCGCCGTCGTCGACCTGAACGCGGATGCGGCCGAAGCCGTAGCGGAGGAGATCCGCGCGACCGGCGGCACGGCCGTCGCGATCGCCGCCGACGTCGCGAGCGAGCCCGACATCGAGCGGGTGATCGCGACCTCCCTCGCCGAACTCGGCGGCGTGGACGTCGTCTTCAACAACGCCGGGATCATCCGTCGCACCACTGCGGTCGAGACGACCGTCGAGGAGTGGGACCGCGTCTTCGGCGTGAACGTGCGCTCGATCTTCCTGATGTGCAAGCACGTCGTTCCGGTCATGGAGGCGGCGGGTGGAGGCTCGATCATCAACACCGGATCGGGCTGGGGCCTCAAGGGCGGCGGCCAGGCCATCTCGTACTGTGCGTCGAAGGGCGCGGTCGTGAACATGACCCGCGCGCTCGCGATCGACCACGGCCCCGCCGGCATCCGCGTGAACTCGGTCAACCCCGGTGACGTGAACACCGGGATGCTGCGTGACGAGGCTCGGCAGCTGGCGCAGGACACCAAGGCGTTCCTCGCCGAAGCCGCCGATCGTCCGCTGCGCCGCATGGGTGAGCCGAGCGAGGTCGCGCAGGCCGTGGTCTGGCTCGCGAGCGATGACTCCTCGTACGTCACGGGCTCGGCGCTCGTCGTCGACGGCGGGGGCATCGCCTAGCCGGGCAACGCCCTGCGCGCTCCGTCGAGTGCACAGGATTTCGCCGAGCGCACGGCTCTTCGGCGTTGATACGCCGTGCGCTCGGCGACATGCCGTGCACTCGGCACCGAGGGCGAGGGCGAGGGCGAGGCGAGGCGAGGGCGGCGGGGCGGATGCCCAGGACACTCGCGTAAAATCGGCACAATGACCGACGCCCCCTCCGACGCTGCACCCGACCTCGGACCGGGCGTCGATCCCGAAGATCTCGCCACCACCCTGCGTGTGCTGCGCGAGCTGCACCGGATCGACAACGAGCACCCCGACTTCATCGCGGTGCGCCAGGCCACCGCGGCGATGTTCAAAGACGTGAAGCGCGTGCGGCGCAAGCAGATCCGTGACGCGATCGCCGAGGCCGACAAGGCCGTGGTCGCCCGCACCGCCACGGGTGCCCCCGACCGCATCGATGATGAGACCCGTGGCAACGATCTCGCCACCAGCGTCGTCGACGCCCCGATCGCGGGCGAGCTGCTGAAGCCCCGCAACTGCTACATCTGCAAGCAGCCGTACACCGTGGTCGACGCGTTTTACCACCAGCTCTGCCCGGACTGCGCCCGCTTCAGCCACGGCAAGCGCAATGCCCGCACCGACCTCACCGGCAAGCGCGCCCTGCTCACGGGCGGCCGCGCCAAGATCGGCATGCACATCGCGCTGCGGCTGTTGCGTGACGGCGCGCACACCACGATCACGACCCGCTTCCCGCGCGATGCCGTGCGGCGCTTCTCGGCCCTGCCCGACTCGGCGGACTGGCTGCACCGCCTGCGGGTGGTCGGCATCGACCTGCGCGATCCCGCCCAGGTGATCGGCCTCGCCGACTCCGTCGCCGCACAGGGGCCGCTCGACATCCTCATCAACAACGCCGCGCAGACAGTGCGCCGCTCGCCGGGGGCGTACTCGCTGCTGGCGGATGCCGAGCTGCAGCCCCTCCCCGACGGACCCCTGCCCGAGATGGAGACGTTCGGGCACACGGCCGACCCGCACCCGCAGGCGCTGCAGGCTTCGGTCGATGCGCATCCGCTGCTGTCTGTGGCCGCGCTCGGTGGCACGGTCGCCGAGCAGGGTGGCCAGGCGCTCACCGCCGAAGACCTCGCCCGACTCGCGATGGCCCCCGGATCCTCCTCGCTCGAGAAGCACGCCGACGGCACCGCGATCGACGCCGGCGGACTCGTGCCCGACGTGAACCGCGTGAACAGCTGGGTGCAGTCGATCGAGCAGGTCGATCCGCTCGAGATGCTCGAGGTGCAGCTCGCCAACACGACCGCGCCGTTCCTGCTGATCAGCCGTCTGCGCGCCTCGATGGCCGCGTCCGATGCGCACCGCAAGTACGTCGTGAACGTCTCGGCCATGGAGGGCCAGTTCTCCCGCCGGTACAAGGGACCGGGCCACCCGCACACGAACATGGCCAAGGCCGCTCTCAACATGCTCACGCGCACGAGCGCGGGCGAGATGCTCGAGAAGGACGGCATCCTGATGACCGCCGTCGACACCGGCTGGATCACCGACGAGCGTCCGCACTACACGAAGGTGCGCCTCGCCGAGGAGGGCTTCCATGCCCCGCTCGATCTGGTCGACGGCGCCGCCCGCGTGTACGACCCGATCGTGCGCGGCGAGGCCGGCGAAGACATCCACGGCGTGTTCCTGAAGGACTACGAGCCCAGCCCCTGGTGACGAGTGTGGGGCTTCCACCTGCATGAGGAGACCCCGGATGCATGAGGGTTACTCGGTGTGTTCGCATGCATCCGTTGATCGGTCATGCGGGTGGCAGACGGATGAAACGTCTTAGTGGGCGCGCGCGGCGAGATTCGCCGAGGCCCACTGCCCGAGTTGGTTCAGGATCGGCAGGAGTCCTTCCCCTGCGGGCGTGAGTGCGTACGACACGGTCACAGGCGGGCCGGCGTCGACCGTGCGGGCCACGAGTCCGGCCTCGGCGAGTTCGGCGAGGCGGTCGGAGAGCACGGTGTCGCTGATTCCGGCGACGGCCCGACGCAGAGCGACGAAGGTCGATGGACCCCCGCCGAGCGACGACACGATCATGCCGTTCCACCGCTTTCCGAGCACGCTGAAGGCGAGTGTGACGGCAACGTCGCACACCTGACGCTCTTCGTCGACCTCGGCCATGCCTTCATCCTATCGTGCTACGTTAATCACTGCCGCTAAGAAAAACCTAGCGACTACGAAAACGAGAGGTAGGCCCATGTCCCTGTTCCGCCTGGATGCCAGCATCCTTCCCGCGTCGTCCGCCAGCCGAGCGCTCGCCGACCTCGTCGAGGCCGAGTGGACCGCGTCCCACCCCGACTCCACGGTCACCCGCCGCGACCTGGCGAGCGACCCGGTGCCCGCGACCGCCTGGGCGGATGCCGTGACCGGCGGCTTCGTCGACGCGGCCCAGCGCACTCCCGCGCAGAACGATGCCCGCGCTCTCGCCTCGCAGTTCGCCGATGAGCTGATCGGCGCCGACGCGCTCCTGTTCGCGGTGCCGCTGTACAACTACGGCGTCTCGCAGCACTTCAAGACCTGGTTCGACCTGGCCTACACCGACGCGCGCATCGACCCGACCGGCACTGCGCTGAACGGCAAGCCCGCCACGCTGGTCACGGTCCTCGGCGGCAACTACGCGGCCGGCTCGCCCAAGGAGGGCTGGGACCACTCGACCGGGTGGCTGCGCCGCGTGCTCGAAGACGTCTGGGGCCTCGACCTGCGCGTCGTGCAGCGTCCGTTCACCCTGGTCGGCGTGAACCCGGCCCTCGACGCCTTCGCCGACACGGCGCGCGAGCTCAAGGAGAACGCCGAGGCCGACGCTCGCACCTACGGCCGTGAGCTCGCGGCGACGCGCGACCCCCGCGTGGCCTGAGCCGAGCGGCATCCGGTTCGTCTTCGGCGTCGCGTCGGGTATCGGGTTCGGGTATTTGGTCGGGCGTCCGGTTCACCCGTCGGAAGGATGCACGGATGTAGGGCGGGAGACCGCCTACCGGCCCGACATCCGTGAAATCCTCCGACATCTGAACCGGGCGGACGTGAGGGCCTCGGCCGAGGGGACGTGAACCGGGGTGGACCCGAGGGGCACCGGACCCGGGACGTGAACGGGAGGGCGTGAACCACGACCGACCGGCGTGCGGTCAGGCGGGAGGCTCCACCGGGTAGGGATGCGGGAGCCACACCGTCACGATCAGGCCGCCGTCCGTGCGCGGGGTGAGCACCAAAGTGCCGCCGTGCGCCTGGGTGATGCGGTCGACGATCGCGAGGCCGAGCCCCGCTCCGGCATGGTCGTCACTGCGGATGCGTTCGGCGCCACGCTGGAAAGGCTCGACGAGTGTCGCCACACGGTGCGCCGGCAGCACCTCGCCGGTGTTCTCGACGACCAGCGCGACCGCATGGGGCATCGAGTGGGTGCGCACGGCGACGGCTCCGCCGGACGGCAGGTTGTGCACGATCGCGTTGAGCACGAGGTTCGTCACCAGCTGCGGCAGGAGGGCGGCGGAGCCGAGCACCGGTGCCGGTACGCCGCCCACCTCCACGGCGACACCGCGACGATCCGCGAGGGGCACCAGCGCCTCGACTGCTCCCTCCGCGAGGAGCGACAGATCGACGATCTCGCGGGTGAACGTCCGTCGGTCCGCCCGGCTGAGCAGCAGCAGTGCCTCGGTGAGGTCAATCGCGCGGGTGTTGACCTGTTGCAGGCGTGAGATCAGCTCGTCGACGTCGCGCTCCGGGTCGTCGTGCGCGACCTCGAGCAGCGTCTGCGAGATCGCGAGAGGTGTGCGCAGTTCGTGCGAGGCGTTGGCGGCGAATCGCTGCTGTTCCGCGACGTGCGCCTCGAGCTGTTCGAGCATCGAGTCGAAGACGTCGGCGAGGTCGCGGAACTCGTCGCGGGGGCCGGGGAGAGCGATCCGATGGGAGAGCGATCCCTGCGCGGCCAGCCGCGCCGCGTCGCCGATGCGCTCCAGCGGCGCCAGCATCCGTCCGGCGAGCAGCCATCCGCCCCCCAGGCCCAGGGCGAGCAGCACGACCATGACGGTGGAGGCGACCGGCACGAACGCCCGGATCAGGTCGGAGCGGTTCGGCACACGGACCTCGAAGTAGGGGATCTGCACGTCCGGCACGTACCGCAGCAGATACAGAGCCACGGCGGCGAGAAGCAGGAGTCCCGACACCAGCACGACAGCCGCATAGCTGAGGGTGAGCTTGAGGCGGGCGCTCATCCCGCGGCGTCTACGCATCGGCGTCCGTCCCGATCCGGTACCCGACGCCGGGCACCGTCAGGATCAGCCACGGCTCGCCCAGGCGCTTGCGCAGCGACGACACCGTGATGCGCACCGCGTTGGTGAACGGGTCGGCATTCTCGTCCCAGGCGCGCTCCAGCAGCTCCTCGGCGCTGACCACTCCGCCATCGGCGTCGACCAGCACTTCCAGCACCGCGAACTGCTTGCGCGTCAGCGCGACGTAGCGGTCGTCGCGGTACACCTCGCGACGGAAGGGGTCGAGGCGCAGCCCCGCGACCTCGAGCACGGGCGGCCGGCTGCGCTGACGGCGACGGTCGAGGGCGCGCAGGCGCAGGACGAGTTCGCGCAGCTCGAACGGCTTGGTGAGGTAGTCGTCCGCGCCGATCTCGAAGCCGCTCGCCTTGTCATCGAGGCGGTCGGCGGCGGTCAGCATCAGGATCGGGATGCCGCTGCCGGAGGCCACGATCCACCGGGCGATGTCGTCGCCGGAAGGGCCGGGAACGTCGCGGTCGAGCACGGCGAGGTCGTAGGAGTTGATGCTCAGCAGTTCGAGCGCGGTGTCGCCGTCGCCGGCGATGTCGGCGGCGATCGCCTCCAGCCGCAGTCCGTCACGTACCGCCTCGGCGAGGTAGGGCTCGTCCTCGACGATCAGTACACGCATGGCTGCGATCCTACGCAGTGCGGCATATCGGCAGCATATGCAAAAGCGCATACGCCCCGGCAACCGGCCCCCTTCTTCACTGGGAGCATGAACACCCGCACCATCCCCCATCCACCGCGAGTGCGTCGCCGTCGCCGTGTCGTCGTCACGCTGATCGCGATCGCTGCGGCCGTGATCCTCGCGTTCGCGGTGCAGCAGTCGCTGTCCGCGGCATTCGCCGATGCGGCGCACACGATCCCCTCGCCTGCCCCGACGCCCGTTCCGACCGGGGGATCCGCCGGCTCGGTGGTCGCCCCGACCGAGGCCGACGGTGTGATCGTCGACGATGACAAGCCCACGGTCTTCGAGGTCGACAGGGTCGCCGTCGGCAACCTCGACCCCGCTCTGCTCGCGGCGCTGCAGCGCGCCGCTTCCGACGCCGAGGCCGACGGGGTGACCATCCGTGTGAACAGCGGATGGCGTTCTCCCGCGTTGCAGGAGTGGATGCTGCAGGATGCCATCGTTCAGTACGGATCCGAAGAAGAGGCGCGCCGCTGGGTGGCCACCCCCGAGACCTCGGAGCACGTGACGGGCGATGCGGTCGATCTCGGACCGTGGGCGGCGCTCGACTGGCTCGCCCAGCGCGGATCGCGATACGGCCTCTGCCAGATCTACGCGAACGAGTCGTGGCACTACGAGCTGCGCCCCGACGCCGTCGACGACGGATGCCCCGAGATGCTCGCCGACCCGACCGCCGACCCGAGGACGAAGCGATGACCACCCTTCTCGCCACCGAGCGCACCACGTACTCGCGTCTGCACGCGCCGACGCTCCACACCCTTCCCGGTGCCGTCGCCGAGAACCTGCGCCGTGTGCAGGCCGTGACCGCCGTGCCGATCATGGCCGTGGTGAAGGCCGACGGCTATGGGCACGGGGCCGTCGTCGTGGCCAGGGCCGCGGTCGCCGCCGGAGCCGGATGGCTGGGGGTGACCGATGTCGCCGAGGCGGTCGCGCTCCGCGATGCCGGGCTCGATGTGCCGATCCTCTCCTGGTTGAACCCGTCAGGTGTCGACGCGGACGTCGCCGCGGAGCACCGCATCGACATCGCCGTCGGTTCGGTCGAAGAGCTGCGCCAACTGATCGCCGATGCCGGGGATCCGGTACGCGTGCACCTGCATCTCGACACCGGCATGGCGCGGGGAGGGTGCCCTCTCGACGACTGGTCCGAGCTGTTCCGGCTGGCGCGTACCGGGCGGGGCAGGGTCGAGATCACGGGGGTCATGGGGCATCTGCCGCGCGCCGATGAGGCCGACCCGGCGGCGAACGCGGCAGCGGTGCTCCGGATGCGACAGGGGCGCGACGCCGTGCTGCGCGCAGGACTCGGCCCCGTGCTCGTGCATCTCGCCGCGACGTCCGGAGCGCTGACCGACCCGGCGACCCATTTCGGCATGGTGCGGATCGGGGCGGGACTCGTCGGCATCGACCCGTCGGAGACGACCGCGCTGGTGGGGGCCGCGCGCTGGACGGCACCGGTCGTGCACAGCGTGCGCGTGCCGGAAGGAACCGCGGTCGGTTACGGAGGCGGGGCGGTGACCGATCGGGAGACGCACCTGGCCGTCGTCGGCGTCGGGTACGCCGACGGCATCCCGCGGGAACGGGAAGCGGGCGCCGGCGTGGAGATCGACGGGGTGAGGTATCCGCTCGTCGGGAGGGTGTCCATGGATCAGATCGTGATCGACACCGGCGCCGTGCGGTTCCCCCGGGGCACGATCGCAACCGTGTTCGGACCCGAAGGGGGAGCCGTGCCGTCGGTGCAGGAGTGGGCGCGGTGGGCGGGAACCATCCCGCACACGATCGTCACCGGAATCGGGCCGCGAGTGCAGAGGAGTGTCGCATGACGACGAAGGTGCTGGTCATCGGCGGGGGACAGAACGCCGAGCACGAGGTGTCGCTGGCATCGGCAGCCGCGGTCGCCGCCGCCCTCCGGATGGGCGATCACGAGGTCACGTGCGTGACGATCGACCGTGACGGGATCTGGCGCGTCGAGGGCCGCCCGCACGGGAGCTCGGCCGCCGAGTCGCTCGCCCTCGCCCTTCCGCTGCTCACGCGGACCGACGTGGTCTTTCCCGCGGTGCACGGTGCCCCGGGCGAGGATGGTGCCCTCGCGGCGCTGTGCGCGCTCGCCGGCGTGCGTGTGGTCGGCTCGGGCCTGCGCGCCGGAGCCATCGGCATGGACAAGTGGACGACGAAGCTGGTGGCTGATGCCGTCGGTCTGGGCACTGCACGCGGTCGCCTGGTCTCGGCCGACGACATCGGCGACGTGGAGTTCGAGGGCGAGGTCGTGGTGAAGCCGGTGTCGTCCGGATCCAGCCACGGTGTGGGTCTCGTGACGCGGGAGGAGGATCTGCTCGTCGCGCTGCACGAGGCCGCGCGCTTCGACCGCCGGATCCTGGTCGAAGAGGTCGTGCGGGGGCGTGAGATCGACGTGGCGGTGCTGCGTGAGAAGGGCGGCATCCGCTGGGCCGCTCCGCCCCTCGAGATCCACGCGACGGGATTGTTCGACACGGCCACCAAGTACGACGGCAGCGCGCGGTTCACGGTTCCGGCGCAGCTCGACGCCGGTGAGGTGTCGGCGCTCAAGCGGGCGGCGATCGCCGTGTTCGATGCCCTCGGATGCGAGGGCGTGGCGAGGATGGACTTCTTCCTGACCGACCGCGGTCCGGTGCTGAACGAGGTCAACACGATGCCGGGGCTGACCGCGGCATCGCAGGTGCCGCGGATGTTCGCCGCGGCGGGAGTGACATACGTCGACCTGGTGGCGCGGCTCGTGCGCGCGGCGTCGTGACGGCGGCTCCCGCGCCACGCGTCGGATGGCCCGATGTCGCGAAGGGCATCTGCATCATCCTGGTGGTGCTCTGGCACGTCGTGACCAAGCACGCGATCGAGGCCCCGGGTGCGGGGCCGGTCACCGACGCCTGGGCGACGCTGAACGCCCAGCTGCTGCCGTTGCGGATACCGCTGTTCTTCCTGGTCTCCGGGATGTTCGCCGCACGCGCGGTGCTCGTCGACGACGGCAGTTCCTGGCGGCGGCGCGCGGCACGGCTGACGATGCTCTACATCGTCTGGGTCGTCATCCAGACGTTCGTGCTCGCTCTGGCTCCCGACTTCGACACGGCTCGGGCGACCAGCGGGTGGGAGCTGCTCGCGCAGCTGACCATCAGCCCGACGAACCTCTGGTATCTGCTCGCGCTCGCGGTGTACCTGGCGATCGGTCGACTGAGTCGCCGCATCCCGGCGGTCGTGGTGCTGCCGGTCGCCTTCGTGATCGCGGCGGTCGCCGGGGCCGGGGTCATCCCCGACCTCGGCAACCTGTGGCAGCTGGTGCAGAACCTGTTCTTCTTCCTCATGGGGCTGCGGCTGCGCGCGGTCGTCGAACGGTTCGCGAAGAGCGTCAGGGTGTGGAGCACCGTCGCGCTCGCCGCCGTGTACGTCGCGGCGCTGGCCGTCGTGGCGGGCCTGGCCATCCGCCTGCTGCCGGGCGTGTGGCCCGCGCTCGCCCTGATCGCGGTGGCGTTCGGGGTGTCGCTCAGCGTGCTCCTGGACCGCCACGTCGACGTGGTCGCGCGGCCCCTGCGCTGGATCGGACAGCGCACCTTGCCGACCTACGTGCTGCACATGATGCCCCTCGCCCTCATCGATGCGGTCCTGCGCTCGACGCGCGGGCGGACGACGGACGTGGTCGAGGCCGTCGCCCCCATCCTTCTCACCGCGATCGTGATCGGGATCTGCCTGGGTGTGCATGCGCTGCTCGTGCGCTTCGGGCTCGGGGCGCTGTTCGATCCGCTGCGGGTGACCGACCGCTTCACGGCACGGCTGGTGCCTCGCGGGGGAGAGGGATGACGCCGATGAAGGGGCTCGATGAGGGCGTTCGAGGAAGGCCTCGACAATCGGCGGAGGACGGCGGATGCTGGGATCATGGCGGCCTTCACAGCGGACAACGCATTCAGCGGATTCAGCGTCGACGACATCGACGCGGCGGAGGAGTTCTACGGCACGGCGCTCGGGCTCGACGTCGAGCGCAATGCGATGGGTTTCCTCGACCTGCGGCTGCCGAGCGGCGGATCGATCCTCGTCTACTCGAAGCCGAACCACACCCCGGCGAGCTTCACGATCCTGAACTTCCCGGTGGCCGATGTCGACGCCGCCGTGGATGAGCTCATCGCCCGGGGCGTGCAGACCAAGATCTACAGCGACGAGGAATTCCCGTCCGACGAACGCGGCATCGTGCGCGGCAACGGTCGGGGTCCGGACATCGCGTGGTTCCGCGATCCCGCGGGCAACGTGCTCGCGGTGATGCAGGCCTGACAGCGAGACCGGAGGGTCTGCGCCCCGGAGACCGAGGTCCCCGGGGCGCAGTGCCGACCGACGCGGCTCAGCCGAAGACGGCGTCGGGGTAGAGGCCCTCGGCGATCAGCCGGACCGCCGAGACGTTGCCGAGCGTGCCGGGGAACAGATCGGTCGAGGGCACCGCGATCAGGCGGCCGTCGCGCACGGCGGGCATGTCGGGGAAGGTCGCTGCGAGGTAGGAGCGGACCGCCGCCTCGTGAGCGGGGTCGGACACCGCGAAGACGAGCGCGTCGGGTGCTTCGGCGGCGAGGGATTCCGGGGTGATCTCGGCGGCGAAGAAGTCGGCGAACGCGGGGTCTTCCGGCGTGAAGACGTTGTCGGCACCGGCGCGCTGCAGGATGTCGTACTCGATGCCGGCGCCGATGGCGGTGAGGGTGGTCCCCTCGATGAAGACCTGCGCGACGCGGGGGCGATCCTGTCCCTCGATCGCGGTGTCCACGGTGGCGAGCTCGGCCTGCGACGACGCGATCAGGTCGTCCGCCTCGTCTTCCACGTGGAAGATCGCGCCGAGGTTCTCGAGGTCGGTGAAGAGGTCGTCGACCGTGCCCTCCATGCGGCGGTCGAAGCAGCCGCCGGTCGCGGTATACGCGGCGACCCCGGCATCCGCCAGCTGCTCGACGCTGGCGAATCCCTGCTCGGCAGTGAACTCGTACGTCGTGGGCGAGTAGACGAAGTCGGGTTCGACGGCGAGGAGCTCTTCTCGGCTCGGAGGGGCGTCACCGCCGATGACCGGCACCTCGGCGGCGAGGTCCGCGACGTCGGACGGCAGCTTCTGGGTCGTGGCCTGGGCCTGGCCGACGAGCGCATCGGCGAGGCCGAGACGCAGCAGCAGCTCGGTCTGCGACGGGTGCAGCCCGACGACGGCGGTGGGCGTGGACGGGATCTCGACCGTGCGGCCGCAGTTCTCGATCGTCACCGCCTCACCGGAGGCGGCGGGTGCCGTTCCGTTCGAGACCCCACCCCCGCATGCGGTGAGGGCGATCGCGCCCAGGCCGACGGTGACGGCGGCCAGCAGACGGGTGGTTCGGGTACGGGGTGTCATTCGTGTTCTCCTTCGTTGGTGTGGGGTGGGGGTATGAGTTCGGATGCCGGGGGATCAGCGGCCGGCGGGCTCTCGGGGATGGAAGGTCATCGCGCGTGCCCCGGTGTCGACCTCGACGGCGATGCGGGCGGTGACGTGGAAGACCTCATCGACGAGCGCCGGGGTGAGCACCGTGTCGGGCGGACCGAAGGCCACGAGTCGGCCCTCGTCGAGCACGGCGACCTCGTCGCAGAACGCCGCGGCGATGTTGAGGTCGTGCAGGGCCGCGATCACGGTCGTGCCGAGTCCGCTCACGACGCGCATCAGGTCGAGCTGGTGCGCGATGTCGAGGTGGTTGGTCGGTTCGTCCAGCACGAGGATCTCGCCGCTCTGCGCGAGAGCGCGGGCGAGCATCACCCGCTGGCGCTGACCGCCCGAGAGCGAACGGACCAGGCGGTCGCCGAGGTCGTGCACGTCGGCGGTGCGCAGAGCCTCGTCCACGATGCGCTGATCCTCCGCGGTGTCCCGGCTGAAGGGCGGACGATGCGGCGAACGGCCCACGAGCACGGTCTCTCGCACGGTCAGGTCGAACTCGGAAGGGGAGTCCTGCAGCATGACCGACACCGTGCGGGCGAGGGCGCGCGGGGCCAGCTGCGACACGTCGGCGCCGTCGATCAGGACGCGCCCGGTGTGCGGACGCTGACCCGTGAAGAGCGCGCGCAGGAGCGTGGACTTGCCGCTGCCATTGGGGCCGAGCAGTCCCACGATGCGCCCGGTGCCGACCTCGAGGTCGATGCCGTGCAGCACGGTGCGACCGCCGCGTGCGACGCTCACGCCGTCGAACAGCACGCTCATCGGTCGAACCCCGCGCGCTCGCCGCCACTGCGCATCAACCACAGGAAGAAGGGAGCACCGACGAACGCGGTGAGGATTCCGAGGGGGATCTCGGTCGGCATCGCGACCGTACGGGCCAGCAGGTCGGCGACCATGAGGAACAGCGCGCCGCCGAGGACCGTGATCGGCAGCATCCGACGATGATCCGACCCGACCAGGAGTCTCGCCATGTGCGGCACGACGAGGCCGACGAAGCCGATGCCGCCGCTCACGGCCACGATCGCACCGGTCAGGAGCGAGGCGAGCACGAGCAGCAGCCCACGCAGCCGGGTCGTTCGTACGCCGACCGCCATCGCGGACTCGTCACCGGCGAGCAGCGCGTTCATCGACCGCGAGAGCCCGAAGACCGCGATGCAGGCGACGGCGAGTGCGACCGCGGGGATCAGCAGCGACGACATGTCGGCGGCCGACACGCTGCCGAGCAGGAAGAACATCACGCTGACGACGTTCTGGGCATCGGTGGTGAGCGTGAGGTAGCTGGTCACCGCGCTCAACAGAGCGCCCAGTGCGACGCCGGCGAGGATCATGCGGGTCGGAGACAGCTCTCCGCGGATGCGCGCGAGCATGGCCACGAGGATGCAGGCGACCATCGCGCCCACGAACGCCGCCCCGCTCATCGTGAGCCCGAGGAACGTGGCGCCTCCCGACACGATCACCAGCACGGCGCCGACACTCGCGCCGGAGGAGACGCCGAGGATGTACGGCTCGGCGAGCGGGTTGCGCACGACCGCCTGCATCATCGCCCCGGCGAGGGCGAGACCTGCGCCCGAGAGCGCGGCGAGGAGCGACCGCGGCACCCGGAACTGCCACACGGCCTGATCCTGCAACGGCGTGAGGGTGCCGTCGGACATCCAGGGCATGCCGGGGGCCAGATGGCCGATCACGATCTTCGCGGCATCGAGGGGCGAGACCGTGACGGGTCCGGTGGCGGCCGAGAGCACGAGGACGAGCACAGCGAGCACCGTGATCGTCGTCACGGTCGGGCCGACGGGCAGCATCCGCCGGAAGCCGACGCGGCCGCCGGCGCGCCGACGAAGGCGCGGGATGCGTCGAACGGGGGTGCGCCGTGTGTCCGTCCCGGTGAGGGCTCCGGTGGATTCGCTCATCGGGCGCGTCCCATCGTGGATTCGGTCGTGGATTCGGTCGTGAGTTCGGCCGCGAAGTCCAGCACGGTGAGTCCCAGCTCGTGCAGCGCGGCGGACTCGTTCGCACCGTGTCCTGCCCCCGAAGCCGTCCAGAGCCGGGCGGACCCGCCGGCTCGTCGCAGCGCCTCGACCATCCGGTGCGTGTCGCGAGCGCGCACTCGGGTGTCCTCACCGAGTACGACGCCGAGATAGGAGGGGATCCGGGCACCGGCCGGAAGGGCTTCGGCCTGCGCCAGCGGAGACAGGGCCCGGAGGTGAGCGCGCGATTCGCGGGTGCCGTCATCGCCGAACTCCGCTCGCCAGCGTGCACCGAGCGGATGATCGTCCAGGTGGAGCAGATCGAGGGGAGCGGCGGTGGTGACGAATCCCGCGCACAGATCCGGGTGCGCGATCGCACACCCGGCTGCGACGACCCCGCCCAGAGAGGCCCCGGCGAGGACGAGGAGGTCGGGTCGCGTGATCCCGGCCTCGATGAGTCCGCGCGCGATGTCGGCGAGGTCGGCGATCGTGCGGTGCTTGCTCCTGCCGCGGCCCCCCTCGCGCCACGCAGCTCCGCGCTCGCCACCACCGCGGAGCTGCGCGACGGCGTACGCTCCACCGCATTCGACCCAGGCGGGCACGGTCGGCTCGAAGAGCGGAAGGTGCGGCACGCCGAACCCGCCGTAGCAGGTCAGGATCAGCGGCAGCGGGCCCTCCGTTCCCGGGGGAGAGGTCACGTGGACGGTCAGGATCACGCCGTCGTCGGCGCGGATGTCGTGGCGGACGGTCGTGCCGAGGGGCCGCACGGCAGCGGCCGGCACCACCACGGTCCCCCGGCGCTCGCGCTGCAGGAGGCGAGGGGGAGTGAGCGGGCCCTCGACGCCGAGACGCAGCACGCCGTCGTCGACGCCGATCATCGTGGTGGTGAGCGCATCGGAGGGGCTCGACGCGGCCTCGATGCGCGCGACCTCGACACCGTCGACCAGGTCGATGAGCACGCTGCGCCCGTCGGCGACGGCGAGGACGACGACGCGGTCATCATGCACCGCGACATCGACGATCAGCGCGTCGGGATCGTGCCAGCGCCAGAGTGCATCGTCTTTTCCGGCATCGTCTTTTCCGGCACCGACGTTCGGCACGGCATCGAGCCCGCGGTCGTGCCACACCAGCACGCCGGTGCCGAGAGGGGAGGCCCGCAGGAGCGCCGGCCAGCGACCCAGCGATGCTCCGGTGCCCCGGTCGGTCAGCGTCGTGCCTCGCGAACCCGAGCTGAGGGCGCGCAGGCCGCTCTCCCCGCCGGGGAACAGTCGCAGTCGTGCATCGGCCTCGAGGGCGGCCGCCCGCTGCTCGCCGGTCTGCAGGTCCAGGGTCACGAGCATCCGGTCGCGGCTCGCGACGACGTCGAGGCTGCGCGAGTCGGGTGCCCAGAGCACGGTGTCGTAGCGCAGACGGATGTCGGGGTGCAGCTGCAGGGTGCCTCCGTGGGCATCGACGATGCCGAGGACGGCGTTCTCGTCGGCGGTGGGCGCCCACTCGACGGCGATGCGCCGACGGTCGGGCGACGGGAAGATCCGATGGAGGTGCCCGTCGGGCTCGATCACGGTCGTGCCGTCGAGGCGGTGGATACCGCGACGAGAGCGACCGTCGGCCCGACCCAGGATGAAGCCCCCGACGGGAAGACCCGGTCGACCGTGACGTTCCGCACGTGCGAGGGCGTCGTCGAGCACGGATCGGCGAGCGCTCATCGGCCGACCAGATCGTCGACGCGGTGGTCGGCACCGGCCCACAGCAGGTGCCCGCCCTCGTCGAGTGGGGTGGGGAGCTCGATGGTCGAGATGCCGCTGTCGTCGACGAGGTGGATCGTGCCGTCTCCGCCGCTGGTGACGGCGATCGTTCCGGTGCCGGGGTCGATCGCGATGGACCGGCGCTGTGCGGGGCGGCCGTCGACGCCGTCCCACGGCAGTCGTCCTGCGCGGGGCGGGTGCGTCATCGCCGGGATCGGGGTGATCCGCGCGATGCGCGCGTCCTCCCGATCGATCACGATCACGACATCCTCGTCGGGATGGATGACGGAGACGGCTGCGACGCCTGTGGCGAGGGCGAAACGGAAGGCGAGCCCCGGCGGCAGCGGCACGGTGCGGGAGGCTCCCGACGCGAGGTCGATATCGACGAAGGTGTTGGTCCACTCCGGCCACGATCCGGGAGAGGCCGGTCCTCCGCGGACGATGCCGGTGGCGCGCCCGGTGTCGCCCGCGAGGCGCAGGTAGTACGCGCGTCCTGCGACGGGCCACGGGACGATGCCGATGGCGCGGGGAACTCCACCGTCGACGATGAAGCGCTCCAGACCGCGGCTCGTCGCGATGCCGATGATGCCGGAAGCGGGGTCCACCACGTCGCCGTGTCCGTCTGCAGCGAGGTCGTCGATGACGTGCCCGCGCAGGACCGGTGCGTGCGCTCCGACCTCGAGCGCCGCCGCGAGGGGCAGCGCCTCGACGGCTCCGGGTTCGCGATGGCGGAGCACGATCATCGGCTCTCCCGTGGCCTGATCCGGGGCGACCACGACGCCGGGCTCGCCGGTGCGCACGCGGAAGCGCACGGAGGAGTCGGTCGCGAGATCGACGACGGACACCAGGTCGGTCCAGGCTTCCTCGTTCATGCCCAGACCGGAGGTGACGACCACGTGGCGTCCGCTCGGATCGCAGGCCAGATGCTCCGCCGGGATGGCGATCGGGACGCGTCGTACGGAGTCCGCGTCTCCGATGACCAGCGCACCGCCGCGGTCGTCCGCGAACGCCCAGCGGCCGGATGATCCGGCGGGAAGCCGCAGGAAGCCCGCATGCTCGGCGAGCCAGCTGTCGGCGACGGCGACACGCCGGGAACCGTCATGAATCTCGTAGACGACTCCGGCCCGGTGATCAGCGGCGAGGAGGGGGATGGAGGAGGACATGTCAGCGATCCTAGTAGATATTGAGAATCATTATCATTTAGGGTCGTCAGTGTTCACTCACCGTGGACACCGCCCCGCACCCCGCGAGGCGGACACCTCACAGAAGGAGCACGAAATGGAAAAGCAGATCCTCGCCGAGATCGAAGAGTCCGAGCAGCTGGCGCACCTGTCGGCATCGCACTCGAACGCCCTGGTCGAGAACCCGTTCGACTGATCGCGGATCCTTCCGTCGCGCTTTCGAGCGCACTCCCGTCCGGCCGGGCGTTCGCGCCCGGCCGGGCCCATCACCGAGAGACACCATGACTTCCGAACCCCGCATCCTGCCGCTCCCCGACACCGGGGCGCATCTCGTCATCGGTGCCGACGGCCGCCCCCGGATCCGTCTGCGCACCGGACGACTCGTCCTGGTCGACGCACCGGCCGCCGCTCTGGTCGAGGCCCTCGAGAGCGGGGCCCACGGAGAGCGCTCGACCGCACTCGACCGGCTGACGCTCGAGGTGCAGGAACGCGAGTCCGCCGATGCCCTTCACCGCTGGCCGCAGGAGCGCCGCGACGTCTGCCTCCTCGGAACGGGCCCGCTCGTGCACGACCTCGAGCGCGTGCTCGCCGCCTGGGGCGCCCGGGTCGCCGTCCTGGATCCGGAGGCGGCACCGTCCGAGCACGCCGCGCTCGTGGTCGCCTATGCCGAGGACGCCTCCGGCCGCCGCCGCTGGGCAGAGCTCGATCGGCTTCCGGAGCGGGGCACCGCATGGCTCCGCGTGCACCGGGAGGGCGAGGTCGTGCTGATCGATCCGCTCGCCGTCGACCCCGGCGACCCCACCTCCGTGCAGGTGGCCGCGCGACGGGTGGCCGCGAGCAGCGCGCCCGCCTCGACCGAGGCCTGGCAGCGGGCGCGTCCGCTCACCCCTGGCGCGCTCGACGACGCGACCAGAGCGCTCGTGCTCGCCCGACTGCTGCACACCATCCTCGCCTGGGCGCAGGAGGACGCAGAGCTCGACCGGCTGCGGACGACGCTCTGGAAGGTCGTTCCCGCAACCGGTTCCGTGAGCGCGCACACGGTGCTGCCCTTCCCCGCGGCCCCGCGCCGGGTGATCCGATGACGCCGCCGCGCGACGCCCGCCCTCATGCCGTGCTCGCGGAAGACGGCGCCCTGCTGCGCGGCTGGGTCTGGGAACCCGCGGAACCTCGCGGCGTCGTGCTCATCCGTACGCCATACGGCGCCTGGCGACACGGCGACACCGCACGCGCCTGGGTCGGGCGGGGCTACCGCTGCGTGATCCATGACGTGCGCGGACGCCACTCCTCCGACGGTGAATGGCGCCCCTACCTCGCGGAACGCAGCGACGGGCGCGCGGTGGTCGAGCAGGTCAGGGCCGAGAGCCCCGGGCTCCCGCTCGTGCTGTCCGGCGGCTCGTATGCCGCGCACACCGCACTCGAAGCGGCCAGGGCCGTCGTCGTCGAGGCCCTGGTGCTCCAGGTGCCGGCGCTCGGGCTCGCCGAGACCGCGTGGGACGAGAACGGGCGTCCCCAGCTGCGCGACCGGATCGGGTGGTGGCACCAGCACGGCCGCGGCCCGCGTTCTCTGGCGCCGCTGTCGGACGAGCAGCTCTCGGCCCGTGTCCGGCGGGCATCCGACGTGGGCGTGCATCGGGCCGCCGACGAGTGGGGGTGGTCTTCCGAGGTCCTGTCCGGATGGCGACGCCTCTGGTCTGCTCCGGCCGTCGACCTGGACCGTGCCTACGGGGCGCTCCTGGCACCGCTGCTGCTCATCCGCGGCGATCACGACTTCTTCTTCATGCATGCCGGTCGGCTCGCGGCCGCCTGGCAGGGCCCCGTCCACCTGGTCGACGGTCCGTGGGGACACCGACTGGCCGCGGACATCGACGACGACGATGTCCGCTCCCGGCTGCGCAGTGCGGGCGGCATCGGCGGCGTACTCGACTCCTGGCTCGCCGAGACCGGACTGCCGACCACGGCATCCGCGCTCCCCGCACCGGCGTCGGCGCGAAGCCGCCGGACCAGATCCGCCTTCGAACCCGAGACCGGCCGCTGGCGGTACGAGAGGACAGCATGAGCGTGCACGACAACCTTCACCGCCGCACAGCGCGGGCGACGCTGTCGGCCGAGGCGCTGGTCGACGCCGAAGCCGGCATCATCCGCTCGGTGCGGGAGGTGCCGCATCCGATCGGCGCCCCAGACCCGTACCTGGCCTTGACGGCATCCGTGGCCGACGCCCGGATCCTCGGCGAGTGGCCCGCCGATCGGGTCTCGCTCGGCACATCGTTCGGCGACCCCGCTCAGGCGCGCATCGCCGCGATCGGCGAGGGCGTGGAGCGGTACTGCGGCAACTGGCTGCCCGATGAGCTTCCTCACGACGAGCTCCGTGTCAGCTCGGCGGATGACCTGCGTGCGGAGGGGGAGAGCGTCGTCGCCGAGTCCGATCTGCCCCGCTTCGCGGACTGGCAGCTCGCACGCCCCGGCTTCGCGTACCAGCGTCTGCTCCCCTCCACACCGACGCTCTGGGCACGCTGCGACGAGATCGACGGTGGCTCGGTGTGGGTGCCGGACTCTCTCGTGCACCTGAACTGGCGGCAGTCCCGGTTCCGCGCGCTGCCGCGGACACACCATCTGAACTACGCCGGCATCGCGACCGGCGCAGGGTTCGACGACGCCCGCGACCGCGGGGTGATCGAGGTCATCGAGCGGGATGCGCTCGAGGTGTGGTGGCACCTGGACGGACCGACGTTCGGCATCGATCCGGCCACGGTCCCCGGCCTGCTCGACGATCTTCAGGGGAGCAGCCTGCGGGTGTGGCTGGTGGCGATGCCCTCGGAGTTCGCTCCCGCGATCGGCGCGCTCGTGCACGACGAGGAGCGCGGGCTCTACGCTGCAGGCTTCTCGGCCTCGCTCGACCCGGCGCGGGCCGCGCGGAAGGCCGTGCTCGAAGCGGTGCACACCTGGATCTACACGCAGGGATGCACGACGGACGACGGATGGGTGTTCCGCGCGGTCGCTGCGGGACTGATGGCGAAGGGCCTCACCCTCGACTTCCGTCCGCACGCCGACTACCTCGCCGCGGCCGGGCCGCAGTTCGAGAACGTGATCGACCTCGGCGCGCACGTGCAGGTGTGGCTCGACCCGAGCGTGCACGACGAGGCCCGGCGGTTCCAGTCGCCCGCGCAGGGCGTGTGTCCGCTGAGTGCGGTGGACCCGGTCACGATCGACGAGGTGTACGGGCGTCTGCGCGATCGCGGTCACCGCGTCCTGACCCGCGACCTCACGACCTCCGACGTGCGACGCACCGACCTGCGCGTGGTGCGTTCGATCGTGACCGGACTCGTGCCCAACGCCCCGGCGGCGTTCTCGTACCTCGGAATGCCACGGTTCCGCGAGGCGGCCGAGGAGCGCGGCTGGCGCACCACCTGGACCGGCGGCCCGGAGGACTTCACGCTCCTCCCGGCTCCGCACATGTGAGGGGCGTCATGGATCGCACACGCCGCGAGAGCCGCGGCCTTCCTGCCCCGCTCGACGAGGCGCTGACCTCGCGCATGCCCGCAGGTCCCCTGCCGCCGGGGCCGCGCGCGAACGCCTGGGATCGGGTCGGCGCCGTCGCGGACGAACCTCACCGCGGGGTGTCAGAGCTCGTCGACGCCCTGTGGCACCCGGGGGAGTACCACCGGGATGCCGACGGCTCGGCCACCCGCATCCGTCGGCGCCCCGTCCCCTCGGCCGGAGCGTGCTATCCGGTGCAGACCCACCTGATCGACCCCACCGGTGTGCGCTGGACGGTCGACCAGGAAGGGGTCTTCCATCGTCGCGTCCTCGCATCCGACCGTGCGGACGGATGGCCGTCGCCGGCATCGGACGACGGCACCGCACGCCTGGTGTTCACCGTGCTGCCGGGGCGGTCGTTCGGCCGCTACCGGCACCGGGCGTGGCCCCTGTGGATCGCGGATGCGGCCTACGCGGTCGCCGCCGTGCGATTCCTGCTGGGGGAGCGCGCCGGGCCCGTGCAGGTCGGTCCCTCGAAGCGGCTGCGGGAGATGCTCGGCGTCCCCCGGGCCGCGGATGCCGACGCCTGGATGCGCCGAGGACTCGCGCCGGAGATCCCGCTCGCCGCCGTCGGGATCCCGCACGTGCCGACCCCGCACGCCGCTGCTGTGCAGGCTCTCGGCACGCGACGCTCGCCCGCCATCGCGGAGTTCGCCGATCGGATCGGGGGCTCACCGACCACCGAGGTCGAGCACGTCGCCCGCGCCTCCGGACAGGGCTGGGTGCGCGGTGCGACCGAAGTGCGCTCCTGGTCCGTGCCGAGCAGGGCACCCTCGACGATCGTCGGCGCCACCCTCTGGAGCGCCCATCTCGCCGCCGCACGCCTCTGCTACGAGGCCGCTCTCACCGGAGACAGGCGCACGCGCCCGGTCTCCGGCCTCTCCTCGACGGGCGACCGGTGGATCCTCCACGCGGTCGCCGTCCTCGACTCCCGCGGAGGTGCACGATGATGATCGTCCCCGAGCTGTGGCGCGAAGCGCGACGGCACCCCTGGCTCCTGTCCATGAGCATCCTGCTCCTCCTCCTCGTGTTCGCGACGCACCTCGCGCAGGCGCTCGCCCTCGCGTGGTCTCTCGCCGCCTTCGTGCGCGGTGACACGGCCGGCGCGGTGGCGGGCATCGGCGGGATCCTCGCGATCGGGGTGGCGCGGATGCTGCTGACGCTCGCGCAGGGCGATGCCGCCGCCCGCCTCGGAGGGCGGGTCAGGGAAGATCTCCGAGGTGCGGCCGTCGCCGCGGCGCTGGTGCCGGAACGACTGCACGATGCCCGCCTCCGCGACGGCTCGACCCAGCTCGCGCTCGGCGACGGCATCGACGGCACCGACGCCTACGTGTCGAAGTACATCCCTGCGGTGGCGCAGCTCGTGGTCGGCAGCCTGATCGCGGTGTGCCTCGTCGCGGTGCTGTCGCCCGTGATCGCGCTGTGCGTCGCCGCGGGGATCCTGCTCGCGGTGCTGGGCCCTTTGGCCTGGAAGCGGATGCTCGCCCGGCGCGGTTTCGACCACTGGGACAGCTACGAGGCTCTCAGCGGCGACATGCTCGAGGCACTCCGGGGGATGTCGACGCTGCGGGCGCTGGGCGATGTCCCCGCGACCCGTGAGCGCTTGCAGGCGAGGTCGGAGTCGTTGCGCGTGGCCACGGAACGCGTCATGCGATCGTCGCTCGCCGAGACGGCGATCACCGACTTCGCGGTGCAGGCCGGAGTGGTGGTCGCCGCCGGGCTGGCCGTCGTGTCCGTGATGACCGGACAGCCACCGGCCATCGAGGTGTACGCCCTGCTCCTGCTCTCCTCGGAGGCGTTCCGGCCGGTACGTGAGCTCTCGCGCCACTGGCATGCCGGATTCCTCGGGCTCACGGCGGTTCCCGGGCTGGCGGCCCTCGGTGCGTTCCGTCGGTCCGCACGGGTCGCGACGGAGATCGAGCGCATCGAGGAACCCGAGACCGGGGCGGTGACCGGCGGGGGAGACGTGCTCCGCATCTCCGGCCTGTCGTACCGATACCCCGGCACCGATCACGATGTCCTGCGCGGGGTCGACCTCCGTGCCGGGCGTGGCGAGGTGCACGCGATCGCCGGCCCCTCCGGTGCGGGCAAGTCCACGCTCTTCGACCTCGTCCTCGGCTTCCTCCCGCCCACGGCGGGAACGGTCGAGCTCGACGGGCGCCCGCTCCGCCCGAGCGATGTCGCCGTGGTCTCCCAGCACCCCGTCCTGTTCACCGGGACCATCAGGGACAACGTCGATCTGTTCGACGCCGGACAGGAGGCGCTGGAGGATGCGTGCGCCGCAGCCGGTGTGCTCGACGAGATCCGGGCGATCCCCGGAGGCTTCGACGCGAGGGTGGCGGAAGCGGGGACGAGCCTGTCGGGCGGGCAGCGGCAGCGTCTCGCCCTCGCCAGAGCATTGCTCGCCCGGCGCCCCGTGCTTCTCGTCGACGAGCCGACCAGCGCCCTCGACGACCGCAGCGCCCTGACCGTCGCCGAGACGCTCGAACGTGTCGCCGCAGAGAGGATCGTGCTCATGATCAGCCACCGTCCGGAGGCCCTGTCCAGGGTCGCCGATGTGCGGGTGCTCCGTGACGGAATGCTCGTGGAGGAGGCCTCATGACCTCGTCCGCGGGCATCCTCGCTCGGCTGCTTCCGCCGCTGCGACCCGAATGGCGGCGCATCGTCGGCAGCTACCTGATCGCCACCACGAGCCTGTGCGCGCTCGCCGCCATCGCGGTGCTCACCGCGCTCGGCGTCGGCGGGGCCGTCGTGCGCGGCACCTGGCCGCCGGCGGTCTGGTGGTTCGCCCTCGGAGGCCTCGTGCTGCTGCGCACCTTCCTCACCTGGCGCGAGATGGACGTGTCGCACGCCCTCGCGTACCGCGTGCTCGCCCGGCTGCGGATGGCGCTCTTCGACGCGTACTCGCGCAGCGTTCCCGGTCGCCGTCGCGAGCACTCCGGGCGCGCGGCGTCGGTCGCGATGACAGACATCGAGAAGCTGGAGTTCTTCTACGCCCACACGGTCGCGCAGATCGGTGCCGCGTTCACGCTCTTCGTCGGAGCCCTGGTCTGCGCGTTCCTGGTGATGCCGGTGGCGGCGGTCGTGATGCTCGCCGGAGCGGTCGCGGTCGCGCTCACCGTCTGGGCCGGGGCGGGTCCGTCGCGGCGTATCGGTGCGCGCGAGCAGCAGGAGCGCGAGGAGCAGTCCGAACGACTGGTCGATGCCCTCGGTGCGCTGCGCGAGATCCTCGCCTTCGGGCTGCAGAGCCGGATCGTGCGCGAGGCCGTCGACGGTACCCGGCGGTCGGCGCGCGTCACCCGCCGCCGGGAGGTGATCGCCCAGCTCGTCGACGGCACGCGCGAGCTGATCCTCACCGCGGTCGTGATCGGGGTGATCGCCGTCTCCCTTCTCGACGGATCGGTTGACGGGGCGGTCGACGCCGGGCGAGCGGCACTGCTGCCCGCGGTGATCGCCCTCGCCGTCGCCGGCGTCGCCGCGGTGGCGGACGCCGCGCACACGGTGTCGGAGCTGCATCCGCTGATCGCCAGTGCCGATCGCGTGGGTGCAGGGCTGCACCGCCCCCCGGTCGTGGCGCCGGTCGATCGTCCGCTCCCGCTGCCGCCGGGGCCGCTCGGTGTGCGCTTCGAGAGGGTCGCGTTCTCCTACGACGACCGCACGGAGGTTCTGCGCGGCTGGTCGATCGACGTCGACCCCGGTGAGCACATCGCCCTCGCGGGGCCGTCCGGCGCCGGCAAGAGCACCGTGATCGCGCTCGCCGCGCGGCTGTGGGACCCTGCAGAGGGCACCATCGCTCTCGTCGATGCGGCGGGGGTCGCGTACCCGCTGGGTCGCATCCGCGATGAAGATCTTCGCCGGACCGTGGCCGTGGTGGAGCAGGATGCGCGCCTCTTCCACGGCACCGTGCGCGACAACCTCGTGCGGGGTGCCGGCGCCCGCACCGACGAGCAGTTGCGCGAGGCGCTCACACGGGTCGGCGCCGACGACTGGATCACCCTCGACGACGAGCTCGGCGAGCACGGGGTGAGGCTCTCCGGTGGTCAACGGGCACGGTTGGCCCTGGCGCGGGCGCTGTGCCGCGAGCCCCGGGTGCTCATCGTCGACGAGATCACAGCGAGCCTGGATGCCGAGTCGGAGCGCATCATCTCCGACGTGCTCGAAGGGTTCGACGGCACGGTCATCGCCGCCTCGCACCGGCGCGAGACGCTGGGGCGGTTCGGGCGGGTGGTCGGCGTGGAGCGCGGAGGCCACGCGAACGACGACGGCGGCTACAGCCGGTCGACCCCGGTGACCGTGACGACGGCCTGACCGGCTTCGTCGGAGTCGGCGAGATCGATCGTCGCGGAGATGCCCCAGTCGTGGTCGCCGGCGGGATCGTCGAGGATCTGCCGTGCGGTCCAGGCGGTGGGCCCCTCTGTGAGGATCAGCAGCTTCGAGCTGCGGGCATCAGCGCCGGTGAGGATCTCGTCGTGGTCGGAGAAGTACCCGTCCAGCGCGTCCGACCAGGCGTCGGCGCCGAAACCGGGATCGAGCTCGGCCAGCGCGTTCACGTCTTCCCTGGCCGCCAGCTGCACCCGGCGGAAGAGTTCGTTGCGCACCAGGATGCGGAAGGCGCGGATGTTGCTCGTGAGGCGCTTGGGTGCGGGCGGGACGATCGGCTCATCGGGCGCGTGTGGATCGAAGCGTCCGTTGTCGACGCCGGCGATCAGCTCCTCCCACTCGTCGAGCAGGCTGGAGTCGACCTGGCGGACGAGCTCGCCGAGCCACTCGATGAGATCGCGCAGATCCTCGTCCTTGAGCTCTTCCGGGATGGTCTGCGAAGCCGCGCGGTACGCGTCGGAGAGGTAGCGCAGCACCACACCTTCGGAGCGCGCGATCTTGTAGTACGCGACATATTCCCCGAACGACATGGCCCGTTCATACATGTCACGCACCACCGACTTGGGGTGCAGCTCGAAGTCGCGGATCCATGGCTGGGCCGCGCTGAAGGTCTCGAAGGCCGCGGTCAGCAGCTCGTCCAGCGGCTTCGGGTAGGTGATCTGCTCGAGCAGCTCCATCCGCTCGTCGTACTCGATGCCCTCGGACTTCATCGCGGCGACCGCCTCGCCCCGGGCCAGGAACTCCTGCTGACTGAGCACGGCGCGGGGATCGTCGAGGGTCGACTCCACGATCGAGATCATGTCGAGTGCGTAGGAGCCGGTCCCCGTCCCGGCGGCGGGATCGGGGTCGAGCAGCTCGAAGGCGGCGAGGGCGAACGGCGACAGCGGCTGGTTGAGCGCGAAGTTCGGCTGCAGGTCCACCGTGAGGCGGATCTCTCCTTCGGGGGTCTTCTCGACGATGCCCGATTCGCGGAGCGTGCGGTAGATGCCGATGGCCCGTAGCGCGAGCTCCCGCTGGCGCCTCCGCGGCTCGTGGTTGTCGTATACCAGTGCGCGCATATTGCCGAACACGTCGCCGCCGCGGGCGATCACGTTGAGCATCATCGCGCTCGTGATCTGCATGTGCGAGGTCAGCGTCTCCGGCACGGCGTCGATGAGCTTGCGGAACGACGGCTCGCCCCACGACACGAAACCGTCCGGTGCCTTCTTCCGGACGATCTTGCGCTTCTTCTTCGGGTCGTCGCCGGCCTTCTTCACCGCAGCGACGTTCTCGCTCTCGTGCTCGGGCGCCTGCGCGACGACCGTGCCGGCGGTGTCGTAGCCCGCGCGGCCCGCGCGGCCCGCGATCTGGTGGAACTCGCGGGCGTTCAGCTGCCGCATCCGGGTGCCGTCGAACTTCGTGAGCGCCGTAAGCAGCACCGTGCGGATCGGCACGTTGATGCCCACCCCGAGGGTGTCGGTGCCGCAGATCACGCGCAGCAGTCCGCGCTGGGCGAGCTGCTCGACCAGACGCCGGTACTTCGGCAGCATGCCCGCGTGGTGCACGCCGATCCCTGCGCGCAGGAACCGTGAGAGCGTCTTGCCGAACGCGGTCGTGAAGCGGAACTCGGCGATCAGGGCGGCGATCTCGTCGCGCTGCTCGCGGGTGGCGACCTTGGTGCTGGAGAGCGCCTGCGCGCGCTCCATCGCTGCGGCCTGCGAGAAGTGCACGACGTAGATCGGCGCCTGTCCGGTGTTCAGCAGATCGTCGATGGTCTCGTGGATCGGCGTCGTCTCGTAGAAGAAGTGCAAGGGGACCGGACGCTCGACACCGGTGACCGTGGCCGTCTCGCGGCCGGTGCGACGGGTGAGGTCGGCGGCGAGCTCGGTCACATCGCCGAGTGTCGCCGACATGAGGATGAACTGCGCCTGAGGCAGCTCGAGCAGCGGCACCTGCCACGCCCACCCGCGGTCGGGGTCGGCGTAGAAGTGGAACTCGTCCATCACGACCTGGCCGACGTCGGCATCGGTTCCCTGGCGCAGCGAGAGGTTCGCGAGGATCTCGGCCGTGCAGCAGATGATCGGAGCATCGGCGTTCACGGAGGAATCGCCCGTGACCATGCCGACGTTCTCGGCGCCGAACACATCGACCAGGGCGAAGAACTTCTCGCTCACGAGCGCCTTGATCGGTGCCGTGTAGTAACTGCGCCGTCCGGCGACCAGGGCACTGAAGTGGGCACCGATCGCGACGAGCGACTTCCCGGTGCCGGTGGGGGTGGAGAGGATCAGGTTGTTGCCGGAGACGATCTCGATGACCGCCTCGTCCTGCGCGGGGTACAGGCTGATGCCCGTCGATTCCGCCCATTCGACGAACGCGAGGTAGACGGCATCCGGATCCGCGGCGTCCGGGAGGAGGGCGGGGTCGAGCCGCGGAGAGGAAGTCATGGTGATTCGATCATCCCTCATGCGCGGGGGCACCTGCTCTGCGGGACCGACATCCCGCCGCGCCGGGCGACGTCTGGGCGGCACCGCCGGCGGTTGACATCATCGAACGACGACCGGATGCGGTGACTCCACCGCGAGGGGGGACGACGATGCCCGACCAGATCTTCACTTTCGCCGCGCTGGGTGTGTACTTCGCGGCGATGCTGCTCATCGGATGGATAGCCTTCCGGCGCACCGGCGATCACGAGGACTACATGCTCGGCGGACGGAATCTGCCGCCGTGGGTGGCCGCCCTCAGCGCCGGGGCCTCCGACATGTCCGGCTGGCTCGTGATGGGGCTGCCCGGTGCGATCTACGTCTCCGGTCTCATCGAGGCGTGGATCGCGATCGGCCTCACCATCGGCGCCTACCTGAACTGGCTGCTCGTGGCTCCTCGGCTGCGCGCCTACACGCAGGTGTCGCGCAACTCCATCACGGTGCCGAGTTTCTTCGAGAATCGACTCCGCGATACGACGCGACTGCTGCGGGTGGTCTCCGGTGTCGTCATCCTCGTCTTCTTCACCCTCTACATCTCCTCCGGCATGGTCGCCGGTGGGGTCTTCTTCGAGAGCTCGTTCGACGGCGACTACCTCACCGGCATGCTGCTTGTCACGGGCGTCACCCTCGCGTACACGCTCTTCGGTGGGTTCCTCGGTGCGTCACTGACCGATGTCGTGCAGGGACTGATGATGGTGATCGCGCTGGTCGTGATCCCGGTGGCGGCGATCGTCGCGATCGGGGGACTCGCCGAGACGGGCGAGCTGATCAACGAGGTGGCGCCGGACCACCTCTCCATGCTCTCCGGAACGGCGCTCACGGGCGGCACCATCCTCGCCATCGTCTCGTCGCTCGCCTGGGGCCTCGGATACTTCGGACAGCCGCACATCATCGTGAGGTTCATGGCTCTGCGCTCGCCCCAAGAGGCGAAGAGCGCTCGACGCATCGGCATCTCCTGGATGATCGTCTCGCTCGGCGGCGCCGTGCTGTCGGGCCTGGTCGGCATCGCCTACATCGCCAAGACGGGCGTCGACCTCGCCAACCCCGAGACCGTGGTGCTGCTCATGTCGCAGACGCTGCTGCATCCGTTCGTCGCCGGCCTCGTCCTGGCGGCCGTGCTCGCCGCGATCATGAGCACGATCTCCAGCCAGCTGATCGTGTGCTCCTCGGCCCTCGTGGAAGACCTGTACGGCGTGTTCCGGCGCACGCCGCCCTCGCAGAAGACGCTCATGCTGATGGGGCGGCTGGGTGTGCTCGGCGTCGCGATCGTCGCCGCGGTGCTGGCGATCACCCCGAACGACACGATCCTCGGACTCGTCTCCTTCGCCTGGGCCGGATTCGGCGCCGCATTCGGCCCGGTCATCCTGCTCAGTCTCTACTGGCGCAAGCTCACCAACTGGGGTGCCCTGGCGGGGATGTTCGTCGGCGCCGCGACCGTGTTCATCTGGAAGGCTCTCGACACCGGGCTCTACGAACTGCTTCCCGCCTTCGTTCTCGCTCTGATCGCCGCCGTCGTGGTGAGTCTCGTCACGTACCGGCACGACGACGAGATCCAGCAGGAGTTCACCGACACCGGCGCCATGCTGGCTCTGCCCCGTCCGCACGCGGTCGGCGACACGCCGTAGCGGCCGAGCGCGCCGGGGACGCTCAGACCGCGGTGGCGGCGCGCAGAGCGATGCGGATCATGTCGCCGAAGGTCTGCTCGCGCTCCTGCGCCGAGGTCTCCTCGCCCGTGACGATGTGGTCGCTGACCGTGCAGATCGCGAGGGCGCGCCGACCGTAGTACGCCGCGAGAGTGTAGAGACCGGCGGCCTCCATCTCGACGCCGAGGATGCCGTGCTGCACGAACGGCTCCATGAGCTCGGGGCGCGTGCTGTAGAACTGGTCGCTCGAGAACAGCTGTCCCACGTGCACGGTCGAATCCAGAGGTTCGGCCTCGCTCGCCTCAACTGCGGCGCGCAGCAGCGAGAAGTCGGCCACGGGTGCGTAGTCGAGTCCGTGGAAACGGCTCCGGTTGATGCCGGAGTCGGTGCTGGCGGCGTTGGCGATGATGATGTCGCGGATCTTGACGCGCTCGGTCAGGGCTCCGCACGAGCCGACCCGCACGATCGTCTGCACGTCGTACGCGTCGAACAGTTCGTTCGCGTAGATCGCCATCGACGGCTGCCCCATGCCCGAGCCCTGCACCGAGACGCGATGCCCCTCCCAGGTGCCGGTGAAGCCGAGCATGCCGCGCGTCTCGGAGTAGAGCTCGGCATCGTCGAGGAAGGTCTCGGCGATCCACTTCGCCCGCAGCGGGTCGCCGGGGAACAGGACGATGGGGGCGATCCGACCGGGCTCTGCGGCGATGTGGGTGCTCATGGCCTCAGCGTAGCCAGCCTCATCCCGCCCCGCCCGCGCACCCGTGTCCCCGGGGCGATACCGCGCCGATCACCCCTCGCGTCGCCGCACGATCTCGCCGATCCAGAGCGGGGCGAAGGGCGAGGTGCACCCGGGTGCGGTCGGGTAGTCGGCGAGCACCTGCAGGCGTTCGCCGATCGCCAGCGCCCTGGCGCGGTACTCGGGGTGGAAGATGCCGATGTTCGCGAGGGTCTCGTTCATGGACCACTGCAGGCGCGACGGCGCATCCTTCATGTCCCGCTCGATCAGGTCGAGCAGGTGCGCAAGGTCCAGGCCGTCGGCGTCCTTCATGACGCGCACGGTCGTGAGCGACCAGGCTGCAGCAGCCACCGTGGGGTCGGCGTCGTCGAACCACCGCAGCCGCAGCTCTTCGGCGAGCGGGGTCTTCTTGGCGACGTAGTTGACGAACCAGTCGTTGACCTTGGGTGGGCGGGTCTCGCGCAGCATGGCGTCGAGCTCGTCGGCGGTGAAGTCGCGCGGGCGGCAGATCAGCAGGGCCAGCAGCCGTGCGGGCGTCTCGCCGGTCGCCCACAGCTCCTGCGCGAGGGGCTGGTCGGTCTTGATCTTCTTGGCCAGCGCTCGCATCCGGCTGAGGTTGATGCCGTGGTCATCGCCCCGCTTCTCGTTGGCGGCGCGCATCTTCGGGTCTTCCAGCGCGGCGAGTTCGCCGAGGGCTTCGGCGACGGTCATGTCGGACATGCCTCCAGAGTAGGCGGGCTCAGTCCTCGTCGAGCAGCTCGCCCCTGATGCGGCGCAGGTCTTCCATGAGGGAACCGATCAGGATCCAGTGCTGTGACGACGGCGGCCGGATCACGAGGGGAGCGGTGAGCGCGGGGATCGCCGAGGTCATGGTGTCCGGCTCCGGCGAGGCATCGGCGACCTGCACGGCGAGCCGTACGTCGTGCCCTGCCCGTCGCAGCTGCTCGGCGATCGCGGCGACGGCGGGCTCCTCGCCGATCCGGTCGTCGTAGTGGTCGAAGTAGGCCCGGGTCATGCCGATCGTCTGCGTGACGATCGGGGAGAGCCGGTCGAGCAGCGCCCGCATCTCACGCAGATCGGCACGATGGGTCGAGCGCCGCGGGTTCAGAGTGAGCGATTCCTCTCCGGCGGCGATCGAGGCCTCGGCGGCCTCCTTCATCGGCCGCAGCAGCCGTACCTCCAACATCAGCTCCTGCAGCCGTGCGGGCGTCTGGGGTTCGGGCAGTGCGTCGGCCAGGCGATCCAGGCTCGCGGCGAGCTCGAGGCCGAGGAGCCCCACGTCCCGACGGGCCGGCGCGACGAGCACCGGAGGCACGATCAGGGCGTTCACGACGATGCCGATCACGACCCCGATCAGCGTCTCCACGATGCGGGCGAACGCATACTCGGGACTCGACGAGCCCAGAGCCAGCACCAGCATCGCCGAGATCGCGACCTGATTGCCGGTGCCGGGCGAGGCGCGGAAGATCCACGCCACCAGCATCGCGACGACGATCGCGAGCAGCACGATCCAGCTCGGCGAACCGAGCAGCAGCCCGAGTGCGACGGCGATCACGACACCGGCGATCACGCCGATGCTGCGCTCGAGCGCCTTCGACAGCGACTGGTTCACGCTGGGCTGCACCACCAGCAGCGCGGCGATGGCGGCGAAGACGGGCAGCTGTGCGGGGAACACCCATCCGGCGATCAGCCACGCCGCGATGGTCGCCGCGGCCGACTTCACGACCTGCAGCAGCGGGGAGCGCTGGGAGGCGCGGATCGCGGCGGGGATGCGCATGACCTCAACGCTAGTCGTGCGGATGCCCCGAGCGCGGCTCTTGCGTCGCGGGGAGATGCGGGGTTACGCTCTGCCTAACTAACAGTCGTTAGGTAACAAGTCTGAGGCGGAAGATGACCAGAGCAACGATCCTCGCGGAGGCCCGGACGATCTTCGCGCGCCAGGGCTACGCCGAGACGAGCCTGCGCGAGATCGCCGAAGCCGTCGGGATCAAGACGCCCTCTCTCTACGCGCACTTCTCGAGCAAGGAGGCGCTCTACGCCGAGGTGTATGCCGCGGTGTCGATCGATCACACCGCGTTCTTCGACGAGCTCGTGCGGAGCAGCTCCGATATGGAGCCGCTCGCGCGTCTGCAGCACCTCCTCGGCGGCATCGAGGCCTACTACCGCGACCGGCCCGACCTCGCGGAGTTCAGCCTGCGGGCCGCGGTCACCGAATACGGTCCCGGTGGCGAGCAGCTGCGGCAGATCTTCCTCGACTCGGAGTCGACCCTCGCCGCCGCGGTGCGCCAGACATATGAAGACGGGGTCGCGACGGGGACGTTCGTCGCCGGTGACGCAGACGGTTTCACGGCACTGGTCTTCGTCGTCATGGACGGCCTCTTCCTGCAGCTCACCCACTACACGCCCGAGGTCTACCGCGAACGGTTCGACCAGGCCTGGCGGCACCTCTCCACGATCCTCTCCCGATGAACACCACGCTCTCCCGATGAACCACGCCGCATCGACGCGGCACATGCCTGACCCGCCGGCACCGAGCCACGAGCTCCGACCCGGCATCGCACGACACGGCCGCCACGACAGGCCGCCCCCGACCCGCCCTGCGAGTCGTCCGCACCACGGGAACCCGAATCCCCGCCGACGGACTCGCAGGGCCACTTCTCAAGGACAAGATGATGACCACCACCGACTACGAGCACGGCGTCGTGCCCCAGGACCAGCGCAAGAGCTGGCTGTCGATCGCCACCGTGTGGATCGCGATCGGCATCGACCTCTCCGGGGCGTTCCTCGGTGTCTCGCTCGCCTCCGGCATGGCCTTCTGGCCGGCGATCGGCGCGACGATGCTCGGTTCGCTGCTGCTCGGACTGCTCGCGATGGCCTGCGCCTACGTCGGCGCCGCCACCGGGCTCTCCACCGCGATGATCTCCCGCGCGGTGTTCGGGCGCATCGGCGGGGCGATCCTCGCCCTCGCGATCGCGATCAGCCTGGTCGGCTGGTACGCCGTGCAGGCGGGCTTCTTCGGAGCGAACGCGCAGATCGCGTTCGCCGAGTTCACCGGCATCGATGTACCCGTGCAGGTGTTCACCGCGATCGGCGGCGTGCTCATGGCGATCACCGCGTTCTGGGGCTACCGCTCGATCAACCGCCTCAGCACCCTCGCCGTGCCGCTGCTCCTCCTCCTGCTGATCGTCGGCGTGGTCGTGGCGTTCACGGTGAACGGGTCGGCAGGGCTCGAGGCCCCGGTCGAGGCGACGTTCACGTTCGGCGGTGCGGTGTCGCTCGTGATGGGCATCTTCATCCTCGGTGTCGTGCTGGCCCCCGACATGGCGCGGTGGGCGAAGACGCCGAAGCAGGCCATGATCGCCGGGTTCGTCGGCTTCTTCTTCGGCAACTCGATCATCCTGGTCGTCGCGATCCTTCTCGCCCGCATCATGGACGGCACCGAGTTGATGGCGATCTTCTTCGCCCTCGGTCTCGGCGGCGTCGCCGTGGTCGTGCTGATCCTGGCGCAGTGGACCACGAACACGACCAACCTCTACTCGGCCGGCCTCTCGTTCGCGTCGATCAGCGAGCGCCTGAGCCGCCGCACCGTGACCATCGTGCTCGGCGCCATCGGCATCGTCGTCGGAGTGATCGGCGCGGCCGACTACTTCGTGCAGTTCATCCTCGTGATCGGCACGATCATCGCCCCCTACGGCGGCGTGTACCTGGCGTCGTTCTTCACGGGTCGAAAGACCGCGCGCTGGGCGCACGGCGCCACCGTGCCGCTGGTGGACGGGTGGTCGATCACCGCCTGGGTGGTCGGCATCTTCGTGGCCGTCGCGACGACGAACCCGGCGGACGGTCCCGGCTTCGGCTGGTTCACGATCACCTCGATCTCGGCGCTGGACGGACTGCTGGTCGGCTTCGTCGCGTACCTCGCGCTGCTTCCGCTCCGCCGCCGTGCGGCGCCGGAAGCCGTGGCACCCGCCGCGGATGAGGTGAAGGCATGACCGCCGTCACGACCGCTCCCTTCCTCACAGAAGCCGACATCGACGAGATCGCCCTGGGCGCCGCGGTGCTCGGTACCGGCGGCGGAGGAGACCCGCACGTCGGCTCGCTCATCGCCAAGCGCCTCATCCGCCTGCACGGACCGGTGCCGCTGGTGGCTGTCGACGACCTGACCGACGACGACTTCGTGATCCCGATCGGCGGGATAGGGGCGCCTTCCGTGAGCGTGGAGCGCATCCAGGCCGAATCCGAGCTGCTCGCGGCCCTGCAGGCGATCGAACGCGCGGTGGGTCGCAAGGCCACGGCCGTGATGCCGATCGAGGTCGGTGGAGGCAATTCCATGATCCCGATCGCGGCCGCCGCGCTCGCCGGACTCCCGGTGGTCGACGGTGACGCGATGGGACGCGCCTTCCCGGAGGCGCAGATGGTCACGTTCCATCTCGCCGGCTATGGGCCCGGTACGACCGTGCTCGTCGACCACCACGGCAACGAGGTGGTCAGCCGCCCGGTCGACGGTGGCTGGTCGGAGCGCATCGCGCGGGCCGTCACCGTCGAGATGGGCGGAGGGGCGACCATGATCGACTACGCCTACGGCGGCGACGTCGTGCGCGAGTGCGCGATCCCGGGCACTCTGGGGCTCGCCCAGCGCATCGGACGCATCCTCCGGGGGCGCGATGGCGGCGGACGCGAACTGCGCGACGACGAGCGCATCGACGCTCTGTGCGCCGACCTCGCCGCGGTGCGGCTGTTCGACGGCAAGGTGGCCGACCTGCAGCGCTCCGTCGACGGCGGTTTCACGCGGGGAGCAGCCGAACTCGTCGGCGTCGGAGAAGACCGGGGGAGTGCGTTCCGTCTCGACTTCCAGAACGAGATGCTGCTCGGGCGTCGTGACGGCGTGCTGGCGGCGGTGACCCCCGACCTGATCGCGGTGCTCGACCTGGCGACCGGCATGCCCATCACGACGGAGTCCCTCCGCTACGGGGCGCGGGTCGCGGTCATCGCGATCCCCTGCCATGACAAGTGGCGCACGCCGATCGGGCTGGAGACGGCAGGTCCCACCCACTTCGGCTATGACGTGGAGTGGGTTCCCGTCGAAGACATCGCGCAGCGCTCCGGTGCGCGCACGACGGACGAGGAGGCCGCGTGATGGCCGGCACCTATCGCATCGGCATCGACGTCGGCGGCACCAACACCGACGCCGTGATCCTCGACGAGCGGCTCGACGTGGTCGCCTCGGTGAAGCGCCCGACCACGGCCGACACGGGCGACGGCGTGGCCGCGGCGATCGACGCCGTGCTCGCGGCCTCCGGCGTCGACGCCGCCCTGATCGGGCACGCGATGCTCGGCACCACTCACTGCACCAACGCGATCGTCGAGCGTCGCGGTCTCGGTCGCGTCGGCATCCTCCGCCTCGGCGCACCGGCCACCACGGCCGTCCCGCCGTTGGAGGGCTGGCCCGACGACCTGCGTGCGGCGATCGGCGAGCAGGCACACCTGCTGGACGGCGGCTTCGAGGTCGACGGCCGGGTGCTCTCCCCGATCGATGAGGATGCCGTGCGCGAGGCCTGTGCACGGATGCGCGGCGAGGTCGACGCGGTCGCCGTCGTGGGGGTGTTCGCCCCGATCGACGAGAGCCAGGAGGGGCGGGTCGCCGCCATCGTCACGGAAGAGCTGGGTGTTCCCGTGTCGCGGTCGGCCCGGATCGGGTCGCTCGGACTGCTCGAGCGCGAGAACGCGACGGTGCTGAATGCGGCGCTGATGCAGACGCTGCGGCAGATGGCCGCGGGCTTCGTCGCCGCTCTGCGGGAGCGGGGCATCCCGGCCACCCCGTACTTCGGCCAGAACGACGGAACCCTCATGCAGCTCGAGTACGCGCTCGAGTTCCCGGTGCTGACGATCGGCTGCGGTCCGACGAACTCGATCCGCGGCGCCGCGCACCTCTCGGGCGCGACCGACGCCCTGGTGGTCGACATCGGCGGCACCACGACCGACATCGGCGTGCTCGTCGACGGGTTCCCGCGGCAGTCGGCGCACGCGGTCGAGATCGGCGGCATCCGCACGAACTTCCGCATGCCCGACGTGCTGTCGGTCGGCCTCGGCGGCGGCACGATCATCCGGGAGACGCCTGCGGGCGCGACCGTCGGCCCGGACAGCGTGGGCTATCGCCTTCCGCAGGAGGGTCTCGCGTTCGGCGGCAGCACCCTCACGGCCACCGACGTCGCGCTCGCGGTCGGCGGCGCCGAGATCGACGGTCTCGACGCCCCCGCCGTTCCCGAGGGGGTCGGCTCCGCGGCGTGGACCGCGATGCGGGAGATCCTCGAGGACTCGATCGATCGGATGAAGCCGAACGCCGCGCCGGTACCGGTGATCCTGGTCGGCGGGGGCGGCATCATCGCCCCGACCGTGCTCGACGGCGTCGCCGAGGTGATCCGCCCCGATCACTTCGGCGCCGCCAACGCGGTGGGGGCGGCCCTCGGCGAGGTCGCCGGCCAGATCGAGAAGATCTACCGCGTCGATCCCACCGACCAGCGGGCATCCCGGGCGGACGCCGCCGCCGAGGCGACCGAGCGTGCCCGGCTCGCCGGCGCCGATCCCACGACGATCGAGGTCGTCGCGGTGGAAGAGCTGCCGGTGGCCTACTCCGACGGCACGGCCGTGCTCATCCGCGCCAGAGCGGTGGGTCGCCTGGCGGCCTGACTCTCCGCGGACGGCATCGCCTCGGGCGGGCGGGCTTCCGTCCGTCCGAGGTGCGTGCTTGCATGGGCGCATGGAGCGGGACGCGAAGCTGCGCGGCGAGACGAGAGCGGTCTGGGCGACCGTGATCTGCTTCGTGATCGGCACGCTCATCGGGATGCTCGTCCTGGGCGGTGCCGACCGCCCGCTCACGGGCGAAGGGGCGCTCGCGATGCCCGCCGCGCTCATCGCCGGAGCGATCGCGGCGGGCGCCTTCCTCACGAGCACACTGATGCACCGAGGGGGCGAGACGAGGCCGATGCCGCGCTGGCAGGCGGTGGTCTCCGATCTCTCGGCTGGTGCCCTCACCGTCGCGTTCGGAGCCGTCACGACGATGGGAGTGCTGCTCGCCGCCGAGGTGCTCACGGCCGGGCTCCAGGGACTGCAGCTCGCGGCGATCGGCGGCGGACTGCTCACCGGTCTGGCGGCGGCGGTCGGCGGGCGCTTCGCCTTCGGCGCCGGCGTCGACCTGCGCACGGCAGACCTCGCCGCGCTCCTGTTCGGTTTCCTCGTGATCGGCACCCTGTTCGCCATGATCACGGCCGCTGATCCGCGCTGGTGGGAGCAGAACTTCTCCCAGTTGGGCTCCGGTTCGTGGGCCTTCAACGGCACCCTCCTGGTCGCGGGGCTTCTCATCGCGACCGTCGGCTCGTACATCGGTCGTGACCTGCACCGGCTGCTCGGGGATTCCGCACTCTCCCGCATCGCCGTCGTCGTGGCGTCGTGGGCGGCCACCGGAATCGCACTGGCTGCGGTCGGGCTGCTGCCGCTGCATCGTGTGCCCATCCCGCACGACATCGCCGCGGTCTCCACGCTCGTCCTGTTCGTCGTGGCGGCCGCGGCCACGGTCGCCGCTGTTCCCGGGCACCCCCGAGCGCTCCTGATCACCTCGATCGGCGTCGGTCTGCTCCTGGCGGCGGCGGTCGTGCTGTGGGTGCCGTTCGGTCTCTTCTCGGCCACCGCTGTCGAGGCCGTCGTCGTCGGACTCGGACTCCTGTGGATGGCGACGCTCGTTCGGGTTCTCGCGATCCTGGTGCCGGCCCGGTCTCGCCCCTCCGCGCGCCTGTCGCTGATGCGCGCCCGGCATCCCTAGTGCGGCAGGCACGAAAGATAGGGCAACTGCCCGATGCCCCGGGGGTGCCTCAGAGCGGACTGTAGGGATACAGCGAACCGTCGAGGAGAACCCCATGTACGAGCACCCGTATCTCAGCCAGCAGCTCACCCGGCACGACCAGGAGCAGATGGAGCGCGCCGCCGCGCAGAGGCTGCGTCTGATCGAGCACGCCGACCAGATCGTGCCGCGTCCGGAAGGGGTGGTCCGGCGGATGCTGCGCCGCGCGTTCGGTCGCACGGCGGCCGCCACGTCTCCGACCGCCCCGACGACGGCTCGTGTCGCGGGCGGATGCGAAGCGGCGGCGGCACACGCGCAGTGAGCGGCGTCGCGCAGCGCGAACCGCAGACCGTCCCGAATGTCGGTCGGGGGTGGGACGATGAATCCATGCCCCCTTCCGCGTCGAGCGCTGCGATGGTCGGCCGCGAGGCCGAGCTCGCCGAGGTGCGCCGATCGTTCGCCGGGGTGCGCGACGGTGTCCCGGCCGCGCTGCTCGTCGAGGGCGAGGCCGGCATCGGCAAGTCGCGCATGCTGCGCGAGTTCGCCGCCGAGATCGCGCCGACCGCCGACGTGCACGTGGGGTGGTGTCTCGATCTGGGCGCCTCGCGCACGCCCTACGGGCCGCTCACCGGCATCCTCCGCTCGATCGTCACACGCATGGGCGTCGACCGGGTGCGCGAGTCGGTGGGAGTGGGGGTCGAGGCACTCGGCATGCTGCTCCCCGAACTCGTCGACTCCCCGACCGATCGCGACCGCACCAGCCCCGAGCGCCTGCGCGATGCGATCGCCTCCCTCATCGAAGCGGCGGCCGAACGCGCCCCGCAGGTGCTCGTGGTCGAAGACCTGCACTGGGCCGACGAGTCGACGCTCGCCATCCTCTCCTTCCTGCTGCGGGCGTTGAGCCGCGGCCGCATCCTGCTGCTCCTCACCTGTCGTACCGACGATGTGCGCCGCGGGGATGCGGTGAGCCGCTTCATCGGCGAGGCGACGCGCGCGCGGTTGCTCGAGCGCCTCACCCTCGGCCGGCTCGACGAGGCCGCGGTTCGCGAGCTGGCCGAGCAGATCACCGGCCGGGCGCTGACCGAGAGCGCCCTCGATCGCATGCAGGAGCGGGCCGAGGGCGTGCCCTTCTTCATCGAGGAGATCGCGGGGTGCGCGAACGGCCCGCTCCCCGACGGTCTGCGCGACCTGCTGCTCGCCCGCTTCGACCGGCTCGGCGACGATGCACGGCGTGTGGTGCAGGTCGTCTCCGGCGCCGAGCGTCCTCTCTCCCATCCGCTGATCACGGGCCTCGTCGATCTGCCGGAGCAGCGCCTCGACGAGGCGATCCGCGAGGCGACCCGCAGCGGCATCCTCGTCGTGGGCGACGACGACTACCGGTTCCGACACGCCCTGCTCCGCGAAGCCGTGCATGACGACCTGCTCCCCGGCGAGCGGGCACGCCTGCATCGCGCCTATGCCGAGGCGCTCGAGGCGCAGTGCGCGGGGTCGGACACCAGCGACGCCGCGGCCCTCGCCTATCACTGGCAGCTCGCGCAAGACGATCGGAAGGCCCTCGTCGCCGCCGCCGACGCCATGCGCCACGCGAAGGGGCAGTACGCGTTCGCGAGCGCGGCCCGCTTCAGCGAACTGGCACTGGAACTGTGGCCGCTCGTGCCCGACGCCGCCGCGGCGGCACGCGTCGAGAGACTCGACCTGCTCCTGGTGCTGGGATCGATCTTGCGCAATGCGGGCGACGGCGAGCGGGCGCTCGCGGTCGCGAACGTCGCGCTCGCCGAGATCGACCCCGCCACAGTGGACCCGCGTCTGCATGCCCGACTCCTGCGCAACAAGGCGCTGTACCTCGTCAACCTCGGACGCCTCGGTGCGATCCCGCTGCTGCAGCAGGCCCTGGCCATCGCGGAGGAGCGCATCGGCGACGAGGTGTTCCGGGCCGAGCTGCTCAACCAGCTCGCGAGCCGGCGCATGATCGCGGGCGACAGAGAAGAGGCGATCCGCCTCGCGGATGAGGCTGAGCTGGGGGCGGCCGGAGCCGACTCCACCGACCAGCTGTCGATCGCCGCGAACGTGCGCGGCGGTTCCCTGGCCCACCTCGGCCGGGTCGACGAAGGGGTGCGCGAGTACGAGCGGGCGCGTGAGCTCGCGGCGGGAACGACGGCCGAGATGCGCTATCGCGTCAACTACTCCGACCTGCTCACGCTGCTGGGCCGCTACCGCGAGGCGGTCGAGGTCGCCGAAGAGGGACTGCGGCGTGCCCGCGAGCTCCGCGTCGAACGCACCTCGGGGTCGATCATGGCCCAGAACATGGTGGTGCCCCTGCTCGAACTCGGCGAGATCGAGCGGGTCGAGGAGATGCTGTCGCGCGACTTCGTGCAGGGAACCCTGCGTGTGTTCCGCATGTACATGAGCATGACCCGCGTGCGGGTGCTGGCCTGGCGCGGACGGTCGGCCGAGGCAGCAGAGCTGTTGCAGGAGTGGTTGCCGGCGTTCGAGGAGACGGGCGGCTCGGAGCGGCAGATCTGGTACGACCGGATCATGATGACGGTGGCTGTGGCCGAGAGCGAGGGGAATCTCCGGAGGGCGCTCGACACCATTCTCGAGATGCTGCGCGACGAACATCCCGCGCTGCTGCACCAGCGCCGGCTGCTGCTGGAGGGCGGGGCGATCATCGCCGAGCTGCGCGCCGAGGGCGCCGACACCACGGCGGCATCCGATGCCGTCCGTGCGGCATGGCGCGCGCAACCCCCGCAGTTGCAGGACGACGCGTGGTCGACGATCCTCGATGCGCTGCTCGACCCGCGCCATGACGCCCTGGATGCGGCCCTCCACCATGCCGAGGGAGAAGACGTACCGGTCGTCTTCCGCGCCGTGCTCCGGCTCGAGCGCGCGCGTCTGCTCGTCCACGAGGGGGAGCGCGTCACCGCGGCGTCGGTGCTCGCCGAGGCGGCAGGCCTCGCGGAGGCACTCGGCAACGCCCAGGTGCGGGCTGCGGTCGCCCGGTTCGCCACCGACGCCGGACTGCGTGCCCCCGCCGATCCGCCGTCGGGCGACGACCTGCTCACGGCTCGCGAGCGGCAGGTGCTCGAGCTGATCGCCGAAGGGCTGAGCAACCGGCAGATCGGCGAGCGGCTGTTCATCAGCGTGAAGACCGTGAGCGTGCACGTCTCGGCCGTGCTGCGCAAACTCGGCGTGAGCACACGCACCGAAGCTGCTCTCGTGCAGAAGAATCGACAGTTCCGTGTCCCTGCCCAGCCTGCCGTGGTAGCGTGACTGTGCGCGCGTCTCGGATGTTCCGATTCGGCGTAGGCCGTGTAAACGGCTAAGTCAACAGAAAGTAGAAACACATGGCCACTGGCACTGTGAAATGGTTCAACGCGGAAAAGGGCTTCGGCTTCATCGCTCCCGATGACGGCTCGGACGACCTCTTCGCCCACTACTCGGCTATCGCCGGCTCCGGTTTCAAGGAGCTCCGCGAGAACCAGAAGGTCGAATTCGACGCTGAGCGTGGCCCCAAGGGCATGCAGGCGGCGAACATCCGCGCTCTCTGAGCGCGCGCTGACTTCCTGAAGCCGGTCGGATCCTCACGGATCCGGCCGGTTTTTTCGTGCCACCCGCAGCTTTCGAATCGCGTGAATGGCCCCAACCGGCGGCGATTCGCGGCGAATCGCGCGATTCGAGAGGCAGCACGCGGCCGGGAATCCGGGGTGAGGTTCCCCTAACCTCCGTGTTAGATTAGGCGAGGCTTACCAAAGCCTGGGCGCAGGTCATGCGCCGCCCCCTCACCCCGAACCCGAAGGAACGCCTGTGCGCACCTCTCGAATCCTCGCCATCGGCGCGGCCGCCGCGCTCGCCATCGGTCTCTCCGCCTGCGCATCCTCTGCCCCGGAGTCGACCTCGACCGCCGGCGGCAACCCCGCATCCGACGACGCCTTCCCCGTCACCGTCGAGCACGTCTACGGCGAGACCACGATCACCGAGAAGCCCGAGCGCGTCGCGACCGTCGCATGGGCGAACCACGAGGTGCCGCTGGCGCTGGGCATCGTTCCGGTCGGCATGAGCAAGGCGTCGTGGGGCGACGATGACGACAACGGCGTGCTGCCCTGGGTCGAGGAGAAGCTCGACGAGATGGGCGCCGAGACGCCGGTGCTGTTCGACGAGACCGACGGCATCGACTACGAGGCCGTCGCCGACACCGAGCCCGACGTGATCCTCGCCGCCTACTCCGGCCTCACGCAGGAGGAGTACGACACCCTCTCCAAGATCGCTCCGGTCATCGCCTACCCGAAGGTCGCCTGGGGCACTTCGGTCGACGAGATGATCGAGATGGACTCCAAGGCCCTCGGCCTCGAGAAGGAGGGCGACGCCCTGATCGAGCAGCTGGACGCCGACGCGCAGAAGGCGCTCGAGGCGAACAGTGTGCTGAAGGACAAGAAGGTCCTGTTCTCCTACATCGACCCGACCGACCTGAGCCAGATCGGGTACTACACGGCGATCGACACCCGCCCGGGCTATCTCCACGATCTCGGTCTGCCGTTCCCCTCGATCGTCGAGGAGAACAAGGACAGCGACCAGTTCTACCTGACGGTCAGCGCGGAAGAGGCGCAGAAGTTCGACGACGTCGACCTGTTCATCACCTACGGCGACGAGTCGATCATCCCGCTCCTGCAGGCCGACCCGCTGCTGTCGAAGATCCCGGCGATCGCCGAGGGCCGCATCGCGGTCCTTCCCGACGCCACCCCCATCGCGGCCTCCGCGAACCCGTCGCCGCTGTCGATTCCGTGGGGTCTCGGCGACTACCTCGCGCTCCTGGCTGCACCGCTCGCTCCGTAATCGTTCGATCCGCCTCCGCGGAGTGAATACCCAGTGACCTCAGCAACCGTCATCGCGCCCGCACCGGGGGCCGCAGACCTGCGGCGCCCGGTGCTGGTGCGAACCCTCTGGCTCCTCATCGGGCTCGTGGTGCTCGTCGTCCTCACCATCCTGTCGATCTCGTTCGGCGTGCGCGCCGTCTCATTCGACGACATCGCCGCAGCCCTCACCGGTCACACCGACACGATCGCGCAAGCGGCGATCGTCAAGCGCATCCCCCGCACGGTACTGGCCCTCCTCGTCGGTGCGGCACTCGCCCTCTCCGGCGCGACCATGCAGGCCGTGACGCGCAACCCCATCGCCGACCCCGGCATCCTCGGCGTCTCGAACGGCGCCTCGCTGGCCGTGGTGTGCGGCATCGCCTTCTTCGGTCTCGCCGACCCCTACGGCCAGATGGCGTTCGCGATCGCCGGAGCAGGGCTCGCCGCCGCCTTCGTCTACACGGTCGGATCCCTCGGACGCGGGGGAGCGACACCCCTCAAGCTCGCGCTCGCGGGTGCCGCCACCTCGGCCGCCTTCGCCTCGCTCATCAGCGCCGTCATGCTGCCCCGCGTCGACCTGCTGCAGACGTTCCAGTCGTGGCAGATCGGCGGCGTCGGTGGCGCGGAGTGGCCGCGCATCGCGCTCACCGCACCGGTTCTGGCCATCGGCGCCCTGATCTGCTTCCTGTGCTCCCGGGGCATGAACTCCCTCGCCCTCGGAGACGAGATGGCCAAGGGGCTCGGTGAGAACGTGTTCCGCACGCGCATGATCTCGGCGCTGGGCGCGGTGATCCTCGCCGGGGCCGCGACCGCGATCGCCGGGCCGATCGGCTTCGTCGGTCTGATCATCCCGCACGTGTGCCGGATGCTGGTGGGCACCGATCACCGCTGGCTGCTCCCGTTCTCGGCGATCGCCGGCGCCGCGCTGCTGACCGCAAGCGACATCGTGGGCCGGGTGATCGCGCCATCGTCGGAGGAGATCCAGGTCGGTATCATCACCGCCATCATCGGAGCCCCGTTCTTCATCTGGATCGTCCGCCGGCAGAAGGTGCGTGAGCTGTGAGCACGACAGAGCACACCGAGCACACCCTCGACCGGGTCGACGAGCCGGCATCCGCCCGGATCGCGCGTATCGTCGCGGGGCGGCGCTCGCGCCACCGCCGGCATGCGGTGGCCACGATCGTCCTCGGCGTCCTGGTCTTCGCCCTCTTCGCGGTGGCGCTCATGGTCGGCAACACGTTCTACACGCCGGATGAGGTGATCCGCGTGATCCTCGGAGAGACGGTGCCCGGAGCCTCGTTCAGCGTCGGCGATCTGCGACTGCCGCGGGCGGTGCTCGCCGTCCTCACCGGCATCGCATTCGGAATGGCGGGTGTGTGCTTCCAGACGATGCTGCGCAATCCGCTCGCCTCGCCCGACATCATCGGCATCTCCAACGGTGCCGGTGCGGCGGCCGTGTTCGGCATCATCGTGCTGTCCGTGAACGGGCCGGTCGTGTCGCTGCTCGCTCTCGGCGGCGCCGTCGTCACCGCCCTCGTGATCTACCTGCTCTCGATCAAGGGCGGCTTCGCCGGAACCCGACTCATCCTGATCGGGATCGGCGTCGCGGCGATGCTGCAGAGCGTCATCTCGTACATGCTGTCGCGCGCCGCGAACTGGGACATCCAGACCGCGATGCAGTGGTTGACCGGGAGCCTCAACAACGCCTCGTGGGAGCGGGTGCTGCCGATGGCGATCGCCGCGGCGATCATCGTGCCGCTCATGCTGTCGCAGGGGCGCGCGCTCGGTGCGCTTCAGCTCGGCGACGACTCGGCTGCCGGTCTCGGCATCCGGGTCAACGCCACCCGCCTGCTCCTCATCCTCGGTGCGGTCGCGCTGCTCGCGTTCGCGACCGCGGCCACCGGCCCCATCGCCTTCGTCGCCTTCATGGCCGGCCCCATCGCCGCGCGCATCACCGGTCCCGGCGCCAATCTGCTCCTGCCGTCGGCGTTCGTCGGAGCCGTGCTCGTGCTCGGCGGCGACCTGATCGGCCAGTTCGCCTTCGGCACCCGCTATCCCGTCGGCGTCATCACCGGCGTCGTCGGCGCGCCGTACCTGATCTACCTGCTCATCCGCACCAACCGCTCCGGGGGTTCGCTATGACCGTCTCGCACAGCCTGTCCGCCGAGGGGGTGACGCTCGCCTACGGTGACCGCACCATCATCGACGGCCTCGACCTGCAGATCGCCCCCGGTCGCATCACCACCATCGTGGGGGCGAACGGATGCGGCAAGTCCACGCTGCTGCGCTCGCTGGCGCGCCTGCTGTCTCCGAGCGACGGCCAGATCGTGCTCGACGGCAGATCGGTGCACGCCCGCCCCACCAAGGAGGTCGCGCGCATCCTCGGGTTGCTGCCGCAGTCGCCCGTCGCGCCCGAGGGCATCGCGGTCGCCGATCTGGTCGGCCGTGGACGGCACCCGCATCAGAAGATGCTCGCCCGATGGAGCACCCACGATTACGAGGTCGTGGCGGATGCCCTCGACGCCACCGGCATCTCCGATCTGGCCGACCGCAGCGTCGACGAGCTCTCGGGCGGTCAGCGCCAGCGGGTGTGGATCGCCATGGCGCTCGCACAGGAGACCGACATCCTGCTGCTCGACGAGCCGACCACCTTCCTCGACGTCGCCCACCAGGTCGAGGTCCTCGACCTGCTCACCGACCTGAGCGTCTCGCGCGGCACCACGATCGTCATGGTGCTGCACGACCTCAATCTCGCGGCCCGCTACGCCGACGAGCTGGTCGCCATGAAGGATGGGCGCGTGCACGCGACCGGTGCGCCGCAGGACATCGTCACCGCCGAACTCGTCGAAGAGGTCTTCGGCCTCGCCAATCAGATCACCATCGATCCGGTCTCCGGCAAGCCGATGGTCACACCCATCGGGAGGCACCATGTCCGCTGAGACGACCACGACCGACCGTCCGGCCTACATCCTCACCCGCGCCGAGGTACGGGGGGTCGCGCGCGTCTCGCCCTCGTTCGTGCGGGTGACCTTCGGCGGGGACGACCTGTTCGAGTTCGGCACGCCGGGTGAGGTGTTCGACAGCCGCATCAAGCTGGTGTTCCCACCCGCATCCGGAGTCCTGCCTGAGCTCGACAGGGCATCCGACAACTGGTGGCAGGCGTTCCTCGCGGTGCCCGAGGAGGAGCGCGGGTCCATGCGCACCTATTCCGTGCGCGAGCTGCGGGTCGATGACGAGACCGGCACCGAGGTGGACGTCGACTTCGTGCTGCACCTCGAACCCGGACTGACCGGACCCGCGTCGCTGTGGGCGAGCCAGGCCGCGGTCGGGCAGGAGCTCTACCTGGTCGGCCCCCGCCGCGGGGTGGATGTCGACGCGCACGGAGGGGCCGAGTTCGCGCCGGGGACCGCGGCATCGGTCGTGCTCGCCGGCGACGAGACGGCCGCTCCGGCGATCGCCCGCATCCTCGAGGACGCACCGCAGGATCTGCGCGGCGTCGCCTTCATCGAAGTGCCCTCGCCCGCCGACGTCCTCCGCATCGACGCACCTTCGGGGGTCGAGGTGCATTGGCTGCCGCGCGACATCGGTGAGCCGCACGGCTTGCGGCTCATCCCCGCCGTGCTCGCCCACCTCGGCGACGCCGACGCCACGGACGAGATCCGGGTGAAGGACATCGATGGTGAGGACCTGCTGTGGGAGACGCCGGACTACTCCGGTCTCGGCGAGGACATCGCCACGGGGGATGCTGCGGCCGAACGCTACTTCTGGATCGCGGGGGAGAGCGGCGTGGTCACCACGCTGCGTCGCCACCTGGTCAAGGACCTCGGCATCGATCGCGGGCAGGTGGCGTTCATGGGCTACTGGCGTCGCGGCGTCGCCATGCGGGGCTGACCCGCTTCACCCCCCTGCCAAAACGGAGACGACCCGAGCACCGTCCGGCGTGTCATGTCTCGACGCGCCGCCCGGATGCCGGGTCGTCTCTGTTTCGGCCCGCCGCAGCCGCCGTGCGGCGTGCGGCAACGGGGACTACTTGGCGAGGAACTCCTTCAGCGCGGCGTTGACCTCGTCGGCGTGGGTCCACAGCAGGCCGTGCGGAGCGCCCTCGACCTCGACGTAGTCGGCGTCGGGCACTGCCTGGTGGAATCGACGGGCGGTGGCATCGATCGGCAGGATGTTGTCCTTCGTCCCGTGCAGGATCAGGGTGGGCTTTCCGGCGGAGCGCACGGCCTCGACGTCGGTGCGGAAGTCTTCGATCCACGCTGGCACGACCGCGTAGGCGGCCACGGGGGCGCTGCCGACCGCGACGTTCCAGCTGCCGGTCACTGCCTGCTCGCTGATGCGCGAGCCCAGGTTCTCGTCGAGGTTGTAGAAGTTCTTGTAGAAGTCGGTGAACCACGCGAAGCGATCGCCCTTGGCGGCAGCCTCGATGCCGTCGAACACCTCCTGCGGCACGCCCTCGGGGTTGTCGTCGCGTTGCACGAGGAAGGGCTCGAGCGAGGCGAGGAAGGCGAGCTTGGCGACGCGGTCGTGGCCGTGGCGGGCGACGTAGCGTGCGAGCTCTCCGGTGCCCATCGAGAAGCCGACCAGCACGACGTCGCGCAGGTCGAGGGTCTCGAGCACGGTGTTCAGGTCGGCGGCGAAGGTGTCGTAGTCGTACCCGGTGTTCACCTTCGACGATCCGCCGAAGCCGCGGCGGTCGTAGGTGATGACGCGGTAGCCCTGGGCGAGGAGCTCGCGGGTCTGACGCTCCCAGCTGTGACCGTCGAGCGGATAGCCGTGGATCAGGACGACGGGCTGACCCGATCCCTGGTCTTCGTAATAGAGCTCGATCGGGGTGCTGTTCTCGGTGCCGACGGTGATGTAACCCATGATCCTGATCCTTTCGGTTCCGATGAGAACGGGCGTTCTCGCTCGATGCGACCAATCTAGAGAACGTTCGTTCTCGTGTCAAGTAGACTTCTGGACATGACCGAAGACGAGGCTCGCGAGCGCATCCTCTCCACCGCCGAGGAGCTGTACTACCGCAAGGGGTACGCGGCCGTCGGCATGGACGAGCTGCGTCAGGAGGCCGGGGTCTCGCTGCGCCGCCTCTACTCGCTGTTCCCGTCGAAGACCGACATCGTCGTGGCCGTGCTCGCACGCAAGCACGCCGAGTGGGAGTCGGGCCTGTCGGGTGCCGTGGCGGATGCGGGCGGCGACCCGCGCGCACGTCTCCTCGCCGTCTACGGCTATCTCGAGAACTGGTTCTGCGCCGACGACTTCCGCGGCTGCGCATTCATCAACGCGTTCGGTGAACTCGGCGGCACGAATCCCGAGGTTGCCGAGATCGTACGGGCGCACAAGGCCTCGTTCCAGGAGTACATGGCGGGTCTCGTCGCCCAGACGGGCGCGCCCCCCGCGCTCGCCGCGCAGCTGTCCATCCTCGCCGAGGGGGCGCAGAGCACGGCCGCGATCTCGGCCGACCCGGCAGTGGCCGCGCAGGCCAGGGGAGCCGCCGAAGTCCTGATCGATGCGGCCTTCACGCGCGCCTGATCCTTCTGCGCGAGCTTCCGCGTGAGGCGGGCATGATGGGGGTTTTGACTAACCTGGTTAGCGAAATGCCGTTCCGGTGTCAAGGGCGATGCGTCGCGCGCGGGCGTCTCGTAGCCTGCGGAGCATGGAATCACGCACAGAGGGCATCGGTCGTCAGTCGCTGATCATCGCGGCGGCGACGTTCATGGTGATCGCGGCCGCTGTCGGCGCGGGGGCATTCGGCGGTGCGTCCGTCGATGACCTGCAGGACGGGGCCCTCTCCGCCCAGGGCTCGTACCTCGCGCCCGCGGGGCCCGCATTCTCGATCTGGTCGCTGATATACCTCGGCCTGTTCGCGTACACGGTGTGGCAGGCGTTCCCCGCCCAGCGGCAGGACCCGCGTCAGCAGGCCGTGGGCGGATGGATCGCCGCGTCGATGGTGCTGAACGGGCTGTGGCTGGTGACCGCACGATTCCTGACGCTCTGGCTCACCGTCGTCGTGATCGCGGCGCTGCTGGCCGTGCTCGCTCGAGCGATCGTGCTGCTCGGTCGCTTCCCCGCCCGCAGCCTCGCCGATCGCATCCTCACTGACGGCGCGAACGGCCTGCACTTCGGCTGGGTCACGATCGCCACCGTCGCCAACACCGCCGCCTGGCTCACGCAGATCGCACCGCAGAGCTGGGCGCAGGCCGCCGATGCCTGGGCGATCGGCGTGCTGGTCGTCGTCCTCGTGATCGGAGCCGCCGCCGCCTGGATCACCGGACGCATCGCCCCCGCCCTCGCGACGGCCTGGGGTCTGGCATGGCTCGCCGTCGGACGGCTCACCGGAGAACCGCAGAGCACGCCGACCGCAATCGCCGCGATCACCGTGGCGGTGCTGCTCGTCATCACCGGGGTCGTGGCGGTCCTGCGCCGGTCGCGCGCCGTGGACGCCGACGCTCAGAGCACCAGGCGGTAGCCCATCCCCGATTCGGTGAGCAGGTGCACGGGAGCGCCGGGTTCCTGCTCGAGCTTCTTGCGCAGCTGCGACATGTACAGGCGCAGGTAGCCGGAGTCGGAGACCTGCTCGCTGCCCCAGATCTCCTTCAGCAGGTCCTGGCGCGTGACCAGGGCGCCCGGATGCCGGGAGAGGTGCTCCAGCATCCGCCACTCGGTCGGGGTCAGGTGCACGCGCGCTCCGCCCCGTGTCACCGTCTTCGTCGAGAGGTCGACCACCACATCGCCGAAGGCCACGGTCGACTCGCCGCTGGCCGGGATGGAGCGACGCGAGAGCGCACGCAGCCGTGCCAGCAGCTCGTCGACCTGGAAGGGCTTGGTCACGAAGTCGTCGGCGCCGGCGTCGAGCGCTTCGACCTTGTCGGCCGAACCCGTGCGACCGGACACCACGATGATCGGCACGTTGGTCCATCCGCGCAGCGCCTGGATCACCTCGATGCCGTCGAGTCGGGGCATCCCCAGGTCGAGCATGATGAGGTCGGGGTGGGTCTGGGCGGCCGCAGCGATGGCGGCGGCCCCGTCGGGAGCCACGACCACCTCGTATCCGTGCGCGGCGAGGGTGATCCTCAGCGCGCGGACCATCTGCGGATCGTCGTCGGCGATGAGCAGCTTCACTCCGTGCCCTCCGTGTCGGCAAGTCCTGCGGCCAGCGGCAGGGAGATGACCATGGTGAGGCCTCCGCCAGGCGTGTCCTCGGGTGTCAGGGTACCGCCCATGCCCTCGGTGAACCCGCGCGACAGGGCGAGTCCGAGTCCCAGCCCTGTCGTGTTGTCGGTGTCGCCGAAGCGCTGGAACGGCTGGAAGATGCGGTCGCGCCGCTCGGGGGAGACGCCGTCGCCCCGGTCGATGATGCGGATCTCGGCGCGGCCGCCGAGGGCGCTCGTGGAGACGATGACCCGTGCGTCTTCGGGGGAGTGCCGATGGGCGTTGGCGATCACGTTGACCAGCACGCGCAGCAGCAGCACGGGGTCGGCATGCAGCGGCGGCAGGTCGGGGTCGAGGGCGAGCTCGACGTCGGACGGCCCGAGCCCCAGCTCATCGACGGCGGCGAGCACGCAGCCGGCCGCATCCATCCGCGACGACGACACGGCGAGCACGCCGGCCTGCACGCGGCTCACGTCGAGCAGGTCGGTGACCAGCGTCGACAGCGTCGCGAGACTCTCGTCGGCGGTGGCGAGCAGTTCTTCGCGATCGGAGGCCGACAGTCCGTGCGCACCGCGCAGACCGCCGATGGCGGCGACCGCCGAGGCGAGGGGGCGGCGCAGGTCGTGGCTGACGGCCGACAGCAGGGCACTGCGCACCTGGTCGGTCTCGGCGAGTGCTTCCGCCTCGCTCGCGGTGGCACGCAGATCGGTGTGCTCGATCGCGGCGGAGAGCTGGGCGACGATCGCATCCAGCAGGCGGCGTTCGGGTCCGGCGAGCGGCTCGCCGTTCAGCTCCAGCACCGCACGGGGCCCGCCCCCGGGGACGACGCCGACGGGGATGGTCGTGGCACGTCCGTCGGCCACGGGTTCGCCGTCGCTCGCGAGCACCTCGCCGTCGGGAGCGATCAGGCGCACGCCGCTCAGCCCGAACGCCTCTCGGGTGCGGCTGACCAGAGCCAGCACGGCGTTGTCGCCGCGGAGCACGTTGCCGGCGACTGCGGCGAGCAGCTCGGCCTCGGCGGCGGCGCGCTGCGCGGTGCGGGCCCGTCGCGCGGCCTGGTCGACGATGATGCTGACCAGGATCGCGATGAGCACGTAGAGGGCGAGCGCGAGCACGTGCAGCGGATGCGCGATCGTGATCGTGAACAGCGGAGCGACGAAGAGGAAGTCGAGCGTGACGCCCGAGAGCACCGCCGCGAACACCGCAGGGCGGATGCCGCCGATGAGGGCGACCACGACCACGAGCAGTTGGTACGCGAGCACCTCGGCGGTGATCGACTCGGGGCTGCGGAACGTGAACATGATCCACGACAGGATCGGTCCGAAGACGAGCGCGACGCCGAAACCGAGCAGCTGTCGACGCCAGCCCAGGGCTCCGCCGGTGATGCGCGGCAGCACCATCCGCCCACCCGCTGCGGCGTGCGTGACGATGTGCACGTCGATGTCGCCGGAGCGGCGGATGACCTCAGAGCCGATGCCGGGACCGGTCAGCGCAGCGGTGAGGCGACTGCGCCGGCTGACGCCGATCACGAGCTGGGTGGCGTCCGCGCCCTGCGCGAACTCGACCAGGGTGGCGGGGATGTCGTCGCCCACGACCTGGTGGTAGGTGCCGCCGAGCGACTCCACGAGCGTGCGTTGCGCGGCGAGGGCTCCCGGTGTCTCGTCGCGCAGGCCGTCCTGCGCGGTGATGTGCACCGCCAGCAGTTCGCCGCCGGCGGAGCGGGCCGCGATTCTGGCGCCGCGGCGCAGCAGGGTCTCGCCCTCGGGGCCGCCGGTCAGGGCGACGACCACGCGCTCCCTGGCCTGCCAGTTGCCCTCGATGCCCTGCTCCGCCCGGTAGCTGCGCAGCGCGCTGTCGACCTCGTCGGCGAGCCAGAGCAGGGCCAGCTCGCGCAGTGCGGTGAGGTTGCCGAGGCGGAAGTAGTTCGACAGGGCGGCGTCGATCCGCTCGGCCGGGTAGACGAGTCCGGCCGAGAGCCGATCACGGAGCGTCTGCGGGGCGAGGTCGACGACCTCGATCTCGTCGGCGGCGCGGACCACGGCGTCCGGGATCGTCTCCTGCTGCGCGATGCCGGTGATCTTCTCGACCACGGCGTTCAAAGACTCGATGTGCTGCACGTTGACGGTGGTCACCACGTCGATGCCCGCATCCAGCAGCTCGTCCACGTCCTGCCAGCGCTTGGCGTTGCGCGAGCCGGGGACGTTGGTGTGCGCCAGCTCGTCCACGAGGGCGATCTCGGGTGCCCGCTCGAGCACGGCGTCGACGTCGAGTTCGGTCAGGGCGATCCCGCGGTGGAGGTCGACCCGGCGGGGCACCTCGGGGATTCCGGCGGTCTGCGCCTGCGTCGCGGCGCGGTCGTGCGTCTCGACGATCGCGATCACGACGTCATGGCCCTCGTCGAGCATGCGTCGTCCCTCGGCGAGCATCTCGTAGGTCTTGCCGACGCCGGGGGCGGCTCCGAGGAGTACCCGGAGCCGCCCCCGGCGGGAGTGGCCGTGAGATCGACGAAGTGGCGCTGCGGTCATTCGCCCTCCCGTTCATCGAGCGCGAGATTGAGCTCGGCGACGTTGATGCGCTCCGCGCCGAGGAATCCCAGATCCCGCCCTTGAATCCTAGACTCCACGAGGTCGCGCACCTCCTGTGCGGAGAGTCCGCGGGCCTCGGCGACGCGCGGCACCTGCAGCAGTGCGTACGCCACGCTGATGTGCGGGTCGAGCCCGGAACCCGAGGCGGTGACCGCGTCGGCCGGCACCTGCGACGGGTCGACCCCCTCGCGCTCCGCGATCGCGGCCTTGCGCTCCGCGATCGCTGCGACCAGGTCGGTGTTCTCCGGGCCGAGGTTGCTTCCGCTGGAGCCTGCGCCGTCGTAGCCGTCGCCCGCGGCGGAGGGCCGCGACTGGAAGTACTCCGGGAGCGCCTCGCCGTCGTCATCGGTGAAGGACTGGCCGATCAGCGAGCTGCCCCTGTCGTCGGGAAGGGGGGAGCCATTGGCCTGCCACGGGAGCAGGAGCTGCCCGATGCCGGTGACCAGGAGTGTGTAGGCGACACCGAGCACGAGGGTGAGGACGAGCATCGCGCGGACGGCGACACCGGTGGTGCGGACCGCGGTGCGTGTGGAGGACATGTCTGGATTCCTTTTCCGAGCCGGGTCAGAAGCCCGGGATGAGACTGACGACGAGGTCGATGATCTTGATGCCGATGAACGGAGCGATCACGCCGCCGAGTCCATAGATCAGCAGGTTGCGCTGCAGGATCTGCGAGGCGCTCGCCGGGCGGTACTTCACTCCGCGCAGGGCCAGGGGGATCAGGAACACGATCACGATCGCGTTGAAGATGATCGCGCTGGTGACGGCCGATGCCGGCGAGTGCAACTGCATGACGTTGAGCGCCGCGAGTCCGGGGAAGACGCCCATGAACATCGCCGGGATGATCGCGAAGTACTTCGCGATGTCGTTGGCGAGCGAGAACGTGGTGAGCGCGCCGCGCGTGATGAGCAGCTGCTTGCCGATGCGCACGATGTCGATCAGCTTGGTCGGGTCGGAGTCGAGGTCGACCATGTTGCCGGCCTCCTTCGCCGCCGAGGTGCCGGTGTTCATCGCCACGCCGACGTCCGCCTGGGCGAGCGCGGGGGCGTCGTTGGTGCCGTCGCCGGTCATCGCGACCAGACGGCCGCCCTCCTGCTCGCGCCGGATGAGCTCGAGCTTGTCCTCGGGCGTCGCCTCGGCGAGGAAGTCGTCGACCCCGGCCTCAGCGGCGATCGCCTTCGCCGTGAGCGGGTTGTCGCCCGTGATCATGACCGTGCGGATGCCCATCGCGCGCAGTTCCTCGAAGCGCTCGCGGAGGCCGTCCTTCACGATGTCCTTGAGGTGCACCACGCCGAGGACGCGACCGTCGGCACCGGGCGTCTTCACGGCGACCACGAGCGGGGTGCCGCCGCTCTCGGCCACGGCATCCGTGCGCGTCGTGAGCTCGACGTCGTCGCCGTCGAGCCCGAGCCAGGCCCGCACCGCGGAGCCGGCGCCCTTGCGGATCTGCGTGCCGTCGGCGAGGTCGAGGCCCGACATGCGCGTCTGCGCCGTGAACGGCACGACCACCGCGTCCTCCGGTGCGGTCACCCGGATGTCGTTCGCGGCGGCGAGTTCGACGATCGAGGCGCCCTCGGGGGTGGGGTCTGCAAGCGACGACAGTGCGGCGACGTGCAGCAACTCCTCGCCGTCGACACCCGGGAGGGCGAGCACCTCGTGGGCGCGGCGGTTGCCGTAGGTGATGGTGCCGGTCTTGTCGAGCAGCAGGGTGGTGACATCTCCTGCCGCCTCGACCGCGCGCCCCGACATCGCGAGCACGTTGCGCTGCACGAGGCGGTCCATGCCGGCGATGCCGATCGCCGAGAGCAGCGCCCCGATGGTGGTCGGGATGAGGCAGACGAGCAGCGCGATCAGCACCGGGATGCTGACGGGAGAGGCGGCGTACGACGCGATCGGGTTCAGGGCGAGCACCACGACGACGAAGATGATCGACAGGCTCGCGAGCAGGATGTTCAGCGCGATCTCGTTGGGGGTGCGCTGGCGGCTGGCCCCCTCGACCAGCGCGATCATGCGGTCGACGAAGGTCTCCCCCGGCTTCGAGGTGATGCGCACCACGATGCGGTCGGACAGCACGCGGGTGCCACCGGTCACGGCGCTGCGGTCGCCGCCGGACTCGCGGATCACCGGCGCGCTCTCGCCCGTGATGGCCGATTCGTCGACGGTGGCGATGCCCGCGACGATGTCGCCGTCGCCGGGGATCAGCTCGCCCGCTGTCACGATCACGATGTCGTCGCGCTGCAGCTCGGCCGACGAGACCTGGGCGGTCGCGGCGTGCTCGGCGGCGGCATCCGCTGCCTTGTCGTAACCGACCACACGCCGGGCCATCGTGCTGGTGCGGGTCTTGCGCAGGCTCGCGGCCTGCGCCTTTCCTCGGCCCTCGGCGACCGACTCCGCCACGTTGGCGAACAGCACGGTGAGCCAGAGCCAGATCGCGATGCCCCAGGTGAAGGGGGCGGGAACCGCGGTGCCGCCGGAGTCGGCCGGGCCGCCCAGGAACGGCTCGGCGATCGCGAGCACGGTGGTGAACGCGGCGCCGACCCAGACCAGCAGCATGACGGGGTTGCGCACGAGCGCTGCCGGGTTGAGCTTGCGCAGGGCCCCGGGAAGGGCCTGCACGAGCTGCGACCAGCCGAAGGAGCGCGGCGGTTGTGCGGGTGTGGATGCCGGAGCATCCTGCTGTTCGGAGGGGGTGGTGATGAGGGTCATGGTCAGACGAGTCCTTCAGCGAGGGGTCCCAGTGCGAGCACGGGGAAGTAGGTGAGCGCGGTGACGATGACGGTCACGGCGAGGAGCAGGCCGACGAACTGCGGCCGGTGCGTGGGCAGGGTGCCGGAGGTCGCCGGCACACGCTGCTGCGCCGCGAACGAGCCGGCCAGAGCGAGCACGAGCACGATCGGCAGGAACCGGCCGAGCAGCATCGCGATGCCGAGCGCGGTGTTGAACCACGGGGTGTTCGCGGTGAGTCCGGCGAAGGCGGAGCCGTTGTTGTTCGACGCCGAGGTGAAGGCGTAGAGCACCTCGCTCATGCCGTGCACGCCGGGGTTCAGGATGCTGGTCGACTCGACATCGGCGCGGATGCCGGGGATCGCGAAGCTCAGCGCGGTGCCGGCCAGCACGAGGGTCGGCGTCACCAGGATGTACAGGCTCGCGAGCTTGATCTCCCGCGGACCGATCCGCTTGCCCAGGTACTCCGGCGTGCGGCCGACGAGCAGCCCGCCGACGAACACCGCGATGATCGCGAGCACCAGCATGCCGTACAGGCCCGATCCGACGCCACCGGGGGCGACCTCGCCGAGCATCATGTTCAGCATGGGCATCATGCCGCCGAGTGCCGTGTACGAGTCGTGCATCGAGTTGACGGCGCCCGTCGAGGTGAGGGTGCTCGCGCTGCCGAACAGCGTGGAGCCGAGGATGCCGAAGCGCACCTCCTTGCCCTCCATCGCGGCCCCGGCGAGTTCCGGAGCGGTGCCGCGGCCGGCCAGCTCGAGCGCCGAGAGGGCGAAGGTCGAGACGAGGAAGATCGTGCCCATGACGGCGGCGATCGCGTAGCCCTGGCGGTGGTCTCCGACCATGCGACCGAACGTGCGGGGGAGGGCGAACGGGATCACGAGGATCAGCAGCACCTGCAGCAGGTTCGTGAAGCCGGTCGGGTTCTCGAAGGGGTGCGCCGAGTTGGCGTTGAAGAAGCCGCCGCCGTTGGTGCCGAGGAGCTTGATCGCCTCCTGCGAGGCCACCGGACCTCCCGGGATGGTCTGCGTGCCGCCGGACACCGTGGTGACGTCGGTGAAGCCCGCGAAGTTCTGGATCACGCCGCCCGCGAGCAGCGCCACCGCGCCGATGAGGGCGATCGGGAGGAGGATGCGGCCGAGACCGCGGATCAGGTCGACCCAGAAGTTGCCGATCGTGGTCGAACCGCGGCGGGCGAGACCGCGGATGAGGGCGATCGCGATGGTGAGGCCCACCGCCGCCGACACGAAGTTCTGCACGGTGAGACCCGCGAGCTGCACGGTGTAGCCCATGGTCTGCTCGGGGGAGTACGACTGCCAGTTGGTGTTGGCCACGAACGAGGCGGCGGTGTTGAAGGACAGCCCCTCCGGCACCGCCGGGAGGCCGAGGGACTGCGGCAGGAACGCCTGCAGTCGCTGCAGGCCGTAGACCAGCAGAACGCCGACCACCGAGAACGCCAGCACGCTGCGGGCGTACGCGCGCCAGGTCTGCTCCGACGACGAGTCGACGCCGATGAGCCGATAGACGCCGCGCTCGACCCGCAGGTCGCGCGCCGACGTGAAGACGTGGGCGATGTAGTCGCCGAGGGGGCGGTAGAGGAGCACGAGCACGACCACGACGGCCGTGACCTGCAGGATGCCGAACCAGATCGTCGCGTCCATCAGAACCTCTCCGGCGCGACGAGCGCGACCACGAGGTAGACGACGGCGGCGACCGCAAGGGCGGCGGCGAGGATCTCGAAGACGATCACAGCCGCTCCACCCCCTTGGCCACCAGGGACACGAGGGCGAACAGCGCGAGAGTCAGCGCGATGTAGATGATGTCGAGCACGGATCCGATACAACTCCCGCACGGCCCCGGCAGCCGCCATCCTCACGCTTCCCCTACGCCCTCCGCGCGGATGCATGCGGGTTGCTCACGGCATCCGTGTCCCCGCCGCTCCCGCCTGATCTCGTTCCGGTCGCACTTGCTGTCGCTTCCGATGCTCTCGGGCGGCAGCAAGTGCGACCGGAACGGCCCGCGTCGGCCATATGCTCACGAGGTGGGAATCGGAAGGATGCGGATCGGGGCCGGGACGTGGGTCGTCGCCGGGCTGGTCGTGGTCGCCCTCGTGTGCATCGTCACCGGGTTCCTGCCGCGCTCCGACGCCGGGGCATTGGGCGAGCGGATCGCGCCCGTGCTGGGGTTCGTCGTCGCGATCACGATCGTCGCCGAGCTCGCCCGCGACGCCGCGGTCTTCGACGTCGTCTCGCAACGACTCGCCCGCTGGGGACGCGGTCGGGTGCTCGTGCTGTGGGCGCTGGTGGTCGCGCTCGCCGTGGTGAGCACGGTGTTCCTGTCCCTCGACACGACCGCCGTGATCGTCACGCCGGTCGTCGTCGTCCTCGCGCAGAGCATCGGCGTCTCCCCCCTTCCCTTCGCCCTGGCGACCGTGTGGCTCGCCAACACGGCATCCCTCGCCCTCCCGGTCTCGAACCTCACCAACCTGCTCGCCGCCCCCGCCATCGGCGACGGCCCCGCGGCGTTCTTCGCGCTCAGCTGGGCACCGACGCTCGTCGGCATCCTCGTGCCCGTCGCGATCCTGACGATCCTGCATCGGCGCACGGTCTTCGGTGCGTACGAGACCCCGGTGGCACGGCGGCCCGCCGACCCGACGCTGTTCTGGAGCGCGACCGGCATCCTGCTCGTGCTGATGCCTCTGCTCGCCCTGACCCACGATGTCTGGATCCCAGCCACGGTCGCCGCGCTCGCGCTGATCGGCCTGTTCGCGGTCCGGCGGCGCCGGGCGCTGCGGCTCTCGCTCGTCCCGTGGCAGGCGCTCGCGCTCGCCGCGTCGCTGTTCGTGCTGGTCGAGGCGGCGCACGCGCAGGGCCTGCTCGACTTCCTGACCTCGCCGACCGCGAACGGCGACGCTCCCGGCGACCTGTTCCGGCTGGCTGCGCTGGGGGCCGGGAGCGCCAATGCGATCAACAACCTCCCGGCGTACCTGGTGCTCGAACCGGCCGCCGGCGACCCGGTGGCACTCATGGCGCTGCTGATCGGCGTGAACATCGGTCCGCTCATCACGCCGTGGGCGTCGCTCGCGACCCTGCTGTGGCACCACCGGATCGTCGCGCTCGGTGTCACGATCCGGTGGAGCCGTTTCATGCTGTGGGGTGTGGTGGCTGCGGTGCCGACCGTGCTCGCCGCCGTGCTCGTGCTCTGGCTCGTCTCGGGCTAGTGCTCCGTTCCGGTCGCACCTCCTGCCGTCCCCGAGGCGCGGAGGCGGCACGAAATGCGACCGGAAGGGGGAGCGGGCCGGAAGAGGAAGTGCGCCGGGCCTGACAGGATGTCGGTCATGAGCGTTCTCTACGACTACTTCTCCGCGCCGAACGACGAGCGGGCCGTCACCGTCCTCCAGGTGGAGGGCGGACCGACCGCGGAGGAGTCGGGCTTCGATGCCGGAACGCTCGGCGGCATCGACCCGGTCGTGCAGCTCGGCACGCTGGAGGCGCTGCTGACGGGCGTGCCGTACGACGAGGTGACCGACGACCCGCGTGCCGGCCACAACCTCGCGATGAGCGACGACTACGACCGGATCGTCATCACCGTGACGGATGCGCTGACCGCCGCTCTCGCCGCAGCCGACGACGTCCGTCTGGCAGAGGTCGCGGAGCCGTGGTCGCAGACCGAAGTGCTCGAAGGGGCCGATCCGGCCCAGCTGGCCGCGTTCGCGCGCGACCTCGCCGCGCTCGCTCGTCGCGCCGCGGCGTCCGACCACCGCCTCTACTGCTGGACCAGCATCTAGGACGCTCGTCCGCGCAGGACGCACCCCAGCGGTGAGCCGTCACGGGGCCTCGATCAGCGTGCGGTCGGCCACTCCTCGGCGAGAAGGCCGTAGTTCATGCCGTCGAGCCATTCGCCCGAGCGATGCAATGCCGTCTTCCGGCTGAACTCCTCTCGGCGCATCCCGAGCCGCTCCATGAGGCGCCAGGACGGCTCGTTGTCGGCGAAGCACCCCGCATGCACCCGGCGCAGGCCCAGTGCGCCGAAGCACACGTCGATCACCGCGCGGATCGCCTCTGTCGCGTAGCCGTGCCCGGTGTGCGCGGGGTCGAGAACCCAGCCGAGCTCGGCCTCGACGCCCTTCGCCCGGGCGTCGACCTCGAGCTGCGCCCACCCGTCGCCGCGCCGCACCATGATGTCGCCGATCGGGGTCGGGCCGGTGCCCTCGGCGTCGGGCAACAGCTCCACGATGTACAGGGAGGCGAGCCGCTCGGGGTCGAGATACCGCTCACGGAACGCGTCTCGCGTGTCGGGAGCGGCACCGAGCCACCGGTTCACCTCGGGGAGCCGACGCCACTCCCACATCGCATCGACGTCGGCGGGCGTGCACGGGCGCACCTGCAGCCGGGCCGTCCGCGCGGGCCACGGCTCGGGGGTTCGCGTGTCGGTCATCGCTCCACCCTAGGCGCGTCCGGCGACGTCGATCACGGGGTCTCCCCGCCGACCCGTCGCATCTCCTCCGCGAGCGCGCTGTTCGTCTCGGCGAACCGTGCGGTGATGTTCTCGCGCACCTCGGGCGACTTGTTCTGGCTGAGTTTGGCTCGCGCATCGAAGCGGGTCACGCGCATCCGCAGTCCGACCGTGCCCTTCGCGGCGCGGCGGGTGCCCTCCTCGTCCTCCGACAGGTGCCGGCCGTGCTGCTGATGATCCTCGAAGTGGTCGGTCAGCCGCGAGAGCATGGCGTAGTTCTCCTCTTCGCTCAGGATCTCGGGGATGCCGTACAGGTGCGCGGTCACGTGGTTCCACGTCGGGACCAGATCGCCCGGTGCGTACAGTGTCGGTGACACGTAGTCATGCGGTCCCTGGATGATCACGAGCACTTCATGCCGGCCGAGTTCGTGGAGCTGCTCGTCCGGGCGCCCGAAGTGGCTCGCGATCACGATGTCGTCGTCCTCCATCAGCAGCGCGGGATAGTGCGAGGCGACCAGGCCGCCGCTCGCCGGGGAGACGAACGTCGCCCAGGGGTTCCCGCGGATGAGGCGCTTGACCTCGTCGGGATCGGTCATCAGGTAGCGGGGCGTGTGGCGCATCAGGATTCCTCTCTTCGGCGGTCGGTCAGACGGGTGCGCACCGCGAGGGCGGCGCAGGCGATCACGGCGAGACCCCCGACGGCGGTGGCCCAGCCGATGGGCTCGTGCAGCAGGAGCGCCGCCCAGGAGATGCTCATCACGGGCTGGACGAGCTGGATCTGGCTGACCTGCGCCATCGGACCGATCGCGAGCCCGCGGTACCAGGCGAAGAAGCCGAGGAACATGCTCACCGCCGCGAGGTAGGCGAAGGCGAGCCATTGCACGGGCGTCGCGGCCGGAGGCTGCTGGATCGCCGACGCGACGGTGAGTGCCGTCATCAGTGGGGCGGCGACGATCAGCGCCCACGACACGGTCTGCCAGGAGCCGAGTTCACGCGCGAGCAGACCGCCCTCCGCGTAGCCGACCGCCGCAGCGATCACGGCCCCGAACAGCAGCAGATCCGCGCCGGTGAGGGAGCCGATGCCCCCGTTCTGCAGTGCCGCGAAGACCACCGCCGCGACCGCACCGAGGACAGCGAAGAACCAGAAGGACGGGGCGGGGCGTTCCCCGGTGCGGAGCACCACGGCGACCGCGGTCGCCGCGGGAAGCAGGCCGATCACGACGGCGCCGTGGCTCGCGGGGGTCGTGGTCATCGCGAAAGATGTGAGCAGCGGGAAGCCGGCCACGACTCCACCCGCGACGATCGCGAGACGGCCCCACTGGATCGTCGTGGGCGGGCGCTGACGCGTGATCGCGAGTGCGGCACCGGCGAGGAGGGCGGCGACGACCGCGCGCCCGGAGCCGATGAACAGCGGTGAGAGCCCGCCGATCGCGATGCGTGTGAACGGGAGGGTGAACGAGAAGGCGAGGACGCCGAGGAGCCCCCACCAGAGTCCGGCACGCGTCGATAGCAGTGGCCGCGTGGAAGCGATAACGCTACTCTGTTCTTTCATGAGCAAGGATAGCAGTGACCGGATCGTCGCCGGAGTGCGTGCGTGGATCGCATCCGCTTCTCCGGGCGCGCGAGTCCCCTCGAATCGTGCGCTCATGGCGCAGTACGGCGCGAGTCCGATCACCGTGCAGAAGGCGATGCAGCAGCTCGTGCGACTCGGTCTGGTCGAGTCCAGGCCCGGCGCGGGTACGTTCGTGCGGGCCGTGCCCGCCGCCCGTTCGGTCGACTACGGCTGGCAGACGGCCGCCCTCGGCACGGCGCCCGCGGGACTCATCGGCCTGTCATCGACGCAGCGCACCGTCGCCCCCGACGCGATCGGACTGCACTCGGGCTACCCCGCGGTCGACCTGCTGCCGCAGCGGCTCGTGCGACAGGCCCTGGTGCGTGCCGCTCGGTCGGACGCGGCGCTGACCCGTTCGCCCGCCGCAGGCCTTCCCGATCTGCAGGCGTGGTTCGCGGCGGAACTCGCATCCTCCGCCCCCGCGGGGGTCACCCCCGCATCGGCGCGCGATGCCCTGATCATCTCGGGCAGCCAGAGCGGGCTGAGCTCGATCTTCCGTGCCGTGGTGGGTGTCGGCCAGCCGCTGCTGATCGAGTCGCCGACGTACTGGGGCGCGATGCTCGCGGCCGCGCAGGCCGGCGTCGTGCTGGTGCCGATCCCCTCCGGGCCGCACGGCCCCGATCCGGATGACGTCGAGCGGGCGTTCGCGCAGACCGGAGCCCGCGCGTTCTACGCGCAGCCGACCTTCGCCAACCCGACCGGCGCGCAGTGGCCGGTCGCGACGGGGGAGGCCGTGCTCGAGACCGTCCGTCGGCACGGGGCCTTCCTGATCGAGGACGACTGGGCGCACGACCTGGGGATCGACGCCGACCCGCGCCCGGTCGCCGCGTCCGATGACGACGGACACGTCGTGTACCTGCGCTCGCTCACGAAGAGCGCCTCGCCCGCCCTCCGCGTCGCGGCCGTGATCGCGCGCGGACCCGCGCGGGAGCGCATCCTCGCGGATCGCGCGGCCGAGTCGATGTACGTGAGCGGGGTGCTGCAGACCGCGGCCCTCGACGTGGTCACCCAGCCCGCGTGGCGCACGCACCTGCGCGGCTTCCGCGAGCACTTGCGCGCGCGCCGCGACCTGCTGGTCTCGAGCCTCGCCGCGCACGCCCCCTCCGCGCACGTCGAGAGCGTTCCGGTGGGCGGCCTGAACCTGTGGGTGCGGCTGCCGGAGGGGACGGATGTCGCGCGGGTGGTCCGTGAGTGCGAGGTGCGCGGTCTGATCATCGCCCCGGGCTCCGAGTGGTTCCCGGCGGAGCCTTCCGGCTCCTACGTGCGCCTCAACTACGCGAACGCCGACACCGCCCGCTTCGCGGAGGCCGCCGGCATCCTGGGCGCCGTGCTCGACGGGTCCTGAGGGGTCGCTCAGCCCGCTCCGGTCGCAGTTCCTGTCGCCCGCGAGCCGAGGAGGCGGCAGCAACTGCGACCGGAAGGCCGATCTCAGGCTTCGGGGGCGCCGTCCTGCGGCGGGCCGGCGGGGCGGTGGGCGCGACGGCCGGCCACCACGACCGGACGACCGGCACGTTCCTGACCGGGAAGCGGACGGGAGCGGCGGCCGTAGATGAGCTCCGACGAGTCGAGCAGCCACGGCACGAGCGTGATCGACACCCCGTGCACGAGCATGAGCTGGTTGGCGAGACGGCGCGCGCGGCGGTTGTGCAGGAACGACTCCCACCAGTGGCCGACGATGTACTGCGGCAGGTACACCGTCACGACGGACGAGCCGTGCTTCTCGCGGTACTGCTTGATGAACTGAGTCACCGGCTGCGCGAACGAGCGATACGGCGACTCGACGATCACGAGCGGGATCGGCACCAGGTGGTCGGCCCAGTCCTTCTGCAGCTGGGCCGCATCGTCGGAGGCCACGGCCACGTGCACCGCCAGCGTCTTGCCGTGCTTGGCCGCGATCGCGTAGTCGATGGCCTTCACGACGGGCTTCTGCAGTCGGTTGACGAGCACGATGGCGAGGTCGCCGGTCGCACCGAACTTCGTGGTGTCGTCGATCGCGATCTCATGCTCGACGTCGCGGTAGTACCGCTTCACCCCCAGCATCAGGAAGGCGAGGATCGGGATCGCGAAGAAGACCAGGTATGCGCCGTGCGTGAACTTGGTGATCGTCACGATGACCAGCACGAGCACGGTCATCGCGGCGCCCGTGGAGTTGATGATGAGTCCGACCTTCGCCGAGCGGCGGTCGGATGCCGAGGCGCCGTCGATCCCCGAGTCCTTCGTGCCCTCGACCGGTCCGCGCAGCACGCGTCGCCAGTGCCGCACCATGCCGATCTGTCCGAGCGAGAACGAGACGAACACGCCGATGATGTACAGCTGGATCAGCGTGGTCAGCTTCGCCTGGAAGATCACCAGCACCGCGATCGCCGCGATGCCGAGCAGGATCATGCCGTTCGAGAACACGAGGCGGTCACCGCGGGTGTTGAGCGACTTCGGCGCGTAGCCGTCGCGGGCGAGCACAGCGCCCAGCAGAGGGAAGCCGTTGAAGGCGGTGTTCGCGGCGAGCAGCAGCACGCACGCGGTCGCGGCCTGCACGATGAAGAACGCGATGCTGCCGCCGCCGAAGGTCGCTGCGGCGATCTGCGCCATCAGGCTGGGCTGCGGATTCGTGCAGTCGAAGCCGACGAGGTCGCACGGGTTCTCGGCGTAGTGCACGCCGGTGATCAGGGCGAGGGCGGTGAGGCCGGCGAACAGGCAGATGGCGATCGACCCCATCAGCACGAGTGTCGACTGGGCGTTGCGCACCTTCGGGGCGCGGAAGGCGGGAACGCCGTTCGACACGGCCTCGACACCGGTGAGGGCGGAGCATCCGCTCGAGAACGCGCGCAGGATCAGCAGGATCACGGCCGCCTGGCCGAGGCTCTCGGCCTGCACCGAGAACTCGGCGCTCGAGGCGACAGGGGCGTCGCCCAGGAAGGTGCGGATCAGGCCGGTCACGATCATGATGCCGACCGAGCCGATGAACACGTACGTCGGGATCGCGAAGACCAGGGAGGCCTCGCGCACCCCGCGGAGGTTCACGACGATGATGAGGATCACGAAGCCGACGGCGAGCTCGACGCGGAACGGGTCGAGCCCCGGCACGGCCGAGATGATGTTGTCGACACCGGAGGCGACCGACACGGCCACGGTCAGCACGTAGTCGACCAGGAGCGCCGCGGCCACGATCACACCGGGGATCTCGCCGAGGTTCTTCGACGCGACCTCGTAGTCCCCACCGCCCGAGGGATAGGCCTTGATGAGCTGGCGGTAGCTGAGCACGACCACGATCAGCAGCACCACGACCGCGATCGCGACGAGCGGCGTGAACGACAGGAAGGTGAGCCCGCCGATCAGCAGGATCATCACCAGCTCCTGCGGGGCGTAGGCCACCGAGCTGAGCGCGTCGGACGCGAAGATGGGAAGAGCCATCCGCTTCGGGAGCAGCTGGTCGTCGACCTGCTGGCTCGTCAGCGGTTCTCCGATGAGGATGCGCTTGGCGAGCGGCGGTGAGTCCGCGCCCTCCCTGTTTTCGTCTGACACGTCCGGCGACACTACGCCTCCTGATGGCATCCTCACGCGATCCTCACGGAATCCCTACGGTGGGATGCGCGGTCCTCACGGAATCCTTACGCGCAAAGCTACACTGGCACGCGGTGGAAAATCAGGTGCTGCTCGGATTCATCGCGATCGCGATGGGGGTGGCTTTCGGCATCCTCCTGTTCGTGCCCTTCGTGGCGGTCAGCTATCGCCGACGCGGGCGACTCGGCCTCGGACGCACGTTGCTCTGGCTGTCGGCCCTGATCTATTTCTGGGCGGTCTGGACCTACACCCTGCTGCCGCTTCCCGACCCCGACACGATCCGCTGCGTCGGAGCGATCACCGATCCGATGTCGGTCGTGCGCGATGTGCAGAAGGCTTTCGCGGCCCCGGGCAATCCGCTGCGTCAGCCGGCCCTGCTCCAGCTGGTGTTCAACCTGCTGCTGTTCGTGCCGCTCGGCTTCTTCGTCCGAGTGCTCGCCGGTCGTGGGGTGCTCACGGCGCTCGCCGCCGGCTTCGGCCTGTCGCTGCTGGTCGAGACCACGCAGCTGACCGGTGTGTGGGGCGTCTACCCGTGCGCGTATCGCTTCTTCGACGTGGGCGACCTCATGACGAACACCCTCGGCGCGGTCATCGGCTGCATCGCGGCGATCCTCGTCCCGCGATCGCTGCGCGGCGTGAAGGTGAGCCCGGACGCCGATCGTCCCCGTCCGGTCAGCCGCGGCCGCCGCCTGCTCGCGATGCTGTGCGACTTCCTCGCCTACGGGTTCCTGAGCGTGGCAGCCGGGGTGACCGTGCAGGTGTGGCTGGAGTTCGTCGTGGACGACCGCGCCGCGGTGCTCGACGGCGCCCTCGCATCCGCCGCCGCCACCGTCGTCCCCTCAGCACTGTTCCTGGTGCTGATCCTGGTCGGCGGGCGCTCGGTGGGCGACATCGCGGTGCAGCTCCGATACGCGGGATCGCGCCTGCCCGCACCGTTCGCGCGGCTCCTGCGCTGGGCGGGCGGCATCGGCGGGATCAGCGCGCTGCAGCTGCCCGGCGGGTTCTTCGGCCTCGCGGCGGCAGTGCTGTTCCTCGCCGCGATCGTGCTGCCGTTCACGACACGTGACGGTCGCGGACTTCCCGGCGTCGTCTCCGGACAGCACCTCGTCGACGCGCGGGCGGGTGCCGCAGGCGCTGCGCCGAGCGCGCCCGCATCCGCTTCCCCTCCGCGCGACGCATGACCGACTGAGGGTCCGATGAACGCCGCGGGCTCAGCTCTCCGTGTGGGGACGCGGCATGTACCACTCGGTGAACTCCGTCGCCCGCCCGTCGGGAGCGAGCCGGATGATCCAGAGGTTGAGGTAGTCGCGTTCGGCCGGGTATTCCGTGCGCCCCTGGACGACCACGAAGCCGCCGACCTCGTGCAGGACCTCCCACTCGAACGTCCAGGAGCCCGGTTCATCGCCGTCGTCGATCCACCCGGAAACGATCGCCTCGCGCCCCACGCGCGGCTCCGAATCGGGGCTCGTGAGATATCGGGCGTCGTGCGTGAAGAGCGCTCCGATCCGCTCGGGATCGTTCGACCTCCATGCCTCGATGTAGGCCCCGGTCCAGTCCTCGCCTGCGGTCGTCATGTGCTCCGTTCTAGGCGGCGGGGGAGGCCGCGTCAACCCGTTCGCGAATCGTGAGGACATTGGGGATCCACAGCGGTTTCCGATCACGAACCCGTAACGTCGATGGCATGACGACTGTTCACGTCACCGAGGACACGATCAACCAGGCCCGCGAGCTGCGCGATGAGCTGCAGCGGTTCCTGCGCGAGTACGAGTTCGGGATGCGCGAGGTCGAGACGAAGATCTCGATCCTGCGCGACGAGTTCACGCACGACCACGCGTACAACCCGATCGAGCATGTGAAGAGCCGGCTGAAGTCGCCGGACAGCATCGTCGAGAAGATCGCCCGCAAGGGCATCGACGAACCCGACTTCGACCGCATCCGCGCGGAGATCACCGACATCGCCGGTGTGCGCGTGACTTGCAGCTTCGTCGCCGACGTCTACCGCCTGTTCGATCTGCTCACCGCGCAGGACGACGTCACGGTGCGCACGGTGAAGGACTACATCGCGCAGCCGAAGGCCAACGGCTACAAGAGCCTGCACGCGATCATCGAGGTGCCCGTCTTCCTGTCGACCGGTGCGCTGTCGGTACCGGTCGAGGTGCAGTTCCGCACGATAGCGATGGACTTCTGGGCCAGCCTGGAGCACAAGATCTACTACAAGTTCTCGAACCAGGTGCCCTCGCATCTCGTCGACAGCCTGTCGGATGCCGCGGATGCCGCCGCCGAGCTCGACAGTCGCATGGAGCGCCTGCACCGGGAGGCGCACGGCGTGCCGCAGCGTCAGCTCGCCCCGCCGCCCCCTCCTGCCCCGCCGGCGGTCCCGGACGCCCCGACCGGCCCGCGCGTCGTCGGGGTCTGACCGAAGACGCGCCGAGCACCCGTCCACAACTCCGGAGAAGCTGCGGACGGGCGGCTCCCTGCGTGGCGGTGTTGCGACGGAGCCGCGGTGCTGGGAGCATCGGCGGGTGGTGAGAACGCAGGAAGCCGTGTCCGTGGACGCCGAGCACGACGTCGATGAATTCGCGCGCGTCGACGACCTCGCCGGGCTCGATCGCGACCGGCAGCGGTGCGAGTGCGATCACGGCGACGACGACGGCTACCAGCCGTGCGGACGCAAGGCCAAGTGGCGCGTGACGGTCGACTGCGTCTGCGGCGAAGGCCACCCGCGCCGGGTCGAGATCCTGTGCTCCCGATGCATGCGGACACTGAGGAAGTTCCAAGGACGTGAGGCCGTCACCGTGCGCCGCCTCTGACCGTCGAGCCCGTCTGCCGCGGGATCGTCCCATCCGATCGTGGTTCCGCTCCGAACAACGGGGGATCACACCGGCGACGGTGTCGACGTGACGTCGGACAGGAGACGACTATGGTGCAGCGCCGCAGTGGCAAGAGGTTCCTCGTCTGGGCCGCCCTCGCGGGCGTGATCGGCGGGGGCGTCTTCCTCGCCACGGCCGAGCTGTTCGCACTGCTCTTCGCGCGCGCAGCCAGTCCGATCCTCGCCGTGGGCGGGTTCGTGATCGACATCGTGCCGCAGCCCTTCAAGGAGTTCGCGATCGCCACGTTCGGCGAATACGACAAGATCGCCCTGCTCGCCGGCCTCGGACTGGCTGTGGTCATCGCCTCGGCGATCGCCGGCATCCTGCAGTTCGTACGGCCGCCGCTCGGCGTGATCGCTCTCGTGATCGCGGGCGCACTCTCGACCGCGGCGATCGTGACCCGGGCCGCCGTCGCTCCGCTCGCCTTCCTGCCCCCGGTCCTGGGAACCGTCGTGGGGTCGTTGGTCCTCGTGCTCCTGTGCCGTCGCCTGCGCGGATGGAGGGATTCCGTCGTCGGCGTCGAGAGCGAACGGAAGAGCGACACGTCGACCGCTGGAGACGAGATCGTCCGTGCCGACGACGAAGGAGAGTCCGTCCGCCCCGGAATCGACCGCCGCCGCTTCTTCGTCCTCGCCGCGCTCGCCGGGGCATCCGCACTGGTCGTGGGCATCACCGCCCGCACCGTGAGCATGGCGGTGTCGTCGGTCGAAGCGATCCGCGGTGCGCTCAAGCTGCCCTCCCCGAAGACCACGGTGACCGTGCCGCAGGGCGCCGAGCTCGACATCCCCGGGCTCAGCAAGCTGTTCACCCCGAACAAGGACTTCTATCGCGTCGACACCGCACTCACGGTGCCCTCGATCGATCCGGACACCTGGCGTCTGGTGATCGACGGGATGGTCGACCAGCGTGTGGAGATGAGCTTCCAGGACATCCTCGACATGGGCCTCGACGAGTACGCGATCACGCTCACGTGCGTCTCCAACGAGGTCGGCGGTGAGCTCGTCGGCAACGCGAAGTGGCTGGGGGTGCCGTTGCGCGACGTGCTCAAGAAGGCGGGAGTGAAGTCCGGTGCCGACATGGTGCTCTCACGCAGCGTCGACGGCTACACCGCGAGCACGCCGCTCTCGGCGTTGACGGACGACGACCTCGACGCGATCCTCGCCGTCGGGATGAACGGTGAACCCCTGCCCCTCGAACACGGATTCCCGGTGCGGATGGTCGTGCCCGGCCTCTACGGATACGTGTCGGCGACCAAGTGGCTCACCGAGCTCAAGGTCACCACCTTCGCCCAGGACGAGGCGTACTGGACTCCCCGGGGCTACAGCGCGGAGGCCCCGATCAAGTTCGCCTCGCGCGTCGACACCCCCAAGATCGGCGAGGCGGTCGACGCCGGGAAGATCCCGATCGCCGGAGTCGCCTGGGCGCAGTCGGTCGGTATCGAGCGCGTGGAGGTCAGCATCGACGACGGGGACTGGATGCCGGCGACGCTGTCGACCCCGATCAACGACGACACCTGGGTGCAGTGGTTCATGGAGTGGGATGCCACGCCCGGCACGCACTACGTCGCCGTGCGTGCGATCAACAAGAACGGCGATCTGCAGATCCAGGAGCGTGCGCCGATCGCACCGAACGGTTCGTCGGGCTGGCAGCGTTCACTCATCCGGGTCAACTGAGAGCCGTGCGCGGTCGGCCGCTCGGGCCTAGTGTGGGAGCCATGGGCCCGCTCCCCGCACTCGTGATCACCGTCTCGGACCGATCATTCTCCGGAGAGCGCGAGGATCGCGGAGGTCCGATCGCCGTGGGCCTGCTCCGCGATGCCGGATGGCACTGTCCCGACGCCGAGATCGTCGCCGATGGCGCGGGTTCGGTGGCGGACGCTCTGCGCCGGGCCGTCGCCCGCGGCATCCGGCTGGTGGTGACGACCGGGGGAACCGGTGTCGGTCCTCGTGACCTGACGCCCGAGGGGACGCGGCGCGTGATCACCCGAGAGATCCCCGGGATCGCCGAGGAGCTGCGTCGCAGCGGACTCGCCGACACCCCGCTGTCCGTGCTGTCACGCGGGCTCGCCGGCATCGTCGATCCTGACGGCACGCTCGTCGTGAACCTTCCCGGTTCGCCGCGGGCCGTCGCCTCCGGCGTCCCCGTGGTGCTCGGCGTCGCCGGGCACATCCTGGATCAGGTGAAGGGCGGAGACCACTCATGAACGACGTGCGGATCGCAGCGGTATCGGAGGAGCGACTCGATCTCGACGCGCACCTCGCCGCGGTCGAAGACCCTCGACTGGGGGCCGTGACGACCTTCGTCGGGCGGGTGCGCGACAACGACCCCGACGCCGAGACACCCGTGGTCGGGCTGGAGTACAGCGCTCACCCCGATGCGGAGGCGACGCTGCGGCGGATCGCCGAGCAGGCCGGTGCCGGCGCGGAAGCCCCCGCCATGGTGGCCGTGAGCCATCGCATCGGACGCCTCGACGTGGGCGATGCGGCCGTGGTGATCGCGGTCGCCTCCGAACACCGTGCCGAGGCTTTCGAGGTGTGCCGGGCGGTCATCGAGGCGATCAAGAGCGACCTCCCCGTCTGGAAGCGTCAGCTCGAGGTCGACGGGACGTCGTCGTGGAAGGGCATCGGCGGCTGAGCCGCGGGGCCAGCCGTCGATCCTGACGCGCCATCTGCATGAGCTCTTGCCGCGTGCAGGAGGAAACGCCGGTCATCGGTCCTGCAAGCGGCCAGCGTTCCTGCAGGCGGCGTGTGGTCATCCACCCGCGAAGGGCGGGAGCACATCGATGAGGTCCGCGTCGTCGAGGACGAGGTCGCCGTCGGTGCGCACCCCGTCGACGAGCACCGCGCAGCGCGGCAGGATGTCGACGAGGGCCGGATGCTCGGCGACGACCGCCGCGCGCAGGGCGACGAGTGACCGCTCCCCGCGCTCCTCGACGTCGGTTCCCGCAGCCTCCGCAGCAGCGGCGAAGTAGCGCACCCGCGTCATCGGGGGTCTCCGGGGTCTGCTTCGCCCGGACGGACCCAGTCGCCGGAACGGCCGCCCGACTTCGCCACGATCCGCACGTCTTCGATCACGACGGCGCGGTCGACGCCCTTGATCATGTCGACGATCGCGAGGGCGGTGACCGACACGGCCGTCAGCGCCTCCATCTCGACACCGGTACGGTCGGCGGTGCCCACCGTCGCCTCGATGCGCACGCCGTCGTCGACGATCTCGAGGTCGACGCTCGCCCGATGCACGCCGATCACGTGCGCCAGCGGCAGCAGCGCGGGGGTGGACTTGGCCGCCTGGATGCCCGCGATGCGTGCCACGGCGAGCACGTCGCCCTTCGGCACGGTGCCATCGCGGAGGGCGGTGATCACGTCGGGGCTGCAGCGGACGAAGCCTCGGGCCGTCGCGGTGCGCACGGTCGGCTGCTTCGCGGTCACGTCGACCATGTGCGCGCGGCCCGCCGCGTCCAGGTGAGGAAAGCTCATCCGACCAGCATGACATCGATGACGTCGCCTACGGCCACGGTCTCGACCTCGGCCGGCACGATCGCGAACGCGTGCGCACGGGCGAGTCCGCCCGCGAGGTGCGATCCCGATCCGCCGGCGGTGGCCGGGCGGACGGTGCGGGCCGCGAGGTCGACGACGGCGGGAAGGTACTGGCGTCGGCCCGGCGGCGGCGTCCACGATGCGTCGGCGGTGAACGTGGCGCGCGGTCGGTGGATCGCGGAGCGCCCCTGCATCGCGAGCAGGGCGGGGCGCACGAACACCTCGAACGACACCGCCACGCTCACGGGGTTGCCCGGCAGTCCGAATACCAGAGACCCGTTCTCGAGCACCCCGAAGGCCTGCGGTTTGCCCGGTTGCATGGCCACCGCGGCGAATTCGACCTGTCCGCCGCCGTCGAAGGCCCCGCGCACCGGCTCGTAGGCGCCCGCGCTCACGCCGCCGGTGAACACGATCACATCGGCTCCGCGCGCGACGGCCTCGGCGGTCACGGCTCGGACGGCGTCGGCCTCGTCGGGAACCCGCGCGACCAGCACCACCTCGGCGTCGGCTGCGGCGACCAGCTGTTCGAGCAGGGGACCGTTCGAGTCGGGGATGCGTCCGCGGGTGGGTGCTTCGCCCGGCGCGAGCAGTTCGCTGCCCGTCGACACCACGGCCACGCGCGGAGCCCGCGTCACCGAGACCTCGACGATGCCGGCCGCGACTGCGGCGGCGAGCTGGAAGGGTCCGAGGCGCTCGCCGGCGTGCACGACTTCGTCGCCGGCGCGCAGGTCGGCTCCGCGTCGGCGCACGAACACTCCGGGCTTGGCCGGGGCGTGCAGCACCGTCACCTCGCCGAGGGAGTCGGCGAGACCGCCGGCCGTGTCCTCGAAGGGCACGATCACGTCGGCATCGGTGGGGGTGGGCGAGCCGGTCATGATGCGTGCGGCTTCGCCGACGCCGAGCGCAGGGTCGAGGGCGACTCCGGCGGGCAGGTCGGCGACCACGCGCAGGGTGACCGGATTCTCCTCGGACGCGTCGGCGACATCCGCACCTCGTACCGCGAAGCCGTCCATGGCGGAGTTGTCGAACAGAGGGATGTCGTGGGCGGCGGCTGCGGCAGCGGTGAGCGTGCGCCCCGCGGCAGCCGCCACCGGCCGTGTCTCGTGCTCGATGACGTGGACGGCATCGAGCACGCGCGCGAGCTGTTCCTCGACCGTGCGGCGGCCGGTCATGCGCGGGCCCCCGCGGTGGCCTCCGGGGTCGTGGCGGTTGCCGGGCGGATCACGATCTCGTGCTGCCGGGACGTGAGCGCATCGACCATCGCGAGTCGTCCGAGCAGCGGCTCGCCTGCGCCCGTCACGAGTTTGATCACCTCGCCGGCGAGCATCCCGCCGACCTGCACGCACAGGGCGCCGAGCACACCGACCTGGGCGCAGCTGGGGGGTTCGCCCTCGGTGCCGACCGGGAAGAGGTCGGCGAGCACGACCGGCTCTCCCGCGGGCGGGTCCGACCAGAAGACCGTGGCCTGCGCGTGCCACTCCTGCACAGCTCCCCACACGAGGGGAAGTCCGAGCGCTTCGCAGGCGGCGGCCACCTCACGACGGGTCGCGAACGTGTCGCTCGTGTCGACCACCACGTGGGCGCCCGTGAGCAGGCGCTCGGCATTGGACGCATCCAGGCGCTCGGGGACCGGGGTCACGACGGTGTGCGGGGCGAGGGCGGTGATGGCGCGTGCGGCCGATGCGGTCTTGCGCGTCCCGATGTCCTCCACCCGGTGCGCGAGCTGACGCTGCAGATTGGTGAGCTCCACCACGTCGTCGTCGATCACCGTGAGCGATCCGACCCCGGCGGCGGCCAGGGCGAGGAGCACAGGGGATCCGAGTCCGCCCGCGCCGACGATCGTGACGTGAGCGGCGTTGAGGCGGCGCTGTCCCTCCTCGCCGATGCCGGCGAGCACCGCGTGCCGCGCCGTACGGACGAGTTCTTCCGGCTCCAGCACGGGAGCGGGGGCGACGAGAGGCTGCATGGACTCAGCGTATGCCCGTCGGGTCGCGACGTCGCGGCTCGCCTGATCGTGCCGCGGCGGATGTTCTGACATCCTCGACTGCAGAGGCGCGCGGTACCGCGGCCGACATCGGTGACGATCTTCGAGAGGTGTCGGATGGTGGACTGCGGCGAGAAGACGGGCGCGGAGCAGGGACCCTCGCCCGAGTGCCGCAGGAGTACCGGCGGTCGATCTGAGTGATGTCCGTGCGCACGATGATCGAACGGCTTCCGCCCGCGGGATTCTCCTTCGTGATGGCGACCGGCATCGTCGGCACCTCTTTCGTCGCGATCGGACTGTCCCCGATCGGGGCCGTGGCGTTCGTGCTCGCCGTCGGCGGGTATGCGCTCCTGCTGATCGCCACCGTCGCGCGCGTGCTCCTGGCGCCGGCCGCCGTGCTCCGTGACGCCGGTGACCCGGGCCGCGCATTCGGGTTCTTCACGATCGTGGCGGCGACCGGGGTCACCGCCACCTTGGGTGCGTCGCTCGGGGCCGAGGGGATCCTCCCCGTCGCCCTCGCCCTGGAAGCGCTGCTCTGGGCGCTTCTGACGTACGGGATGCTGCCGTGGCTCGTCACGCACGCCTCCCGGCGTCCCCTGCTCCGCACGGTCGACGGCGGGTGGTTCCTCCTCGTCGTCGCCACCCAGTCGCTGTCGGTCCTGACGAGCGCGACCGCCGGAGGGCACCCCCTGCTGGGCCTTGCGGCGTTCGCGCTCTGGTGCCTGGGGATCGTTCTCTATCTGTTTCTCATGGCGGCGGTGACGGTGCGGCTGCTCGGCCAGGAGATCGGTGCGATCGAGGTCGCGCCGACCGCATGGGTGCTGACGGGATCGACCGCGATCTCCGCACTGGCCGCCGCGCGTCTGCTGACGGCAGACTCCGCCGTCCTCCCCGGCACGGAGGGAGCGGTCACCATCGTGGCGATGGCGCTCTGGTCGTTCGGAACGTTCCTCATCCCGTTCCTCGTGGGGCTCGGCATCCGGGACCTCCGCACGCGTCCGGGCGCGCGTCGGTTCACCGTGGGGTGGTGGAGCATCGTCTTCCCGATCGGCATGTACGCCACCGCGACCGTCGCCCTCGGCAGGGCCGCAGGCGTCGGGGAGCTGGTCGCCGTCGGCACGCTCGCGGTGTGGTGCGGTGCTGTCGCCTGGGTGCTGGTCAGCATCCTGGCGATCGGTCTCAGCGTCGAGCGTCTGCGATCGAACCGAGCTGCGACGGGTGGGTGAGGCGCCACCACTCGGACGGCTGGTCGATGCTCCCCTTGATCTCGACCGGAGCGGTGACCGTGTTCGGGCCGGCGGTCCAGGTGACGGTGCCCACGGTGGAGCCGTCCCGATAGGTCGGCGGCGTCTCGATGTCCATCGTCACGGTGATCGGCGTGTCCGACCACGTGAAGATCGACGCCGCCTCGCCGATGACCAGGCGGGCGGAGGAGCCCCACGGCGTCGAGATCGTCCCGACCTCCTGGCCGGGGGTGGCGACGGGCACCTCGTGGAAGCCGGAGCGGAGGCCGTCCAGGGCGGCGAGCACACCGGCGTTCACCGAATCGCGTGACGACCCTCCGAGGATCACGCCGGTCACGGCCAGCGGATCGGTGGTGCCCACGACGAGGGTGGCCGTGTACAGCAGGCTGTAGGTGCCCTCGCCGAGGGTGCCGGTCTTCAGTCCCGTGATCCCGCTGGTGCCGAGAAGGCCGTTGGTGTTGTAGAGCAGGCCCGCTCCGGGGAGCGTGATCGACGGGGTCGCGACGATCTGGGCGATCACCGGGTTCGCGGCGGCGAGCTTTCCGATGGCCACGAGATCGACCGGTGTGCTCGTGTTGCGCGGGCTGATGCCGGTGGGTTCGGTGATGGTCGTGCCGGTCAGCCCCTGGGCGGCAAGCCAATCCCGCGTCGCGCCGAGGAACGCGCTCTGCGATCCGAAGACGTGCGACGACAGCGCCTCGGCATAGTTGCTCGCCGAGGGGATCAGCATGGCCGCCAGGGCATCGCGCAGCGACATCGACGTGCCGGTGGGCATCGGCGCGATCGTGGCGCCCTGCACGTAGTACCGGTCGTAGAGGTCGTGGTCGGCCTTGCCGAACGTGATGGTGGGACCGGGGTCATCGACGGAGGCGAGCGGCGACGCGTCGAGGATGACGAGTGCGGTGATGAGCTTGGTGATGCTCGCGATGGGCAGGGGTTCGCCGGTCCCGCTCGAAGACCAGATGCCACTCGCCCCCTCGCCCAGATAGGCGTCCGCGCCGGCGATGCTGATCGCTGACGCACCCGCCGGGGGCGTGGTGATCGCCGCCGCATCGACGGCCGGGACCTGCGGCGTCTGCGTGGTCACCGCCGGCGGATCCACGGGCGCGGTGAGCGCCCACCCGATGTAGCCACCGGCGGCAGCCAGCAGCAGGAAGATGCAGGCCCCGGTGATGATGAGCCCCCGCCGCCTGCGCTTTCGGCGCACCTCCGGATCGATCCGATCACGGGGGGAGAGGAACTCCTGCTCGTGGGACATCAGTTCAGCGAACTCGGAGAGGTCGTCCGCCGGTGGATTCGGTGCCGTCATGGTGACACTCATCTTGGCCGACCCCTGCCGCACGCGCTATCGGCCATTCGGGGGACACAGGAACGGTCCGTCGACGTGCGGAGCGGAAGGGGTATGGATCATTGCAGACTCGGAGATTTTCGAGGAAAATCTCCGCTTCTGCGGTAGGTTCTCTCCATGCAGACGTATCGGATCGCTCGCGCAGCGCAGCTGCTCGGCGTGAGCGACGACACCGTCCGGCGTTGGATCGAACAGGGGCTGCTTCCGGTCACCGATGCCGTGCCCGCCGAGATCCCCGGCGATGCCGTCGCGGAACGGGCCGTCGCGCTCGCGGAGGAGGCGAAGAGTGCCGGAGATGTGCTCTCCAGCGCGCGCAACCGCTTCGTGGGAATCGTCACCCGGGTGCAGATCGACGGGCTGATGGCGCAGGTCGACATCCAATCTGGTCCTCATCGCGTGGTCTCGCTGATGTCTGCCGAGGCCGCGCGCGAACTGCACCTCGGGGTCGGCGCGCTCGCCACCGCCTCCGTCAAGGCGACCCAGGTCGTGGTCGAAGTACCGAAAGGCTGACATGAACCGCACGCTCCGCGCCGCCGCCGTCCTCGCCGCCGCCGCGCTCGCCCTCACCGGCTGTGCGGGTGGCGCCGCGAGCACTCCCTCCCCGTCGGCGACGGCGGAGAAGAGCGGTGTGAGCGGAGAGCTCACGGTCTATGCCGCCGCATCGCTCAGCGGGGCTTTCGATGCGATCGGCGAGGCGTTCACCGCCGAGAACCCCGACGTGCGGTTCACACCCGTCTACGACGGCTCGTCGACCCTCGTCACGCAGATCCTCGAAGGAGCACCGGCTGACGTGTTCGCGTCCGCTGACGAGGCGAACATGGACAAGGCGGCGGATGTGGCGGTCGATCCGACGCTGTTCGCCTCCAACACCCTCGTGATCGCGGTGCCGGCGGGCAACCCGGGCGAGGTGGAGACCCTCTCCGATCTCGCCGACGTGACCACGGTGCTGTGTGCGCCCGAGGTGCCGTGCGGTGCGGCCACCGCGAAACTGCTCTCGACGGCGGGCGTGACGGTCGACGCGGCCAGTCTCGAGCAGAACGTCACGGCCGTGCTCACGAAGGTCGCCGCTTCCGAAGCCGATGCCGGACTCGTGTACGCCACCGATGTGATCGGACGTGACGACGTCGAGGTGATCGTGCCCGACGGTGCCGACGACGTCGTCAACCACTACCCGATCGCCGCGCTGGCCGATGCGCCGAACACCGAGGCGGCCGATGCGTTCGTGACGTTCGTGCTGTCGGACGCGGGTCAGAAGATCATGGCGGACTTCGGCTTCGGGGCTCCATGAGCGTGACCGGCGCACGCGGATACGCTCCGCGCGCGCTCGTTGTTCCGGCCCTCATCGGACTGTCGTTCCTCATCCTGCCGCTGACCGCACTCGTGGCGCGGGTGCAGTGGTCGACCTTCTTCGCCGATGTGACGTCGGAGGCTGCGCTCTCGGCGCTGCTGCTGTCGCTGGGCACCGGCCTGCTGGCCACCGTGCTGTGCATCGCCGTCGGGGTGCCGCTCGCGCTCTACATCGCCCGCTCCGGGCCCCGCCTGGCCGCGGTGCTGCGTGCCGTCGTCACGGTGCCGCTGGTGCTGCCCCCCATGGTGGGCGGCGTCGCGCTGCTCTACCTGTTCGGGCGCGCGGGGTGGCTCGGCGGGCTCGGCCTGTCGTTCAGCACCCCGGCTGTCGTGCTGGCACAGACATTCGTCGCCCTGCCCTTCCTGGTGCTGGCCGTCGAGGGCGCGGTGCGCACCTCGGGCGTGGACTACGAGCGCACGGCGGCAGCGCTCGGAGCCGGACGATGGACGATCCTGCGCCGCATCACCCTGCCGCTCGCCGCGCCGGGCATCGTCGCCGGCGTCGTGCTGTGCTTCGCGCGGGCCATCGGCGAGTTCGGCGCGACGGCGCTGTTCGCCGGGAACCGGCCGGGAGTCACCCAGACGATGCCGCTCGCGATCTACACCGCGTTCAACGGTGCCGGAGTGTCGCAGGGCACGGCGGTCGCCCTCGCCCTGCTGCTGCTCGCCACCGCGATCATCGTGCTGCTGCTCGTGCGCGGCTGGCGACCGGGGGCGGCGCGATGACCCTGGCGAACGGCCTGCCGGCCGAGCGCCGCGCCGCCGTCGAACCGGGCCTGCGCGCCGACATCGTGGTCGAGCGCGAGCACTTCGCCGTCGAGGTCGCCGTGCAGGCAGCGGTCGGTGAGACGGTCGCCGTCATGGGACCGAGCGGCGCGGGAAAGTCGACGCTGCTGCAGGCCCTCGCGGGACTCGAGCCACTGACCGCCGGGCAGATCGATGTCGCGGGACGCGTGGTCGACCGCGTGTCCGCGCCCCGCGTGCGGACCACGCCGATGAACCGGGGCATCGTGCTGCTGGGACAGGATGCGCGGCTGTTCCCGCATCTCTCGGTGCGCGAGAACGTGGCCTTCGGCCCCCGAGCTGCAGGGGCGGATGCTGGCTCGGCGCACGACCTTGCGGACGAATGGCTCGCGCGCGTCGGACTCCGCGGTGCCGGCGGACGGATGCCTCGCGAGCTCTCCGGCGGGGAGGGGCAACGCGTCGCGGTCGCCCGGGCTCTCGCCGCGTCCCCACGCGCGGTGCTGCTCGACGAGCCGCTGGTGGCGCTCGACCCGGCGACGGCCGGCGACATCCGACAGATGTTGCGTGATCAGCTGGCCGGGATCACCACGATCGCGGTCACGCACGATGCCGCGGATGCCGTCGCACTGGCGGAGCGGCTCGTGATCATCGAGGCCGGTCGGGTCACACAGAGCGGACCGGTGCGCGCCGTCCTGTCGGCTCCGGCTTCCGAGTTCGTCGCGTCGATCGCGGGGGTCAATCGCGTGGCGGGGGTCGCCGCGGGCGGCGCCTGGCGGAACGGAGATCTGCACCTCACGACCACGGATGCCGGCTCGCTCGCGCTCGCCGCAGTCGACGGCACCCCTCTCGCTGCGGTCTTCCGCCCCGAGCACGTGCGCGTCGTCGACGCCGCGGATCCGGATGCCTGGCGCACCGAGGTCACGCGACTCGAGCCCACCCTCGCCGGTGTGCGCGTGCAGACCGCGGGATGCGCCGTCGATGTCTCCCTCGCCGACGCTGCCGGGCTCGCGCCGGGAGATGCGGTCCACCTGCGGGTAGACCCCGCGCACGTGAGCTTCGTGCCCGTGCTCTGACGAAGTCGCCGCCGACGCTTCCGGACACTGGCAATCTGCCGGTCGTCGCCACGAAACCGGCCCTGCCCCGGTCGTCGCGGGTTACTCTCAAAAGATGACGGGGAGTGGGGAAGCGCCATGGCGGCCGTACCGGTCGTGATCGGTGTGCGCGCGCCGCGCGTCGATCCGTCTCCGCAGGCCGCCTCTCTCGCAGGAATCGGCGGAGGTCTCGTCGACACGCACGGCCGGGTGCATCGCGATCTGCGCATCTCGCTCACCGATCGCTGCTCCCTGCGCTGCACATACTGCATGCCCGAGCAGGGCAACGAGTGGCTCGCCCGCACGAGCATCCTCTCCACCGACGAGATCGTCGAGGTGGCCGAGGTGGCCGCGGCCCTCGGCATACGCACCTTCCGGCTCACCGGCGGCGAGCCGCTGCTGCGGACCGACATCGTCGAGGTGGTGAGGCGAATCTCCCGCATCGAGGGGGAGGAGGGCCCCGTCGAGGTCGCGATGACCACCAACGGCATCAGCCTCGCCCAGAAGCTCCCGGCCCTGATCGATGCCGGGCTCACTCGCCTCAACATCAGCATCGACACGGTCGATCGTCAGCGCTTCGCCGACCTGACCCGGCGCGACCGCCTCGACGATGTGTTCGAGGGCATCGCGGCGGCTGCGGCATCCGAGCTCCGCCCGCTCAAGCTCAACGCGGTCGCGATGCGCGGCGTCAACGACGACGAGCTGGTCGACCTGGTGGAGTTCGCGATGAGCGTCGGCGCGCAACTGCGATTCATCGAGCAGATGCCGCTCGACGCCGGACACACCTGGGACCGGGCCTCGATGGTCACGCGCGAGGAGATCCTCGCGTCGCTCGGGGAACGCTGGCGTCTCGATCCGGTCGAGGGTCGGGGAGGCGCACCCGCCGAGAAGTGGCGGATCGACGGCGGCCCGCATGAGGTCGGTGTGATCGCCTCGGTCACGGCCCCGTTCTGCGGCGCCTGCGACCGCCTGCGGCTGACCGCCGACGGCCAGCTGCGCAACTGCCTCTTCTCGCTCGCCGAGTACGACCTGACCGGGTTGCTGCGCGGTGAGTCGGCCGCTGCGCCCGGGGAGCGCGCCGACGAGATCGCCACATTGCTGCGCTCGTGCGTGCACGGCAAGCTGCCGGGGCACGCGATCGACGACCCCTCCTTCCTGCAGCCGGCCCGCGGGATGAACGCGATCGGCGGCTGACCGGGCCCGTGCGCACCACGCAATCACGCTCGGCAGTGCTGTCGCAGCTCTGGGACGAGATCGAGAGTCTCCGTCCAGACGATCGGATCCTGGTGGCGCTCGACGGCTTCGACGGCGCAGGGAAGACGCATCTCTCTCACGAACTCTCAGCACAGGCTCGACGACGCGAAGGCCGGCCGGTCGTCGGCGTGAGCATCGACGGATTCCATCGCCCGAAGGCCGAGCGCATCGCAGCGGGCACAGGACCGGAGGGCTTCTACTCCGGTTCCTACCGATACGACGCGTTCCGCGCCTGTGTCGTCGATTCCCTGCGCGCGCACGGGGCGATCACGCCGGCTGTCTGGGACGTCGGTCGTGACGAACCCGTCGACCCTGCACCGATCGCCGTCCCTCCGACGGGGGTCGTCCTCGTCGACGGGATCTTTCTCCAGCGCCCCGAAATCGCCGCCGTGTGGGATGCCACGGTCTGGGTCCATGCGCCGTTCGAGGTCAGCGTCCCCCGGGGCAACGCCCGATTCCCGGGGAGCCACGACCCCGATCCGGAGGCGCCGTCCAACCGCCGGTACGTCGGTGGGCAGCGTCTGTACGTCGCGGAGGCCCGACCGCAGGAGCGGGCGACCTGGGTCTGGGACAACACGGTCCTCGACCGGCCGACAGTGCGGCGGAACGGGGATCCTTCGGCTTCGGCCGACTAGCGAAGACGCCGCTCGAAGACCACGTTGATCGGAGTGAACCCCATTGCCTCGAAGAACGTGTGCGCGTCGTGGTTGAACGACCACGAATCGAGTCTCACCGCATCTACGTCCTCTGCGCGCCCGATGGCGACGGCAGCGTCCATCAGTTGCTGACCGACGCCTTGTCGCCGTTGGCCGGGGTCGACAGCGATGTGGTGCACATACAGGCTCTTGGACGCGTGACGGAACGGATTCGCAGGTCGCGCGTTGACCTCGGCGAGTATGTAGCCGCCGACCGCGCCGTCCACGTCCGCGATGAGGACGATCGCACCCTCAGCTAGCTGCTCGGCGAGGAACGCACGCAGCGCCTCCGGTTCTGGCTCTCTGAAAAGATCGGGTCTCCCCTCCGCGTGTAGCAGTTGGACCCCGGCGTTGAGGGCGCTGAGCCGATCGATGTCTGCTGTTGTCGCTCTTCGAACCAACATGGCCGAAGCCTATCGACCGACGGCTTTCGGGACTTCGGAGGCTGATCCGCGGTGCGGGGCCGCGACGGCTTCTTATTCGTATACACAAATCGGTGATTTTCGTATACGCCAATGGCATGAGCGAGCACCTGTTGAACGGCAGGCCCGTGACCGACGAGCAGATCCAGGCGTGGGCAGATGAGGCCGAGGCCGGCTATGACCTGTCGACACTTCCCAAGCCGCGTCGAGGTCGACCGACCGTGGGCGATGGGCCCGGCGTGGTAATTCCGGTCCGGCTCGACGCAACCACCATCGCTGCCCTGACGGCGCGCGCTGAGGCCGAGGGCATCGCCACGCGCTCTGAGGCGATTCGCGCCGCGGTGCGGGAGTGGGCACACGTTGCCTGAACTGCACGGATCAGCCCGCAAGCACTACCGACGTGACCAACTCGACGAACTCCAAGTCGTCCCCGCCATCGTCATGTCCGGGGTGAGCGCATCGCCCCGGCCCTCTACGCGAGGAACTCCCGGGCGGCGGCCGACAGCGCGGTGACGCCGACCTCGATCGTCGGGTGGATCTCCGGTGCGAAGAACGGCGAATGGTTGGTGGGGACGTCCTCGCCCAGGCGGCCCGCGGCGACCGCCTCGGCGAACCGGGCGGGGTCGATCCCGCCCCAGAACCAGAACACGAGGGGTGCCCCGGCGTCGCGGGCGAACCAGGAGACGTCCTCGCTGCCGGTGAACATGCCGGGGTCGATCACGGCCGCCTCGCCCAGGGCGCGCTGCAGCGCCGCGGTCACCCGGACGGTGGCGTCCTCGTCGTTGATGGTGGCCGGGAGGGTGTGGTCGGTGCGGATCTCGGGCTCCCGCTCGGCCCCCGAGGCCGTGGCCTCCGCCCGCACGATGCGCTCGACGCTCGCGAGCACCTTGTCGCGCGTCTCCTCGTTCGGATAGCGCAGGCTGAGCTCGAGCTTCGCCTCGGCGGGGATGATGTTGTTCTTGAGGCCCGCGTGGATCGAGCCGACCGTCACGACCGCGACGCCCTGCGGGTCGATCTCGCGCGAGGCGATGGTCTGCAGGCGCATCACGGTGGCGGCGGCCATCACGACCGGGTCGATCGTGGCGTGCGGTCGCGAGCCGTGTCCGCCGCGGCCGTGCAGGGTCACGGTGAGTCCGTCGGAGGCGGCCATCTGCGTGCCGCTGCGCACGCCGATCACGCCGGCGGGCAACGGGGTCACGTGCTGGCCGAGCACCACGTCGGGCTTCGGGTAGCGGTCGAGGATCCCGTCGTCGAGCATCGCGCGCGCTCCGGCACCGTACTCCTCGGCGGGCTGGATCAGCACGACGAGGGTGCCCGACCAGTCGGATCTCTCGGCGACGAGCTTCTCGACCGCACCGACCATGGCCGTGACGTGCATGTCGTGGCCGCACGCGTGCATGACGGGAACGGTGGTGCCCGCGGGGTCGACGCCCTTCGCCGTGCTCGCGTACGACAGGCCGGTCTGCTCCTCGACGGGCAGTGCGTCCATGTCGGCTCGCACCCAGACGACCGGGCCTTCGCCGTTGCGCAGCACTCCGACCACGCCGGTCACCCCGACGCCCTCCTCGACCTCGAGCCCCAGATCGCGCAGGTGCTGGGCGGCGATGCCGGCGGTGCGCGTCTCCTGGAACGAGAGCTCAGGATGCTGGTGCAGGTCGATGTAGAGCGCTTCGAGGTCGATCGTCATGGCCCGAGCCTAGCCGGGCCGGCGGTCGTTGCCGAGGGCCCGCGATCGACGGATCAGGCGGGGTGCACGTACGTCGGCAGCGCCGGCCCGGGGTGCAGCACGGCGTTCACGATCGCCTGGATCGCGAATTCGCTGGCTCCGCCGAGCTCGACGACGTCGGGGTGCAGGAGCCATTGCAGCTGCAGACCGTCCATCACCGCGAGGATCGCGGCGGCGGCTGCGGCGATCGTGTCGGGATCGCGCACACCCTCCTGGGCGCACAGCTCGTGGAACGCCGCCGTGACCTCTCGACGCAGGGTCGTGTAGCGGTCCTCGAAGAAGTGCCGCGCGGGATGGTCGTCGGTCACGGACTCGGCGGACAGAACCGTGTAGGCCTGCACGATGCCGGGCCGCTTCTCGTTCGCGAACGCCGTGCGCACCAGGTGCAGGAACAGCTCAGGTCCGTCCGGGATGTGCTTCTCGGCGAGCTCGGCGACGTCGGCCTGGTCGCGATAGGCGAGAACCTCGAGCAGCAGCTTCTGCTTCGAGCCGAAGTGGTGCAGGACGCCGGCGTGGGTGATGCCGACCTGCTCGGCCACGTCGGCCAGAGTGCCGTTGGTCGAGCCCTTGTTGCCGAAGATCTCGACGGCCGCTTTGAGGATCTGCTCGCGTTTCGCGAGGGTCGCCGGGCGCACGCGCACTGTCTGGTCGCTGTCTACCACCGCGGCCTCCTCTCCATCGTCGGGCTGTGCTTGCGATCAAACTTACTACTCGGTAACCTCACGAGAGCTTACTTTCTCGACAGTAAGCAAATCACGACAGTCGGTGGACTCCCGTCCTCCGGCGACGCAGCACAAAGACCCGTGCCCTAGGAGAAGCAATGAAGCTCAGAAAGTCTCTGATCGCCGCGACCGCGATCACCGCCCTCGGCGTATCGGCCCTCGCCGGATGCTCGGCTGGCGGTGGATCCGACGATGGCGCCGGCTCCGCATCCCTCACCATCGCGAAGCCCGATGGCGCGATCACCACCGAATCCAACAACCCCTTCGTCGGCGACTCGTCCGCCTCGAAGTACGGCTACGGCAAGGTGATCTTCGAGACCCTCGCCCTCGTGAACCAGACCGGCGACCGCGGCGTCACCCCGTGGCTCGCTGACAGCCTGGAATGGAACGACGACTACACGGTGCTCACTGTCGTTCCTCGCGCCGACGTCACCTGGAGCGACGGCGAGCCCTTCACCGCCGAAGACATCGTCTACTCCTACGAGCTCGCCTCCACCCCCGCCCTCGACACCGCGGGCCTCCAGCTCGACGGCGCTGCCGTCGACGGCGACAAGGTCGTGCTGACCTTCGCCGCGTCGAAGTACGTCAACCAGGCCCGCGCCCTGCACGTGCCGATCGTCCCGAAGCACATCTGGGAGAACCTCGACGACCCGGCCACCGACCCCGTCAAGGGCGACGACCTGGTGGGTACCGGACCCTACGTCCTCTCGAACTGGTCGACCGAGTCGGTCACGCTCGACGCCCGCGACGACTACTGGGGCGGCGACCTGGCCGTGCCCGAGCTGCACTACGTCTCGTACGGCGACAACACCGCGCTCACCACGGCCCTCGCGAACGGCGACGCCGACTGGGCGCAGGCGTTCATCCCGCAGATCGAGGAGCAGTTCCTCTCGGCCGATCCCGAGCACAACAAGTTCTGGGCGGCTCCCACCACCGGTTCCGCGACGCTGTTCATGAACCTGCAGCAGAAGCCGTTCGACGACCCGGCCTTCCGTCAGGCGCTCGCCTGGGTGATCGACCGCGACGCCTACGTCGACATCGCCCGCGAAGGCGCCAGCGAGGCCGTCTGGTCGGTGACGGGACTCTCCTCGATCCTCGACGACGAGATCCAGCCCGAGTTCCAGGGCAAGGAGTACGCGGTCGACGCCGAGAAGGCCCGTGACCTGCTCACCACCGCCGGGTACACCTGGAAGGACGACGCGCTGATCGACCCCGACGGCACACCCGTCTCGTTCACGCTCTCCGTCCCCTCCGGCTGGAGCGACTGGAACACCGCGCAGGAGCTGATCGCCGAAGATGTCACGGAGGCCATCGGTGCCGAGGTCAAGATCGACATGCCCGACTGGGGCGGCTGGGCGGACCCGCGCGACAACGGCACGTTCTCCGCGATCATCCATTGGCTCGAGGACAGTGGCACGGCCTACGGCCTGTACACCTCGACCATGGACCCGCGATGGATCTCGGACGGGAAGGCCGGCTTCAACTTCGGTCGCTTCGACGACCCGACGGCGACGGCCGCGCTGAACTCCTACGCCAACGCCTCGTCGGACGAGGAGCGCACCGCCGCGGTCGACACGCTGCAGACGATCTTCTCCGAGCAGGTGCCGGCCATCCCGCTGGGCGCGCACCCGCTGCTGGGCGAGTTCAACACCCGCAACTACGTCGGATGGCCTTCGGAAGAGGACCCGTACGCGTCTGCCGACCCGACTCAGCAGAACATCGTGCAGATCCTCACGAAGCTGAAGCCCGCCGAGTAAGCAGCATCCTGCAGGGGAGCCCGCCTCGGTGACGGTGCGGGCTCCCCTGATCAGGTCGACGAAGGACACCCCCATGCCAGACCCCCTGCTCAGCGTGCGCGACTTCTCGGTCGTGTACGACGTCGATCCGCCCGTCGAGGCGGTGAAGAACGTCACCCTCGAACTGCAGCGCGGCGAGATCCTCGGTCTCGCCGGTGAGAGCGGATGCGGCAAGACCACGCTCGCCTACGGTGTGCAGCGCCTGCTCCGGGCACCCGCGGTCATCACCGGCGGCAGTGTGACCTTCCACGATGTGACCGGGGTCGACATCGACATCAACGCCCTCGGCGTGGATGCCATGCAGCGGTTCCGCTGGGACAAGGTCTCGATGGTGTTCCAGGGGGCGATGAACGCCCTCAACCCGGTGGCGACGATCGGTTCGCAGCTGGAGGACGTCTTCGAGATCCACCGCCCGGACATGAACCGCAAGCAGCGGCGCGCCGAAGCCGAGGAGCTGCTGGAGATCGTGAAGGTCGGACGCCAGCGCGTGCGCTCCTTCCCGCACGAACTGTCCGGCGGCATGCGCCAGCGCGTGATGATCGCGATGGCCCTCGCGCTGCGTCCGCAGCTGATGGTCATGGACGAGCCGACGACCGCCCTCGATGTGCTGGTCCAGCGGGAGATCCTCAAGCAGATCTCGCAGCTGCGGCACGAATTCGGCTTCTCGGTGATCTTCATCACCCACGACCTTCCGCTGCTCCTGGAGATCAGCGACCGGATCGCGATCATGCGGGAGGGCGAGATCATCGAGCTCGCGACCGCGGAACGCATCTGGACGCAGCCCGAGCACGAGTACACGAAGACACTGCTGTCGTCGTTCCCCCGGCTCACCGGGGAGAGAGGGGTGCTGGTGCGATGACCACCCTCGAATTCCGCGGTGTCACCAAGGCCTACAACGTGCGCGGGGCGGGCCAGATCAAGGCCCTCGACGACGTGAGCTTCACCCTGACCTCCGGGCGCACGATCGGGCTGGTCGGCCAGTCCGGGAGCGGCAAGTCGACGATCGCGAAGATCCTCACCCAGCTCGAGACCCCGACCAGCGGAGAGGTGCTGCTCGACGGCACGCCCATCCCTCGTCGCGGCAAGGGGCTCCGGAAGTACCGGCAGCAGCTGCGCATGGTGTTCCAGGATCCGTTCGCCTCGCTCAACCCGTACCACTCGATCCGCTATCACCTGGAGCGGCCGGTCCGTCTCGACGACGTCGTGCCGAAGAAGCAGACGGAGGACGAGGTGCGCCGGCTCCTCGCGCGCGTGCGCCTGGACGCGGACGCGGTGATCGATCGACGCCCGCACGAGCTGTCCGGTGGCCAGCGGCAGCGCGTGGCCATCGCCCGCGCCCTGGCCTCCCGCCCTTCGCTCCTCGTCGCCGACGAGCCCGTCTCGATGCTCGACGTGTCGATCCGCCTCGGCGTGCTGAACCTGCTCGCCGATCTGCAGCGCGAAGAGGGACTCGGCGTGCTCTACATCACGCACGACCTCGCGACCGCCCGCCACTTCAGCGACGAGATCATGGTCCTCAACCAGGGCCGCGTCGTGGAGTACGGCGCCGCCGACGACGTGATCCTCAACCCGCAGGACCCGTACACGCGGGAACTGCGATCCGCTTCCCCCGACCCGGACACGTTCTTCGCGCAGGACGCATCGAACGGAGGCACCCTGTGAGCACCGCATTCCCCCAGCTCGACGACAACGACCTGGTCGCCCGCGACGCCCTGGAGGTCGGCACCACCGCCACCGCGGCGGAACGCGGACGCCGACGTGTGCCGTGGCGCTTCTTCGCCGGCCGAGCCGCCTTCTACCTGTTCACCCTGTGGGCGGCCATCACCATCAACTTCTTCCTTCCGCGCCTCATGAAGGGCGACGCGGTCAGCTCCTACCTCGCGCGCAACCGCAACGTGAGCCCCGAGGCCGCCGATGCGCTGCGCATCCTGCTCGGTATCGACACCGACAAGTCGATCTGGCAGCAGTACCTCGAGTACTGGGGGATGCTGCTGCGCGGAGACCTCGGCATCTCGACCCTGCACGGTCTGCGGCCCGTGGCGGAGGTGCTCGCCGCCGCCCTCCCGTGGACGCTGGGTCTCGTCGGCATCGCGACCATCATCTCCTTCACGATCGGCACGATCGCCGGGGCCGTCGTCGGCTGGAAGCGCGGCAGCAAGCTCGACGCGATCATCCCGGTGACGACCTTCTTCAACACGATCCCGTACTTCTGGCTCGGACTCATCGCGATCGCGATCTTCTCCTCGACCCTGAAGTGGTTCCCCTCATCGCACGCGTACGACAAGGGTCAATCCCCGGAGTGGAGCTTCGACTTCATCGGCCAGGTGATCATGCACGGCACGCTGCCGGCGCTGACGATCGTGGTCGCCTCGCTCGGCGGATGGGTGCTCGGCATGCGCAACATGATGCTGACCGTGCTCGACGACGACTACATCACCGTGGCTCAGGCCAAGGGCATGCCCAACAAGCGCGTCCTCTGGGGCTATGCCGCTCGCAACGCCGTGCTGCCGCAGATCCAGAGCTTCGCGCTGTCGATCGGCTTCATCGTCGGCGGCACGATCGTGATGGAGATGGTGTTCAGCTATCCGGGCGTCGGCAAGCTGCTGCTCGACGCGACCAACGCCAAGGACTTCGCTCTCATGCAGGGCGTGTTCCTCGTGATCACGCTGTCGGTGCTCGTGGCCAACATCCTCGCGGATGTCGTCTACGCCTACCTCGACCCGCGCACGCGCCAGATGGAGTCCTGACATGACCGTTCCCACCACCGCAGCGAGCACCGCGCCCGACGGGTCGGCCGTCGTCTCCGGCATGCCGGAGACCGCGACCCTGCGCACCCCACCGGCGGGCGCTCCACCTCGCAAGACGTTCTGGTCGCAGCTCGCCCAGGCGTTCGCGATGTTCCGCAACCCCAAGTCGATCGCCGGGCTCATCATCCTCGGCGTGTTCGTGCTCATCGCGATCCTCGCGCCGTGGATCTCACCCTACGGGCCGACGCAGAAGGATCGCACGGCATTGCGGCAACCGCCCTCTTGGGAGCACTGGCTGGGCACGACGCACATGGGGGAGGACGTGTTGAGTCAGATCATCTACGGCACCCGCGGTGTGATCGTCGTCGGCTTCCTCGCCGCCTTCATCGCCACGATCATCGCGATCACCATCGGTGTGATCGCCGGCTACGTGCGCGGCTGGAAGAGCGAGTCGCTCTCGGCGCTGACGAACGTGTTCCTGGTGATCCCCGGCATCCCGCTCATCATCATCATCGCTTCGCAGTTCGAGAACCCGCCGCTGATCGTGATCGCCGCGGTGCTCGGCATCACCGGGTGGGCCTGGGGCGCTCGCGTGCTGCGCGCGCAGACCATGTCGCTGCGCAACCGCGACTTCATCCAGGCGGCACGCGCGAACGGCGAACCGCTGCGCCGCATCATCACGGTCGAGATGCTGCCGAACCTCATGGCGCTCATCGCGTCGAGCTTCGTCGGCACCGTGACCGCCGCGATCCTCGGCCTCACCACGCTGGCGTTCATCGGGGTGATCCCGGTGAGCAATCTGAACTGGGGCACGATCCTGTTCTGGGCGCAGCAGAACGGCGCCTTCCCGCGTCTGTGGTGGTGGTACGTGCCCGCAGGGCTCTGCATCGCGATCATCGGTGTGGCCCTCTCTCTCATCAACTTCGGCATCGACGAATACGTCAACCCGCGCCTGCGCTCGGCCGGCGAGCGGGCCAGGGCGATGAAGAAGAAGGGGCTGAACGTAAACGACGCCGTCACGGCCGTCCGCAGCGTGCCCCTGCCGAAGACGACCTCCGATCCCGTAACGTCGGCGACCTCGCCGGACGCCTCCGATTCCTCGAAGACCTCGACCCCGAACTCGACCCCGAACTCGACCCAGAACACGAAGTGATGACCTCTCAGACCCTGACCACCCAGCTCCCGTACCAGGACCCCGCACTCTCGATCCCCGAGCGGGTGGCCGACCTCCTCAGCCGCATGACGCTGGAGGAGAAGGTCGGGCAGATGCTCCAGCTCGATGCCCGCGACGACATCGACGACCACATCGCCCGCCGTCACGCCGGATCGATCCTGCACACCTCGCCCGAGCGCATCCTGCGGGCGAACGAGCTCACCGCGCAGACCCGGCTCCGCATCCCGCTGCTGGTGGGAGAGGACTGCATCCACGGCCACTCGTTCTGGCCCGGTGCGACGATCTACCCGACGCAGCTCGGCATGGCCGCATCGTGGGATTCCGACCTCGTCGAACGCGTCGCCCGCGCGACGGCCGAAGAGGTCGCAGTGACCGGCATCCACTGGACCTTCTCGCCGGTGCTGTGCATCGCCCGCGATCTGCGCTGGGGCCGCATCGACGAGACCTTCGGCGAAGACCCGTTCCTGATCGGCGAGCTGGCCTCGGCGATGGTGCGCGGCTACCAGGGCGACGGACTCGACGACCCGACCGCGATCCTCGCGACCGCCAAGCACTTCGCCGGGTACTCCGAGACCCAGGGCGGGCGCGACGCGAGTGAGGCCGACATCTCACGGCGCAAGCTGATCTCCTGGTTCCTGCCGCCGTTCGAGCGCGTCGCCCGCGAGGGGTGCCGCACGTTCATGCTCGGCTACCAGACCACCGACGGAGTGCCGATCACGACCAACGACTGGCTGCTCAGCGATGTGCTGCGCGGCGAGTGGGGCTACACCGGCACGCTCATCACCGACTGGGACAACGTCGGGCGCATGGTGTGGGAGCAGCGGATCCAGCCCGACATCACGCACGCGGCTGCTGCGGCCGTGCGGGCGGGCAACGACATGATCATGACCACGCCGGCCTTCTTCGAGGGTGCGCTCGACGCCGTCGCTCGGGGCATACTCGCCGAGGACGCCTTCGACGCTGCGGCCGCCCGCATCCTGACCCTGAAGTTCGAGCTGGGCCTGTTCGAGAACCCGCGCCTGCCGGGCACGGAACTCGACGCCGTGGTGGGCAGTGCCGCGCACGCCGAGCTGAACCTCGAGGTCGCCCGCCGTTCGCTCGTGCTGCTCGAGAACGACGGCGTGCTGCCGCTCGATCCCACCTCCGCGCTGAAGGTCGCGGTCACCGGTCCGCTCGCCGACGACGCGCAGACGCAGCTCGGCGACTGGGCCGGCGGCTCCGGGCAGGCGGGCTGGCTCGACGGTCAGCCGCGCGAGATGATCACCACCGTGCTCGACGGGCTGCAGGCGATCGACGGTTGGACCGTCACGCACGCCCGCGGCGCCGACATCCTCACTCTCGAAGAAGACCCGCAGGGGCCGTTCTTCCCCGACAAGCAGCCGCGTCCGCCGGTCGTGAAGGCTTGCGAGCCGGATGCCGCGATGATCGCGGAAGCCGTCGCCGCGGCCTCCGAGTCCGACGTCGTCGTCGCGGTCGTGGGTGATCGGATCGAGCTGGTCGGCGAGGGGCGCTCCACCGCGACGCTCGAACTCATCGGCGGGCAGAACGGCCTGATCGACGCGCTCATCGCGACCGGCACGCCCGTGGTCATCGTGCTGCTGGCCTCGAAGCCGCTCGTGCTCCCGGCATCGGCCTCGAAGGCTGCCGCCGTGATCTGGGCGGCGAACCCCGGCATGCAGGGTGGCCGTGCGCTCGCCGACATCATCTCCGGCGCGGCCGAGCCGTCCGGGCGCCTGCCGATCTCGTTCGCGCGCCACGTCGGTCAGCAGCCGACGTACTACAACCAGATCCGCGGACAGCACGGTGACCGCTACGCCGACCTCACGCAGTCACCGGCCTGGGCGTTCGGCGAAGGGCTGTCGTACACGACGGTCGAGTACTCCGACTTGACGCTCGAGGCGACGACGCTGGGGGAGTCCGACACGATCGTCGGTCACGTCACGGTGTCGAACACGGGCACTCGGCCGGTGCGCGAGACCGTGCAGGTGTACGTGCGCGACTCCGTGACGAGCGTGAGCTGGACCGACAAGGAGCTGAAGACCTTCCGCCAGGTCGACGTCACCCCCGGCGCATCCGTGCGGGTACGCCTGGAGCTGCCGGTCGCCGACTGCACCATCGTCGACGCCGCGGGCAACCGCATCGTCGAGGCCGGCGCGTTCGAGCTGCTGGTCGGCCCGAGCTCCCGCGAAGAGGTGCTCCTCTCCGCCGACTTCGAGGTGCGCTGACCCGCCGCGGCGGGCGAGCGCACCTCGCGATCGACCCGGTGTGCTCGGTTCAGGCCTTCTGGAAGTCGGAGGGCTTCCAGGTGCCGTCGAACGCGGGGGCGCCTGGGCCGTAGATCCGGAAGTAGGCGAACCACTGCGAACCGGGGTTGGTCTGCAGCCATGGCACCTCATCCCGGGGTCGATCGGGACCGAAATGAAGGGTGATCCCGCCGGATCCGTCGGGCGCGAGGTCGTCGCGCAGGCTTGTCAGCACGGGCTTGAACTGCGGGGTGTTGATCTCCGAGCGGGTGTCGAGGTCATAGAGGGTGACAGACCAGAACTGAGCGGCGGGCACGGGGGCGGGAACGGTCAACGTGTACGACGTGGCCCCATCCAGTGCGGCCCCGTCCGCATCGACCGCGGCGAGCCAATAGAGCGAGCCGGCGCCCTCCTTGTGCATGAACATCTTGTCGGTTTCGAGGGTGGCCTGGTAGAACCAGCGCTCCCGCACCGAGAGGTTGAGGAAGTTCTTCTCGTAGTACCCGAAATCTCCCTCGGAGTAGACCACCCACTCCCAATTGCGGTCAGGCCAGACGAGCCGTTCCGGTGCGTCGTCGGCGAACGCCGCCACCACGAGCTGCTCGTTCCCCTTCTCGGCTGCCTCGGACAGGATCGAGACGAGTTCCGCGTCGGGCGCGAAGGGGCGGTCTGCCCGCAGGCCGAGGTCGGCGAGCATGCCGTACTGGTTGTAGAGCGCGGGGGACGGCACATCGATGTCGAGTGCGCGCTTGAGGGCATGCCAATAGTCGATGGTTCCGTCGACCACGCAGGGGTTCGCGACGGCCTTGCGGTCGGACATGTCCACGAACACGTTCGGTGCCGGGTTCTCCGCATCGGCCCAGGGGTAGACCTTCAGCGTGCGCAGCAGTGCCTTCCCCTTCTCCGGGTCGGGGAACGGTGCGCGCGCGCAGATCAGGAACCTGTTCGTCGGGGGGTGCTTGACGATGTAACCGGACTCGGGCAGGGGTCCGTCGTACCCCGGGGGGACGAACAGGTACTTGGCGCCCTTGCCCTCGTCCTCGCCGACGACGCCCATGTTGGTGACGAACTGGAAGTTCGTGTCATCGATCACGCCGATCAGCGGACCGGCGGGGAGCTCGACGACGACGGGGCCGTCGGTCGTGTCGCCCAACCCGAGTCCGTAGGGGGTGTCCGAGTTCTGGGTGAGGGTGACGAGGTCCGGCGTGGTGAGCTGGATGAGGAGACCGCGGTTGGCGGGCGCCCCGAGCTCTTCGATGGACTCGAAGTTCAGCACCATCGACACCGTCGGGTAGAAGAACTTGTACGCCTCGACGGCGCGGTTGAGCAGCGCGTCGCGGCGGATCCTGACGATCTCTTCGGTGGTGGGGAGCTTCTTCATCGGCGGTGTCCCTTCATGGCGTTTCCGCGATCATGTCAGAGACCGTCCGCGCGGGAAAGAGGCGTCAGTCCCGCAGGCGCTGGGGGCCGGCGCCCTGGGTGCCCAGGGCGTCGTCGGGGTTGAGCAGGCCGCACGCCTTCATCGACAGGCACCCGCAGCCGATGCATCCGGTCAGTTCGCGCTCGAGGCGCTCGATGCCCTCGCGACGCTTCTCGAGCTCGCGCTTCCAGCGTCTCGACGCTCGTTGCCAATCGGCGTGGCTCGGAGTCTCGGTCAGGGGCACGTCGGCGAACGCGGTCTGCACGTCCGACAGCGGGATGCCGAGGCGCTTCGCGACCGTGATGAGCGAGACGCGACGCAGCATGTGCCGGGCGTAGCGGCGCTGGTTGCCGGGCGTGCGGGTCGAGGCGATCAGGCCGAGCGTCTCGTAGAAGTGCAGGGCGGAGGCGGCGACCCCGGTGCGTCGGGTCATCTCGCCGATCGTCAGCGGCTCGTCGGGTGCGTGCGGACTCATCCGGCGTGCTCTCCCTCCGTCTGCCGTCCCTCGATTTGACCTCAAGTGTACTTGAGGTTTTACGGTTGAGGGGTGGCTCGGAGACGGGCCGAACGAACGAATGAGGACAGCGTGACCCGGACGAAGACCCCGCGATGACCTATGTGATCGCCCTGCCGTGCGTCGATGTGAAGGACAAGGCCTGCATTGACGAATGTCCCGTCGACTGCATCTACGAAGGCGAACGCTCGCTCTACATCCACCCGGACGAATGCGTGGACTGCGGTGCCTGCGAGCCGGTGTGCCCGGTCGA
>NZ_SSDK01000031.1:0-183932 GCF_004794435.1 Microbacterium sp. K27
TCACCGCCGCGCACCGACAAGGATGGCGTCTGGGTCGCCTCGCAGGTCGCGGTCGCCCCGACGCTGCAACGCCGGGCACAGGAACCGGGCGCCGGCATCGGACGCTGCCGCGTGATCGAGCTGCAGCCGAACGAGTACGCCGACGCGATCTACAACCTGCACCAGGACGACAACAACCGCCTCAACGAAGAGGGCACCGGCTGGGTCGTCCGCGGGTTCTTCAACCTCTCCGACGACACCGAGTCGATGCTGATCCTGCGCGCCGACCGTTTCGATCCGGCGACCGAGATCCGCCTGCCGCTGCGCGCCGGCTCGCGCATCATCGTCGACACCCAGCGCTTCTGGCACGCGGTCTGGCACCGCGGCACCGCCCCGCGGTACGCGCTCATCACGTCATGGACCAGCGGCCCCGAGCTCGACGCCTACATCGCCGCCAACCACGGCGACCCGCACCCGAAGACCGTCGACCTCGACCCGCAGTTCGTCGACGATGCGCAGGTCGAGCTGCACCGCCGCATCGAGGAGCGCCGTCGCGCGTTCGAGGCTCAGGGCATCGTGATGGAACCGCCCGTCGACATGAACGTCTGAGGCGACGGCCCGCGAGTCTCCCCACAGGTTCCTTCTCGCTGCCCCTCAGATCGTGCGGCCGTCGTGAATCCGCACCACGCGGTCGACCGTCCCCTCGGGAGGCGCCACGTGCGAGATCAGCAGCACCGACTGCTCCCCCGCGGCCTGCAGCAGATCACGCAGCAGGGCATTCGATGCTTCCGGATCGACCCCCGCCGTCGGCTCGTCGAGGACCAGCACGGGGAAGCCACGCAGCAGCGCCCTGGCGAGCGCGATCCGCTGCGCCTGGCCACCGGACACCAGCGCACCGCGGTCGCCGACCCTCGCATCGAGGCCCCCACGCTCCCGCACCCAGTCACCGAGTCCGACCCGCTCCAGCACCGCCTGCAGGTCTTCGTCCGAGGCGGAGTCCCGCGCGAAGAGCAGGTTCTGGCGGATGTCCTCGTCGAACAGCTGAGGGCTCTGCTCGCACAGCCCGATCACGCGTCGCAGCGCCGGACCCGAGAGCTCCGCGGCATCGCGACCACCGACCAGATACTCGCCCTCCACGCGCAGGAAGCCGACCAGGGTCGCCGCGAGCGAACTCTTGCCCGCCCCGCTCGGCCCCGCGACCAGCACCCGTTCGCCGGGTCGGAGGTCGAGATCCACGCCTCTCAGAGCGGGCGTCCCGCCAGGCCAGGTCGCACGCGCGTCGCGCAGGCTTACAGCCGGGGTGCCTTCGAACTCGACGTCATCACCCGCGTCGGCGCGCAGCTCGTCCGGCATCCGCTCGGGCAGCACGTCGACGATGCGCTCCGCGCTGGAACGCACGCTCCGCCACGATGCGGCGGCGATCGGCACCGCGCCGAAGATCTCGAACACCACCATCGGCACGAGCACGGCCACGGCCAGCCACGGCCCGTCGATCGAGCCGTCCGAGAGGCCGGGAGCCGCCGCGGCGAGCGCCCAGACCGAAGCGACTCCGGCGACCGCGGAGACCACGCCGGCGGCTACGGCCTGCGCGAGCGAGGCACGGTCGACAACGCGTCGCAGCGCGGCATCCGCTGCGGTGATCCGTGCACGGGCCTGCTCCTCCGCGCTATAGGCGATGAGCACGTCGAGGCTGCCGAAGTAGTCGACGAGGGCCGCCGAGAGCTCGGCCCGACGTTCCGAGACCTGCGCTTCGGCGCGTGAACCGAACACCCACCCCAAACCGATCGCGGCTGCCGCAGCGACGAGCAGGCACACGGCCAGCGTGAGCGCGGCGGCGGGCGATACGAACGCGATGAACCCGACGGCCCCGACAGCGACCAGAGCGGCGACCCCGAGCGGCTGCACCACCCGCAGCGGCAGGTTCTGCAGGTTCTCGACGTCGTCGACGAGAGCTGCGAGCACCTGTCCGCGATCCGTCGCGCCGAGTCCCGCTGGCGACAGCGGGATGAGTCGGCGCACCATGTCGGCGCGGGTCGAGGCGAGTTGACGCAGCGCGGCATCGTGTCCGCTCAGGCGCTCCAGATAGCGGGTGACCGCGCGCGAGACGGCGAAGAAGCGCACACCGACGACGGCGATCGACAGCGGCACCAGCGAGTCGACGATCGATGCGCTCACGATCAGCCACCCGCTGACGGCGAGCAGGCTCACGGCGGCGGCGGCCGAGAGCAGACCCCAGATCAGACCCGGCACGAAGCGGCCGAGCGGCGGTTGCGCGAGTCGCAGGATGGCGCCGACCCGGTGACCGCGGGAATGCACGGTGTCGGTTGTGCGGGGTGCAGTCATGCGTTCACCCCCAGCTCCACGATCTGATCCGCGATCTCCCGTGCGGTCCGACGGTGGGAGACGAGGAGGATCGTCGCACCGGCATCCGCCTTCTCGCGCAGCGATCGCCACAGCCGGTCCTCGGTCTCGGGGTCGAGTGCACTCGACGGCTCATCGAGTGCGAGCACGCGTCCGGACGCCGATGCCTGGCGATACAGGGCTCGAGCGACAGCCACTCGCTGCGCCTGCCCACCCGACAGCCCCGCTCCCTGCACGCCGAGCTCCAGCGCGGGGTCGATGCCCTCGGCGCAGGCATCGTCGAGCGCATCGCGCACCCGGTCGGCGTCCGGCTCAGGATCACCGAGGGTGACGTTCGCCGCCACGGTCCCGCGCGTGAGGCCAGGTGCCTGTCCCGCCCAGGCGAGCCACACCGACGGCGCGATCCCCCTCACGTCCGCGCCGCCGTAGGACGCTGTCCCCTCGAACTCGACCGCGCCCCGGAGCGCGGCCAGCAGCGACGACTTCCCCGACCCGCTCGGCCCTTCGAGGACCGTGATGGTCCCCGGCCCGGCAGCGAACGACACCGGCGGCAGGTCGCGCACCCGCAGACCCTCGACCACGAGGTTTCCGCCCTTCGCCGGTTCCACCTGCATGACCGATTCCCGGATGCCGGGGGCTTCGACGGCGATTCCTCCGGCATCCGTCGAAAGCTCCTGCAGCCGTGCGCGCTCACCTGCCGCATCCAGCACCTCGAACACGTCCTCCGTCGCCGCAACCCCTTCGGCGGCAGCGTGGAACTGCACCCCCACCTGCCGGATGGGCAGGAACGCCTCGGGAGCGAGCAGCAGCACGAACAGCCCGACCTCGAGAGTCAGATCACCCGACAGCAGCCGGAAGCCGACCGACACCGCGATCAGAGCCACCGCGATCGAGGCCAGCAGCTCCATCGCGAAGCCGGACAGGAACGAGAACCGCAGCACCTTCATGGTCTCGCGGCGGTACTCGTCCGCGGTGACCTCGATGCGGTCGGCAGCGCGACGATCGCGCCCGAACAGTCGCAGCGTCGACAGCCCCTGCACCGTGTCGGCGAAGCGTGCCGCGAGGCGCTGCAGCGTCTGCCACTGCCGCGTCTGGACGGTGCGGGTCGCCATGCCGATCAGGATGAGGAACAGCGGGATCAGCGGCAGCGTGATCACCGCGGTGAGTCCGCTCGGCCAGTCCTGCCACCACATGACCGCGACGAGCACCGGCGTCGCGATCACGGTCAGCACGAGCTGCGGGATGTAACGCGCGAAGTAGGCGTCGAGCGCTTCGAGTCCGTGGCCCGCGGTCACCGCGAGCGCGGTCTGGTTGCGTTGCGCGAGCCACCCTGGCCCGAGTTTCCCGACCGCAGCCACGAGCGCCGTGCGCAGCTGCATCCCCGTCTTGGCGGCGGCCCGTGTCCCCGCCGCATCAGAGGCCGCGATGAGCAGGCCTCGCAGCAGAGCCGTGAGCAGCAGCCAGAGCAGCGACGAGGTGACGTCCCGCCCCGCGAGCGCCCCCGTGATCGCTTCGGTCAACAGCCACGCGAAGGCGATCGTGACCGCGGTCTGGACGACGCCGATCAACGCGGATGCCGCGAGGAAACCCCTCGCGGCACCCGCGTATCTCAGCAGTCTCGGATCGACGGGTTTCACGCGTGTGCCGGAGCCCCCTCGATCGACTTCCGGGTGACCCGCTTGCGGAAGACCCAGTAGGTCCACGCCTGGTATGCGAGCACGAGCGGCATCGCGATCAAGGCCGTCCAGCTCATGATCTGCAGTGTGTACGGGGTGCTCGACGCGTTGGCGATCGTGAGGCTGTACGCCGGGTCGATCGTCGACGGCATCACGTACGGGAACAGCGCGGAGAAGAGCATGACCACGGCGAACAGCACCGTGAGCATCCCGGAGAAGAACGCCCACCCGTCGCGACGGACCATGGAGAGCCCGACAGCCGCGATCAGACTGACCGCCGCGAGCGCGCCGGCGCCGATGACCAGCCAGAGCAGCGGAGCCTCACGGCCCATCGCGATCGCGACCGTCCAGATCACCGTCGCGGCTGCGACGAGGATCGTCGGGATGGCGGCCTTCTTCGCGAGCTTCTGCGCGTCCTCGTGCACCTGACCATCGGTCTTGAGCGCCACGAACAGCACGCCGTGCAGGAAGAAGAGCAGCAGCGTGGTGACGCCGACCAGCAGTGCGTACGGGTTCAGCAGGGCGAAGAACCCGCCGACGTAGATGTGGTTCTCATCGATGGCCACGCCCTGCACGATGTTGCCGAACGCGACGCCCCACAGCAGCGCGGGAACGACCGAGCCGATGACGATCATCCGGTCGAAGCCGGCCTTCCACTTCGCGCTGTCACGCTGGTGTCGGTACTCGAACGAGACACCGCGCAGGATCAGCGCGAGCAGGATCAGCAGCAGCGGCAGGTAGAAGCCGCTGAACAGCGTGGCGTACCACTCGGGGAACGACGCGAACAGCACAGCGCCGGCCACGATGACCCAGGTCTCGTTGAGATCCCAGACCGGGCCGATCGTGTTGATGACCTGTCGGCGCGAGACGTCGTTCTTGCCGAGGAACGGAAGGGACATGCCGACACCGAAGTCGAAGCCGTCGAGCACGAAGTAGCCCACGAAGAAGAAGGCGACGATGAAGAACCAGAGTGTTGCGAGATCCATGATGCTCCTCCCTCTCAGTAGACGACCGACGGCAGCTGGGCCGTCTCGTCATGCGGCTTCTCTTCGGTGTCGGGCCCCTTCTGGGCGGCCCGGATGATGAGGCGGATCTCGACGACGGCGAGCGCCGCGTAGATCGCCGTGAACGCGATGAGCGATATCAGCACTTCGAGGCCGCTGACGCCCGGCGAGACGCCGTCCTGCGTGGTCATCAGCCCGAACACGATCCAGGGTTGTCTTCCCATCTCGGTGAAGACCCAGCCCATGATGTTGGCGGCCAGCGCGAGCGGGAACGACCAGATCGCGACCTTCCACATCCACGGTGCGACCGGCTTCTTGGCGCCCTTGCGGGTGACCCAGAGGCCCGCGACGGCGACGAGCGCTGCAGCGATGCCCAGGCCGATCATCCAGCGGAAGGCCCAGTACGTGATCCACAGGATCGGGGCGAAGTCGGTCAGACCGGTGGAGGCGTACGTCTGGGCGTACTCGGCGTTGAGGTCGTTGATGCCGTGCACGCACGCGTCGAGCGTGTGCGTCGACAGCAGCGAGAGCAGATACGGCACGCGGATCGAGAACAGCTCGGAGCTGCCGTCCGGTGTGCCGAGCGTGAAGATGCTGAACGAGGCATCCGGCCCGCACACCGTGTTGAAGGTCGCCTCGGCGGCGGCCATCTTCATCGGCTGCGCGGCGTACATCGCGAGGCCGAGCTGGTCGCCCGTGAGCACGACGCCCGCGGTGGAGACGATCATGGCCCACAGCCCGAACTTCAGCGAGATGCGCATGGTGTCGAAGTGCTGACCGCGGGACAGGTGCCAGGCCGAGACCGAGATGACGACACCGGCGGCGAACATGAACGCGCCGAAGATCGTGTGCGGGAACGCGGCGAGCGCGACCGGGTTGGTCAGCAGCGCCCAGAAGTCGGTCAGCTCCGCGCGGTTGGTCGCCTCGTTGAACGTGTAGCCCACCGGGTTCTGCATGAAGGCGTTGGCGGCGATGATGAAGTACGCCGAAAGGATGCTGCCGATCGAGACGCACCAGATCGTGGCGAGGTGCAGTTTCTGCGGGAGCTTGTCCCAGCCGAAGATCCACAACCCGATGAAGGTCGCCTCGAAGAAGAAGGCCAGCAGTCCCTCGAATGCGAGCGGAGCACCGAAGACGTCGCCGACGAAGCGGGAGTAGTCCGACCAGTTCATGCCGAACTGGAACTCCTGCACGATGCCGGTGACCACGCCCATGGCGAAGTTGATCAGGAAGATCTTGCCGAAGAAGCGGGTCAGGTGCAGGTACTGCACCTTGCCGGTGCGCACCCACGCGGTCTGGAAGATCGCCGCGACCAGCGCCATGCCGATCGTGAGCGGCACGAAGAGATAGTGGTAGACGGTCGTCAGCCCGAATTGCCATCGGGCCAGAGCGAGCGGATCAAGCCATTCCATGCACGACTCCTGTTCTGTGGTGCCGCTGCTTCGTGCTGTGACGCAGCGTTCCCTCGACCAGCGGCGCGGTGGTGTCGCGCAGCTGCACGGTGCAGTCCGACGGGAGGACAGCATCGCGTACGCACTCGGCTTCGAGTGGTCCGCCTGCCTCGTTCAGGACGCCTTGCATGAGTTCGAGGTGCACGCGGCACAGCATCGGGCGGTCTTCCGATCGTCCGGCGGCATGCGGGCACGGGCTGAGGTCGACGGTGAGCCGACGGTCGTCGAGGACGGGCTCGAAGCCGCTCTCCTCGAGGTGCTCCACGAGCGCGTCGAGCTGATAGGTGGCTTCTCGGCCGAGTCCGGACGCCACGGCATCCGGGAGCATGCTCCGCATCAGGTCCCCACGGCGCGCAGCGGCCTTGGCCTTGTCCCGCGCCACCGGACTGGAAGCTCCCGGCGCCCCGGTGGCGGCGCTGTACAGCGTGCGCGGCCGCCCTCTCGTGGTGCGGTGCTCGATCGTGGGGATCACGTAGCCGCCCTCGATCAGGCGCTGCAGGTGCTCGCGAACCGTGTTGGCGTGGAGCCCCGTGGCGTCGCACAGTTCGGTGATCGAGAGCTCTCCTCGGGTCTGCGAACTTCCCGCTTCGAAGAGCAAGTGCAGGATCTGCACCCGGGAGTAGCTCGAGATCGGCCCGCACACGGGCCCGCCGTTGGCCATGAACCCAGTATCCCGCGACGCTGCGAGTTTGCCGAGAGGTATGGCCGTGAATAAACACCTGGCCGATAGGGATGTCTGATGCCGGCGATAGCCTGGGGGCATGGCCACCCGGAAACCCGCTCCTCCCGCGTACGTGTGCACGGAATGCGGGTGGACGACCGCGAAGTGGGTCGGCCGCTGCGGCGAGTGTCAGCAGTGGGGAACGGTGCAGGAACAGGCGGCGCAGACCGGCATCCTCCGTCGCGTCGGCCCCGTCGCCCCGACGGCCGACCGTGCCGCTCGGCCCATCACGCAGATCACGACGCAGGATGCTCCGCGGCGCTCGAGCGGCGTCGGCGAGTTCGACCGTGTGCTCGGCGGCGGCATCGTGCCCGGCGCCGCCATCCTGCTCAGCGGAGAGCCGGGCGTCGGCAAGTCGACGCTGCTGCTCGAGGTCGCCGCCCAGGCCGCGCGCGGCGGGCGGCGCGTGCTCTACGCGAGCGCCGAGGAGTCCCCTGGCCAGGTGCGCCTGCGCGCCGAACGCACCGGCGCCCTGCACGACGAGCTCTACCTCGCCAGCGAGACCGATCTGGCGACGATCCTCGGCCACATCGACGAGGTCAAGCCCCAGCTGGTGATCGTCGACTCGGTGCAGACCGTCTCGTCGTCGCTGATCGACGGTGCCGCCGGGCAGCCGAGCCAGGTGCGCGAGGTCGCGGCCACCCTGATCCGCATCGCCAAGGACCGCGATCTGCCGATCATCATCGTCGGCCACGTCACGAAAGACGGTCAGGTCGCCGGTCCCCGCGTGCTCGAGCACCTGGTCGACGTCGTCTGCCACTTCGAGGGCGACCGACAGACCTCGCTGCGCTTCATCCGCGCGCTCAAGAACCGCTTCGGCCCCACCGACGAGGTCGGCTGCTTCGAGATGACCGGAGACGGCATCGCCGAGGTGCCCGACCCCTCGGGGCTGTTCCTCTCGCAAGGGGCCACCGAGCCGGGTACCTGCGTCGCGATCTCGCTCGAAGGACGACGTGCGCTCCCTGTCGAGGTGCAGGCGCTGACGGTTCCCAGCAACGCACCGAATCCTCGCCGCATCGTGCACGGCCTCGACTCCTCACGGGTGGCGATGGTGCTGGCGATCCTCGAACGGCGCGCAGGCGTGCCCACCGGCAGCCTCGACGTGTACGTGTCGACGGTCGGCGGCGTGCGCTTCACCGAACCGGCAGCCGACCTTGCGATCGCCATCGCCGTGGCCGGTTCCATCCAACAGATATCGGTGCCGCGCACCGTCGCGGCGGTGGGCGAGCTCAGTCTCGCGGGCGAGATCCGTCCGGTGACCCAGGCGGCACAGCGGCGGTCCGAGGCTGCGCGTCTCGGCTACGAGCAGGTGGTCGACGATCGCTCGAAGACGCTCCGCGCCGCGCTCGGCGATGTGCGGGCGCGCAACACCTCACGCCGCGCCGACCGCGACATCCCGCCGTTCTGACCGGTACCGCGCCGACGGGAAGCTGGTCTCAGGCGTCGAGCGCCTTGAGCAGTTCGGCGGGGTCCGCCTGCATCGGGTGGGGCCCTGCGATGTCGAGGAAGACCGTGGTGATCGGATGCGCCGCGAGGAACTTCCGCAGCCACTCCGCGCTGTAGATGCCCACGCCCGGCGGCAGATTGGCCGGCTTGTTCTTCGCGTCGCTGAACAGCAGCAGCGCGAGGTCACCGGTCTTCGGGTCACGGTATGTCCACACCTCGCCGCTGTCGAGCGGGTTGTCACGCGCCCCGGGCTTGATCAGCGGCACGACGGTGGTGCCGTGACGGAGAGCGAGAGCGACCGCGGCGACGTCCTGCTTCTCCAGGGCCTGTGCCAGAGCATCCGACCGGAAGTCCTCGGGTGCGGGCTTGTTCTTCGCGGACTTCGCCTTCTTCGCTGCCATGTGTCCAGCTTATTCACGGCGCAACGCGCAGAGCACCGATTCGGCCGTGGATACGATTGGGGCCCTCTCGAGTCCCACATTGGGGACTGGGGTACTCGAGAGGGCCCTCGGACTCTCGGGCGGCGGTGTCGAAGCGCTGGGGACGCTGTAGTTCGACGCCACTGGGGATGGCTTGGTGCCGCTAATGCGGAGAGTCGCTTCTATGGTATCCCAAAGACCCACGGATGTCAGCATCGCGGGGGGATGACCGCCGATGTCGCTCCGTTTCGTGCGAGATCCGCCGATTCGCAACGATTTCCGACGAGGTTCACCGGGATCCCTTCGAACTCAGCGGAGCGCGATCCGGCACGACTCAGTAGAGCAGGATCTGCGCGCTCGACGGGCTCGTGAACCCGCCGATCGAGACCTCGACGTGGTACGAGGCTCCCCCGCCCGGTGCCCGCTGTCGGTTCTCCTGCGCGCAGGTCTCGACGCTCGAACGCGTGCGATCCCAGGTGACCGGGTCCTTGCTCGTGACGGTCGTGCCGGCCGTGAGCGTGGCGATCATGCTGCTCGGGTTCTCCTGGCAGTCGGTCGAACGCCACCACACGTCGGCGCCGCTGGAGATGGTGAAGGACTGGGTCGTCGATCCCACGTCGATCGTGCAGTCCTTCGTGCCCTTGTTCGTGAGCGAGATCGAGAGCTTCGGCAGCACGCCGGCTGCGTACGTCTCGGCGTCGGTCACGGCCGCGACCTCGATGTCGGCCGCCTCGCAGGGCGCGACCGCCGGAGTCTGCTCGGCTGACGGATCGGGGGTCGGCGACTCTCCGTCAGCGGTGGAGCTGGAGGAGGGCGAGGGAGATGTCGACGGCGTCGGAGACGGGGTGGACGCCGTGCCTGCGGCAGCCCACGGTCGCGCGATCAGAAGCCACGCTCCGATGCCGATGGCGGCGACGGCCAGCACGAGCGCGATCAGGACGACCAGTCGCCGACGACGGTACACGGCGGCGGAGGGACGAGGCATGTCTCCAGGCTAAGCGATCCTCTGCCACGACCCGGGGAGGCCCCTCGGCACGGACCGGCGAAGGAGTGTCAGAGCACCTTGAGCATGCGGGTGTTGCCGAGGGTGTTCGGCTTCACGTGCGCGAGATCGAGGAACTCCTCGACACCCGCGTCACCGCTGCGCAACAGCTGCGAGTACACGTCGGGGTCGACGACCTGCTCACCGATCGGCGTGTAGCCGCGTCGTCCGAAGAACTCCACCTCGAAGGTGAGGCAGAACAGGCGGGTCAGGCCGAGCATCCTGGCGTTCTCCTCGAGGCGGTCGACGATCGCACGTCCGACGCCGTGGTGCAGCCAGTCGTCGCGCACGAGCAGGGTGCGCACCTCGCCGAGGTCTTCCCAGATCACGTGCAGGGCACCGCACCCGATCAGCACCCCGTCGGCCTCTGCCACGACGAACTCCTGCACGGCGCCGTACAGCACCGCCAGATCCTTGCCGAGCAGGATGCGCTGCTCGACGAGCGGCTGCAGCAGGGTGCGGATGCCGACGATGTCAGCGCTGCGCGCCGGTCGGACGATGTACTCGCTCACACCACAAGCCTAGAACCCGAGACCCGGCGGCACCTGTACCGGACACAGGAAAGGGGCGGATGCCGCAGCATCCGCCCCTTCTCATGAATCGACCGGAGGTCACTCCCCGCTGGCGACCGCCAGGTCGGGGGTGCCGGCGATCGCGCCACCGCCGGTGTTGACGCCGACCGCGACGGGGCCGCCGTCGCGCGGGCCGTGCTCGAAGAGGAACTGCCCGTCCTTCGCGTCGACCTTCACGTGGTCACCGGAGTTGAGCTCACCGTGCAGGATCTTCTCCGAGAGACGGTCCTCGACCTCGTGCTGCATCGCGCGACGCAGCGGTCGGGCACCGAGCGCGGGGTCGAACCCGATCTCGATGAGGCGCTCCTTGGCGGCCTGCGACAGCTCGATCGTCATGTCGCGGTCCAGCAGACGCTCGCCGAGGCGCTTGGTGAACAGATCCACGATCTGCACCAGCTCCTCCTTCGAGAGCTGCGGGAACACGATGATGTCGTCGACACGGTTCAGGAACTCGGGCTTGAAGTGCCGCTTGAGCTCTTCGTTCACCTTGCCCTTCATGCGGTCGTAGCTGGTCGAGTCGTTGCCCTCGATCTGGAAGCCGACGGGACCGCCCGCGATGTCGCGTGCACCGAGGTTGGTGGTCATGATGATGACCGTGTTCTTGAAGTCCACGATCCGACCCTGACCGTCGGTGAGTCGACCCTCTTCGAGGATCTGCAGCAGCGAGTTGAAGATGTCCGGGTGGGCCTTCTCGATCTCGTCGAAGAGAACCACGCTGAACGGCTTGCGCCGCACCTTCTCGGTGAGCTGGCCGCCCTCTTCGAATCCGACGAATCCGGGAGGGGCACCGAACAGACGCGAGACGGTGTGCTTCTCACCGAACTCGCTCATGTCGAGCGAGATCAGCGCAGCCTCGTCGTCGAACAGGAACTCGGCGAGAGCCTTGGCGAGTTCGGTCTTTCCGACGCCCGTGGGGCCGGCGAAGATGAACGAGCCCGAGGGACGCTTCGGGTCCTTGAGGCCGGCACGCTGGCGACGGATCGTCTTGGAGAGGGCGGCGATCGCCTCTTCCTGACCGATGACGCGCTGGTGCAGGGCCTTCTCCATGAAGACGAGTCGGCTGGACTCCTCTTCCGTGAGCTTGAAGACCGGGATGCCGGTGGCCTGTGCGAGCACCTCGGCGATCAGACCCTCGTCGACGACCGCAGAGGTCGCGACGTCGCCCGCACGCCACTGCTTCTCGAGACGCAGACGCTCGGCGAGGAGGCTCTTCTCCTCATCGCGGAGGGCGGCGGCCTTCTCGAAGTCCTGCTCCTCGGAGGCGATCTCCTTCTGCTCGCGCACGGCGGCGATCTTCTCGTCGAATTCGCGCAGCTCGGGCGGGCTCGACAGGATCGACAGACGCAGGCGTGCGCCGGCCTCGTCGATCAGGTCGATGGCCTTGTCCGGGAGGAACCGGTCGGAGACGTAGCGGTCGGCGAGGTTGGCCGCGGCCACGATGGCGCCGTCGGTGATCTGCACCTTGTGGTGCGCCTCGTAACGGTCGCGGAGTCCCTTGAGGATGTTGATCGCGTGCGGCAGCGTCGGTTCGTTGACCTGCACCGGCTGGAAGCGGCGCTCGAGCGCGGCATCCTTCTCGAAGTGCTTGCGGTACTCGTCGAGCGTGGTCGCACCGATCGTCTGCAGCTCGCCACGGGCGAGGAGCGGCTTCAGGATGCTGGCCGCGTCGATCGCGCCCTCGGCGGCACCCGCACCCACGAGGGTGTGGATCTCGTCGATGAAGACGATGATGTCGCCGCGCGTGCGGATCTCCTTGGTGACCTTCTTCAGGCGCTCCTCGAAGTCGCCGCGGTAGCGGGAACCGGCGATGAGCGAGCCGAGGTCGAGCGAGTAGAGCTGCTTGTCCTTCAGCGTCTCGGGCACATCGCCCTTGACGATCGCCTGCGCCAGCCCCTCGACGACGGCGGTCTTGCCGACACCGGGCTCACCGATCAGGACGGGGTTGTTCTTGGAACGGCGGGAGAGGATCTGCATGACCCGCTCCGCCTCCTTCTCGCGCCCGATCACCGGGTCGAGCTTGTTGTCGCGCGCGGCCTGGGTGAGGTTGCGGCCGAACTGGTCGAGCACGGCGGATCCGCCCTGGGTGCCGGCCGGCGAGTCGTTGGTCTGCGCACCGACGGAAGCCGGCTCGCGACCGGGAGCTCCGGAGAGCAGCTGGATGACCTGCTGGCGAACCTTGTTGAGGTCGGCGCCGAGCTTGACGAGCACCTGGGCGGCGACGCCCTCACCCTCGCGGATGAGGCCGAGCAGGATGTGCTCGGTGCCGATGTAGTTGTGGCCGAGCTGCAGGGCCTCGCGGAGGCTGAGCTCGAGCACCTTCTTGGCGCGCGGGGTGAACGGGATGTGCCCGGTCGGCTGCTGCTGGCCCTGGCCGATGATGTCCTGCACCTGCTCGCGCACGGCGTCGAGGGAGATGCCGAGGCTCTCGAGGGCCTTGGCGGCGACGCCTTCACCCTCGTGGATGAGGCCGAGCAGGATGTGCTCGGTCCCGATGTAGTTGTGGTTGAGCATCTTCGCCTCTTCTTGGGCGAGGACGACCACTCGACGGGCTCGGTCCGTGAATCTCTCGAACATGCTGTGACTCCTTATTCGCACGGGGCGAAGCGCTGACACCTGTGGCGTTCTCTGCGCCTGTACATCGAGAGTAACCACCGTGCGGGGCACGTATGCCCGTGTTCGCCGTGGGCATACCGGGGGTTGACCGAGTTATCGACAGTCGTTATGTTAACGACTGTCGATAACAACGAGTCCGCAGCGGACCGTGCAGGAGGGGGACGAAATGACCGAGGCACCGACGGCGACCAGAGCTGCGAGCCTGGTGGAGAAGACCGTCCTTGGCGTCATCGCCGGAGTAGCGGGGGCCATAGCCGTGGTCGATCTGGTCGGCGTCAGCATCCGCTCCGCCGTCCTCGTGACGAGCCCGGCGATCACGATTCCATCGATGCGGCTGCGGTCGGTCGACGCACCCGCGGTGCTCGCGGCATCCTCCAACATCTCCGAAGCGCAGTACGACACCGTCACGCTCACGACCGTGGGCCTGAGCCTGTCTCCCCGCCTGCTGCTCGCGATCGCCGACGGACTGGCGGTCCTGGGACCGATCGTGCTGTGCATCGCGGTCGCGTGGCTGTGCGTCCGTCTCTTCATCGGCCGCCCCTTCGGCACGGCGGCCACCTGGGGGATCGGCGTCGCAGCCATCACCGTCATGGCGGGTGGTCTGCTGAGCCAGGCCGTGCGCGCCAACGCGTTCAGCGAGATCGCCTACGAGCTGGACCTCGCATCCGCGGGAGTCCCCACATTCGAGATGTCGATCGACCTCGCTCCACTCGGTTGGGCATTCGCGCTCGCGGTGGTCGCCGGCGCCTTCGAGATCGGTCAGCGTCTGCAGCGCGACACGGAAGGCCTCGTCTGATGACCAGCACCACCAACACGCGCTCCGAGAAGGCGGATGCGATCACCGTGATCCTGTACGCCGCCGTGGCGCTGGTCACGGTCGGGCTCGCCACCGTTCTGCGCGTCGGCAGCACCTTCCGCGAGACCGGGATCGCTTGGACGGTCCCGATCGACCAGCAGCCGATCTCGGCGACGACCGACTCCGGGGCGATCTCGATCGAGGGTTTCGCCGACGAGGCGCTGATCATCGCGAGCGAGGTGAACACCGTGTCGGTCGTCGCGATCATCGCCGCCATCGCGCTGTGGGCTCTCGCGGCTGTCGCGGTCATCGCGGCGGTGACGCTGGTCGCCTGGAACTTCCTCCGCGGACGCTTCTTCGTCCGTCCGAACGCGCGAGCCTTCGACGTGATCGGTTGGACGCTCGTCGGCGCTCCGACCCTGATCGTGATGTTGGAGACGATGGGCCGCAACGGCGTCACCTCCGCTCTCGGCATCGGCGACGGGGAACCGGTGCATCCGATCGAGTTCTGGAGCGTCGCGCCGATCTTCGCCACCGGCGTGACGGTGGGCCTGATCGCAGTGGCATTCCGCCGCGGCATCCGGTTACAGAACGAGAAGCTCGCGCTCGAGAAGGAAACGGAAGGACTCGTCTGATGCTCAGCTTCGGTTCGGACGAGGTGTGGCCGTCCCTGCTCAACATCGGGATCGCGCTCGCGGTGATCGCGGTCATCCTCGGTGTCGTCGTGTGGAGAGGGCGCCGGAGGGGCAGCCGCACGATCGCGCTCGACGCGGCACTCACGCTCTCCGGGTGGTGGATCCTGATGTCGGCGGTGGGCGCTGTGATCTACATCTTCAAGGCGTTCACCGTCCCCTGGGCGGAGTTCGACGGTCAGACCCACGTGTATCTGGATTGGCCGGCCGGTCTGGCGTGCTCGGAGTTCGGTGACAGCGCAACGACGATGCTGACCTGTGGCAGCGAGCAGCTCTCCGAGTTCACTGTCGGCCAGGCGTCGCTGGGGCTCCGGTTGCTCGCGGCATCCGCACAACTGAGCAGCCTTGCTCTGGCCACCATGCCCGCGGTCATCGTGGCGGTCATCTGCTTCCAGACGTTGCGGGGCCGCGCGTTCTCGCGCTCCGTGACGCGCGGCCTCACCGGCGGCGCGATCGCCGTGCTCGTGTTCGGCGTGGCGGCCGACCTCCTGAGCGGTATCGCAGCCACAGCCGGCCTTCGCGAGGTCTTCTCACCGGACAGCGAGTGGTACCCATCGTTCTACCAACTGACCGTCACGCCGCTCCCCTTCGTCGGCGCGCTCGGGCTGCTCGCTCTCGCCGCCGTGTTCCGTCAGGGCACACGTCTCGAGCAGGAAAGGGCGCAATTGCAGCAGGAGAAGGCGGTTCTCGAGAAGGACACGGAGGGACTGGTGTGAGCCCGGCGGAGAGCGATGACGAGTTCACCGGCATCCACTGCCGACTCGACGAGCTGCTCGCCGAACGCGGCATGACGCTCACCGAGCTGAGCGCCGCGGTCGGGGTGAGCATCGTGAACCTGTCGGTGCTGAAGAACGACCGCGCCCGTGCCATCCGCTACTCCACGCTGCGCGCGATCTGCGAGGCCCTCGACTGCGAGGTCGGCGAGCTGCTGGTGCTCGCCCCGCGCTGACGGGGAACGCTCGCCCCGGTCGCAGTTCCTGCCGCCCGTGGCGCGTTCAGGCGGCAGGAAGTGCGACCGGAACCGGGCCTTCCCGCCGCACCGAACGGATTCCGGCTCACAACGTCATCCTTCGTCATATCCACCCAGGGAATTCTCAGGGAGTCATAGCGTTGGGCCTCATGGCGCGCACACGGTGCGCCGCGATTCTGGAGTCCCCACCCTCATGAGCACCACCGCACGCGCCCAGAAGGCGCCTGATACCCGCGGACCGGTCCGGAAGCTGCTGACCTCGTTCGGCTTCCAGATCCTCGCCGCTCTCGTCCTCGGCATCGCCGCCGGTCTGATCGGCCGCCAGCTCGGCGCGACCGCCGAGAACCCGACCGGGCTGTCCGCGACACTCGACACCATCGGCAACTCGTATGTGACGCTGCTGCGCGCCGCCGTCGTCCCCCTGATCTTCACAGCGATCGTCGCCAGCATCTCGAACCTGCGCCGCGTGCAGAACGCCGCACGCCTGGCGGGCCAGACGATCCTGTGGTTCGCGATCACCGCGTTCATCGCCGTGATCATCGGCATCGTCCTCGGCCTCGTGATCCAGCCCGGCAACCGCGCCGGCGAGGGCCTCGAGCCGGGTGACCCGTACACCGTGGGCACCTGGTGGAACTTCCTGCTCGGGCTCATCCCGCAGAACTTCCTCGGCCTCACCGTGAGCACCAACCCCGGAGCGGCTGAGGGCACGTTCTCGTCGAGCGTCGGCTTCAACATCCTGCAGGTCATCGTGGTCGCGGCCGTCGTCGGCATCGCCGCACTCAAGGCCGGCAAGAAGGCGGAACCGTTCCTCGTCTTCACCGAGTCGCTGCTGAAGGTCATCCAGCGCGTGCTGTGGTGGATCATCCGCATCGCCCCGCTCGGCACGTTCGGGCTCATCGGCTCGGCGGTCATCAAGTACGGCTGGGAGAAGCTCGCCTCCCTCGGCTGGTTCGCCGGCGCCGTCTACATCGGTCTGGCCCTCGTGCTGTTCGTGGTCTACCCGATCCTCGTGCGCACGCACGGCCTCTCGATCAAGCAGTACTTCTCGGGCGTCTGGCCCGCCGTGCAGCTGGCCTTCGTCAGCCGCTCCTCGATCGGCACCCTGCCGCTCACCGAGCGCGTGACCGAGCGCAACCTCGGTGTGCCCCGCTCGTACGCCTCGTTCGCCGTGCCGCTGGGCGCGACGACCAAGATGGACGGCTGCGCCGCGATCTACCCGGCCATCGCCGCGATCTTCGTCGCGCAGTTCTTCGGCATCGAGCTGAACTTCGTGCAGTACCTGCTGATCGTCATCGTGTCGGTCGTCGGCTCGGCCGCCACCGCCGGCACCACGGGTGCTGTGGTGATGCTCACGCTGACGCTGTCGACCCTGGGCCTCCCGCTCGAAGGCGTGGGACTGCTGCTCGCGATCGACCCGATCCTCGACATGGGCCGCACCGCGGTCAACGTCGCCGGCCAGGCGCTGATCCCGACGATCGTCGCCAAGCGCGAGGGCATCCTGAACGAGGAGCTCTACAACGCGCCGCGTGAGGGCCTGCCCTTCGCCGACGACTCCGGAGACGACGACGCTCCCGAAGCGGATGCCTCCGCCGACAAGGAACCGGTCAGCGCCCGCTGACCTCGCCGCGGAACGGCAGAGCGCCTCGTCCCCTCGTGGGGCGAGGCGCTCTGCCGTTCGAGCATCGAAGCGGTCAGGGGGTCAGGCGCGGCCCTCCTGGCGCGTGGCGCCGCGGGTGTCGAGAGCGAGTTCCTCGGCGTCCATCGCCGCGATCAGCTCGCGCATGACCTCCTCATCGAGGTTGCCCGCGTCGCGTTCCGCGAGGAGGATATCGCGACGCACCTGCAGCCACCCCTTCGACAGGGCGACGAGGTCTTCGTAGGAGGGTCGGCTCGCGGCATCCTCCACCTTCTGCGCCTCGTCGGTGTCCTTCTCGACCCGTGTCATCCGCTTGGTGAAGGCATCGAACACCCGGAGGTCGACCTCGCCGTACTTCGCCTCCCACTCGACCCGCTTCTCGGCGAGGAACTTCTTGCCGGCCTCACGGCTCTTCGCGCGCACTTCGGCGAGCGCCGCCTCATCCTCCTCCTCGTCCACATCGCTGGCGATGCCGAGGCTGCGGATGAGAAGAGGCAGGGTCAGACCCTGGATCAACAGCGTTCCGACGGTGACGATGAAGGCCACCACGACGATGGCGTGCGATGCCTGCGCGTCGAGGGTCGCGAGGTCGGCGGCGGCCACCGCGATCGCCAGCGTCACGACGCCGCGCATGCCCGCCCACGAGATGACGGCACTGTCCTTCCACGTGAGCGTGAGTCCGGCCATCCGGTCGCGCACGATCTGACTGCGCAGCTCGTCGGCGGTGTAGTTGCCCCAGCGCCGCGACTTCTGATGCCGTTTCTCGAACTCGCCGGACTCGACACCACGATCCCAGCGCTCGAGCTTGCGGCGGTCCTGGAAGTTCGCCCACGCACTGGTCGGATAGATGTAGAGCGGCCGCACGATGACGACCACGAGCAGCACCGCCCCGGAGAGCAGCAGGATCTGCCCGACCGACTCGCTGCCCAGGTCGCTGAGCACACGGGGGAACTGCAGCCCGATGTAGGCGAACACGAAGCTCTCCAGCAGCAGGTCGGCCGAAAGCCACAGCGGCTTCTCCTGCTGGCGGGTGGTGTAGTCGGTGCGCGGCGAGTTGTAGCCGACGTACAGCCCCATCGCGACGACCGCCAGGACGCCCGATCCGAGCAGATGCTCGGCGATCGCATAAGCCCCGAACGGCGCGAGGAGTCCGAACGTGCCGATCACCACGGGATCGCTGATGCGCATGCGCAGCTGGTGCAGGACGATCCCGAACACCAGACCGACGGCCACACCCACTCCGACCGCCACCAGGAACTGCCAGATGCCGCCCCAGATCGAGACGGTGGCGCCCGCGAGGATCGCGGCGAAGACGCGGTACAGCGTGAGCGAGGTCGCATCGTTGATGAGGCTCTCGCCCGAGAGCACGGTCATGATGCGTCGCGGCAGCCCGAGCCGACGGCCGATCGCCGCAGCGGACACCGCGTCCGGCGGAGCCACGATCGCGCCCAGGAGCAGCGCGCCGGGGAGGGTGAGGGACGGCAGGATCCACCATGCGACGAAGCCGACGGCCACGGCGGTGAGAAGCACCAGCCAGATCCCGAGCCGGCGGATCTGCGGCAGGCTGCGCTTGAATCCGACGAACGACACATCGAGCGCGGCCGAGTACAGCAGCGGCGGCAGCACGAGGCTCAGGAGCACATGCCCATCGATGTCGAGGTCGGGCACGAAGGGCAGGAAGGATGCGGCGAGCGCCACGATCGTCACCAGCAGCGGGGCCGGCCAGCCTCGCCAGCGTGCGAACGCGGCGATCGCGACGGACCCGACGAGGACGTAGAAGATGCCTGCTTCCATGCCCCCACGGTATCGGGGGAATGGAGGCGCTCAGGTGCGCGTTGTGGTTGAGGATGTCCGATACAGCTCTCTCCGTCCTCGACCTCGTTCCGGTGCGCACCGGCCAGACCAGCGCGGAGGCCATCGCCGCCTCCCTCGCGCTCGCGGAGACCGCCGACCGTCTCGGCTATCGCCGCTACTGGTTCGCCGAGCACCACAACATGCCGTCGGTGGCGTCGACCACTCCCCCGGTGCTGATCGCCGCTGCGGCCACCCGCACCTCGCGTGTGCGGCTGGGCTCTGGCGGAGTGATGCTGCCCAACCACGCACCGCTCATCGTCGCCGAGCAGTTCGCGGCCCTCGAGGCGATCGCGCCGGGACGCATCGACCTGGGCCTCGGCCGGGCACCGGGAAGCGACCCGGTGATCACGCAGCTGTTGCGCGGCTCGGGGACCACCAGCGACGTCGAGCAGTTCCCCCGCCACGTGCAGGACATCGCGGCCCTGCTGTCGGCAGACGGGGCTGCGCTGCGTTTCACCTCCGGCGGGGAATACACGGTGCGTGCGACGCCGGCCGCGACCGGCACCCCCGAGGTGTGGCTGCTCGGGTCGAGCGACTATTCCGCGCAGCTCGCCGCCTCGCACGGGCTGCCCTATGTCTTCGCGAACCACTTCTCGGGGCAGGGCCTCGAGCGCGCGCTCGACCTGTACCGCACCGGCTACCGTCCGAGTGAGGAGCACCCGGAGCCGCGCACGTTCCTCACCGTGAACGCGGTCGCCGCGCCCACGCAGGAGGAGGCGGAGGCCCGTGCGCTCCCGCAGCTGCGGATGATGGCACGCCTGCGTCTGAACCAGCCCCTCGCCGCTCTCGAGACCGTCGAGCAGGCGGCGGCGGCCGTGACGGATGCCGCCACCGACGAGGTCGTGCGGGCCGCCCGTTCGCGCTGGTTCGTCGGCACCGGCGAGAGCGTCGCCGCCGAGCTGCGTTCCTTCGCCGAGCGCTACGGCGTCGACGAGGTCATGCTCTCCCCCGTCGCCGGCGCCTACGACGCCGAGGCGAACGATGCACCGACCGGTCGCGCACAGACACTGGAACTGATCTCCGCCGCACTTCGCAGTTGACGTCGCGCGCCTGTCAACCCCTGGCTTTCCCGGCGGCACAGGCGTAGCGTCACGAACAGTGCCGTCGACAGGGGCGCGGCCCCCTCGGCGAACGCACTGTCGGCAGCAGCAGAAGGAGTTCGACGATGAGCACGACCAAGACTCTCGCCCTCTGGGTCGCCTACGGACGCAACGGTGTCGTCGGCAGCATCCGCCACGACGAGGACGGCTACACGGTCACGATGGTCGGATCGGATGCGACGACCGGAACCTACCCGAGCCTGGCCTCCGCGAAGGGTGCTCTGCACTCCCATATGGCTCCGGGCAGCGACTGGCCGCGCTTCCAGGAGCACTGAACCACCCACACTGAGCCACCCGCACTGAATCACGGCATCCGCCCGGGTCGCGTACGGGGATGGCGCGCAGCGGGCGGGTGACGTCAGGCTTCCGGCTCGCCGGAGAGGATGCCGCGCAGCCAGTCGCGCGCCTCGACGAACACGTCATCGGAGTAGCGGTCGGGGTACTGCACGATCTGCCGGTCCGCCCGCGGATACGACCCGAGGAAGACCACACGAGGGCTGAATCGACGGATGCCCAACAGCGCGTCGGCCATGCGCTCGTGCTCGACGTGTCCGTCGGCGTCGATCACGAATCGGTAGCGCCCGAGTTCGTCGCCGATCGGCCGCGACTCGATGAGCGACAGGTTGATGCCGCGGGTCGAGAACTGCTCGAGCATCTCCAGGAGCGAACCGGGGTGGTCGTGCGGGAGCTCCACGATCAGCGAGGTCTTGTCGGCACCGGTCGGCTCGGGCGAACGGGTCGTGCGGGTGACCAGCACGAAGCGGGTCACGGCCTGCGCGTTGTCGCCGATGCCGTCTGCCAGCACCTCGACGTCGTAGTGGTTGACGATGCCGGGTGCCGCGATGGCCGCCTGCGCGGGCAGCGTGCCGTCGAGGACGCCGATCGCGGAGGCGACGTTGCTCGACGCGGGAACGTGCGAGTGTGACGGCAGGTGCGCGCCGAGCCACCCATGACACTGGGCGTAGGCGACCGGATGCGCCGCGATCACCTCGACCTGGTCGAGTGTCGTCCCCCGCGGAGCGACCAGCACGAAGTTCACCCGCACGAGATATTCGCCGATGATGCGCAGCCCCGGAAGCGTGGCCAGAGCATCCTGCGTGGTGGACACCCCGCCCTCGATCGAGTTCTCGATCGCGATCATCGCGGCGTCGCTCCGACCCTCGAGCACGTCGGCCAGAGCCTCGCCCACGTTGTGCACGGGTCGCCAGTTCTGGCCGCGGGCCTCGGCCACCTGATCGAGCGCCGCCTCCGTGAAGGTTCCGGCAGGGCCGAGATAGCTGTAGGTACGGCGTTCAGTCACGGGTTTCACCTTAGCCCTCGGCGGGCCGACGGCTCGTCCGGGCGACTTCTCGGATGCGGTCCCGCCGAACAGGGGGCAGACTGAGAGGATGACCAGCCGTGCCGGCCTCCCCGCGGAGGAAAGTGACCTGATCGATGTCGACGAACTGATCGCCGCCTACTACGACCGCACGCCGAACCCCGAGGTTCCCGCGGAACGCGTCGTGTTCGGCACCAGCGGTCATCGCGGTTCCTCGCTGTCGAACAGCTTCAACGAGAACCACATCCTCGCCACGACGCAGGCGATCGTGGACTACCGCGACGCGCAGGGCATCACCGGCCCGCTCTTCCTCGGCCGCGACACGCACGCGTTGTCGCTGCCCGCCGAGCGCAGCGCGATCGAGGTGCTGCTGGCGAACGGCATCGACGTGCGGGTCGACTCCCGCGACTCGTGGGTGCCCACTCCGGCGCTCAGTCACGCCATCCTCACCTACAACCGCGGCAAGGCGGCCGACGACCCCAGCCGCGCGGACGGCATCGTCGTCACCCCCTCGCACAACCCTCCGCGCGACGGTGGCTTCAAGTACAACCCGCCGCACGGCGGCCCTGCCGACACCGACGCCACGGGCTGGATCGCCGACCGCGCGAACGCCCTCATCGCCGCCGGACTCGACGGCGTGAAGCTCGAGCGCTTCGCCGACATCGACTGGGATGCCCTCACCGGCTACGACTTCCGAGACGCCTACGTGCGCGACCTGCCGTCGATCATCGACATCGACGCCATCCGCAGCGCCGGGGTGAGCATCGGTGCCGACCCGCTCGGCGGAGCCTCCGTCGAGTACTGGGCACTCATCGCCGAGATGCATGACCTCGACCTGACCGTCGTGAACCCCGAGGTCGATCCGACGTGGCGCTTCATGACGCTGGACTGGGACGAGAAGATCCGGATGGATCCGTCCTCACCGTCGGCAATGGCCTCCCTGGTCGCGAAGAAGGGGTCGTACGACGTGCTCACCGGGAACGACGCCGACGCCGACAGGCACGGCATCGTGACCCCCGACGCCGGACTGATGAACCCGAACCACTATCTCGCGGTCGCCATCGACTATCTGTTCTCGCACCGCGACGGCTGGCCGCGCGACGCCGCGATCGGCAAGACCCTGGTCTCGTCGATGATCATCGACCGGGTCGCCGAGTCGCTCGGACGGCGTCTGCTGGAGGTTCCGGTCGGGTTCAAGTGGTTCGTGCCGGGACTCCTCGACGGCTCGGTCGCCTTCGGCGGCGAGGAGTCGGCCGGGGCCTCGTTCCTCCGCAAGGACGGCTCGGTCTGGTCCACCGACAAGGACGGCATCCTGCTGTGTCTGCTGGCCGCCGAGATCATCGCCGTCACCGGCAAGACCCCGTCGGAGCGGTACCGCGAGCTGGAGACCGCCTTCGGTGCCTCCGCGTACCAGCGGGTGGACGCCCCGGCGACGCCCGAGCAGAAGGCCACGCTCGGCAAGCTCGCCCCCGAGGCCGTCACGGCGACCACGCTCGCGGGCGAGGACATCACCGCGAAGCTCTCGCATGCGCCCGGCAACGGCGCGGCGATCGGCGGCCTGAAGGTGCAGACCGAGCACGCGTGGTTCGCTGCCCGCCCGTCGGGCACCGAAGACGTCTACAAGCTCTACGCCGAGAGCCTGCGCGGCCCGGAGCACCTCGCCGAGGTGCAGGCCGAGGCGCGCGCCGTGGTCTCCGCCGCCCTCGAAGGCTGAGCGGGCTCCGACCGTCGGAGGGAGGGCCGACGGTCGGCGGGCCGGAGGGCCGGCGGTCCGGAGGGCCGACGGTCGGGACGCTTCTCGGCTCAGCCCCGCACGCTCCTGCGCGCTCGATCCTGCGCGGCCCGTGCCAGATCGGCACCTGCGACGCGCAGCCAGCGCACGGGTTCGGCGCGCGCAGCCTCTGACGATCCGGCCAGACCGGTGAGCGAGGCGGTGGCCGCGAACAGCGCGGTGTCGGCGTCCGGGGTGATCCGACCGGCCGCGAGCATCGCGTCGGTCCCCGCGACGGCGGCGAGTCCGGCGAGGAACGAAGGGACCTTGCCGTCACCCGACTGCCCATCGTACGAACCCTCCCCCGTGATGACCACGTCGGCGCCGGAGATCGCGGCGTCGAGGCCGATGAGGTCGGCCACCTCGGCGGCGCCGGGAGCGAGCGCGCCTCCCCAGGCCACGAGCGCAGCACCCGTGCCCCCGGCCGCACCGTTGCCCTCGCCCGCGGGATCGACGCCGAGCAGCACGGCGAGACGACGAAGCCCGTCGTCGACGAGAGCGATGTCGTCCGGCGATCGCAGGCCCTTCTGCGGGCCGAACACCGCGGCGGCACCGCGCGGACCGGTGAGCGGATTGGTGACGTCGGTGAGCACGCGCACCTCGGGTGCCGGGCGCAGGGCGGTCAGATCCGCCGATGCGATGGAGGCGAGCCCCCGCGCGCCGCGGGGAACCGGCGCCCCTGCGGCATCGAGGAACAGCGCACCGAGCGCCGAGAGCATCCCGGTGCCACCGTCGGTGGAGGCGCTGGAGCCGATGCCGACGACGAGTCGCGAGACGCCATGGTCGAGAGCCGCGGCCAGTGCCTGCCCCAGACCGGTCGTGTCGGCATCCCACGGACGCAGCTCGCGCAGCAACTCGATCCCGGAGGTCGACCCGAGATCGATCACGGCCGTGCCCGCCGGGGTATCGCGCGTCGGCGGGAGCAGCAACCAGGAGGTGTCGATCTTCTCGCCGGCCGGTCCGTCGACCGTGATCGGCATCCGCACGGCGCCGGGCACCGCCGCCTCGAACGCAGCCACCGTGCCCTCGCCGCCGTCCGCCATCGGCCGGTGCACGAACTCGGCGGTGGGATCGACCGTCGCCCAGCCGTCGGCGAGGGCCGTCGCGGCATCCGCCGCCGCGATCGTTCCCTTGAAGCTGTCCGGGGCCAGCACGACCCGCGTCACCGGGTGATCCCCGGGGTGCTGTCGCGCACGATGATCTCGAGCGGCAGGGGCGCCTGCTCCCATTCCGCATCGACCGTCGCGCGGAAAGCCTGATATCCGACCTCGCTCAACGGCACGCGCACGGTCGTCAACCGCGGGGTGGCGTCACTGCTCGCCGGCACGTCGTCGAACCCGCAGACCGCGATGTCGCTGCCGACCTCGCGCCCGGATTCACGGATCGCGGACATCGCACCGAGGGCCACCACGTCACTGATCGCGAAGATCAGGGTGCCGGGTGCGATGCCGTCGACGAGAGCTTCTCTCATCTGGGCCGCCCCCGACTCCCGGCGGAAGTCACCCCGTCGCACGCTCTCGACCGCACCGCCTGCCGCCTCGAAACCGGCGTGGAAGCCGGCCAGACGATCATCCGAGGTCCGGACTCCGGCCGCCGCCCCGAGCGCGATCGCCGAACGGTACCCGAGCTCGGCCATCCGTCGGCCGAGCGCCTCCGCCCCGGAGCGGTTGTCGATCTCGATTCGACGCTCGCCCTCGCCGTCCGGCCCGAACGCCACGACCCGGCCGCCCAGGCGCACGAACTCCGCGAGTTCCTGCGCGGTCTCGGTCTCCGTGGGCTCCTGTGTGCGCGAGGCGGCGAGGATCAGACCTCGCGGCCGCTGCCCGCGAAGCGCACGCACGATCCGTGCCTCACGCGCCTGGTCGCGCTCGGTGATCGCGATCGTCACGACCAGGCCCTCCTCGTCGGCGCCGCGGGCCACACCCGACGCGATCAACCCGAAGTAGGGGTCGGCGATATCGGCGACGAGGAGGGCGATGACCGGTGATGTGCCGCGGGCGATCGACTGGGCCGAGACGTTCGCGGTGTATCCGAGCTTCTCCGCCGCTGATTCGACGCGTTCCCGGAACGACTCGGCGACTCGGCGCTCGGAACCGTTGAGCACCCGGGAAGCTGTCGCCAGGGAGACCCCGGCTTCTCGGGCGACGTCGTGCAGTGTGGGCGCCGGCCCCCGGGCGTGGCGCGGAGACCGCGTCGGCGACGGCCGCTCCGCGGACGTTGCGGGCTTGGTCATGACCCAGATCCTACTTCCCGACACGTGCGCCCGCCGGTACGGACGTCGGGTGGATGCACGGCTGTCGGCCCGGATCCGCGGTCTTCTCCGTGCATCCGTGCATCCTCCTGAGAGGCGGTAAGAGACCGGTGTCCGAACACCTTCACGCGAGATGCGGAGAGACCGCGGCGGCGAACGTCTCGGCGGTGCGGCGCACCACGCTCTCGGGATCATCGGCCCAGATCTCGGCGTTGAAGATCTCGACCTCGATGTCGCGGTCGTACCCGGTCGCGACCACCGCGCGGGTGAGGGTGCCGAAATCGATCACGCCCTCGCCGGTGTAGTGCCGTGAGAGCAGCACGTCGGAGGCGAGAGGCGTCTTCCAGTCGCACACCTGGTACGTGGCGATGCGTCCTTCACGACCGGCCCTCGCGATCTGCTCGAGCACCTGCGGGTCCCACCAGATGTGGAAGGTGTCGACGGCGGCGCCGACCACCTCCGGATCGAAGTCCGCTGCGATGTCGAGCGCCTGGCCGAGCGTCGAGACGACGGCGCGATCGGACGCGTACATCGGGTGCAGCGGTTCGATCGCGAGCGTCACACCGGCCGCCTTCGCCTCGGGAGCCAGCACACCGATCGCATCGCGCACGCGCTGCCGAGCCCCGATCAGGTCGCGCGATCCCGCGGGCAGGCCGCCCACGACCAGGACGAGCACAGCGGTCGAGCCCTCGGCACCGGCCGCGGCCAGCGTCGCGGTCTCCTCGATCGCCCGGCGGTTGTCGTCCAGCGCCGCCGCCCGCTCCGCCCCGTCCGGCAGCGTGAAGAACCCACCACGGCAGTGCGTCGAAAAGCGCAGGCCCGAGTCGCCGAGCATGCGGGCCGCGACGTCGAGGCCGACGTCGTTCACCGGCTCACGCCACAGTCCGATCGCCTCCACACCCGCGGCCGTCGTGACCCGCAGGGCCGTCGCGAGGTCGGCATGCTTGATGGTCGCCTGATTGATCGACAGGCGCGGGTCCGGGGCCGGCGCCTGGGCCTGGGCCTGGGCCGGGGAGGGGAGGCTCATGCGTCCACGCCGTTCAGACGCAGCATGCCGTGCCACCGCTCGCGGGCGAGGTCGGGCTGCTCCAGCGCCAGGGAGGCGTTGGCGAGCTCGATGATCCGGCTCAGGTGCGGCAGGCTGCGCGCGGAGTGCAGCCCGCCCACCATCTGAAAACCGGGCTGATGGCCGTTCATCCACGAAAGGAAGGCGACGCCCGTCTTGTAGTAGAACGTGGGAGTCGCGAAGACCTGCCTGCTCAGTTCCTCGGTCGGTCCGAGGATGCGCCGATACCGTTCCGGGTCGCCGGCGTCGAGTGCCTGGATCGCCGCCGACGCGACCGGGGTGATCGCAGCGAAGGCGCCGAGCAGGGCGTCGGAGTGCGTGCGCACGCCCGCTGCGTCCCCCGTGTCTACCCCGAGTGCACGACCTGTCGCCGAGTGCACGCCCTGTTCACGCGAGGGAGCCGTCCGCTCGGCGAGATCGCGTGCAGTCGACGAGCCCGCCGCGGCACCTCCGATCAGGCTCACGTAGTTGAAGTCGTCGCCCGTGAACATCCGGACGCCCTCGGGGAGACGATCGCGCACCGAGACCTCGGACTCGGCGTTCAACAGGCTCATCTTGACTCCCGCCACCTTGTCCGGATTCTCGGCGATGATCTCCAGGAGCACGTCCGACGCCGCCTGCCAGTCGTCCGCACCGAAGTAGCCCGCGAGCTCGGGATCGAACGCCGCACCGAGCCAATGCAGCACGACCGGAGTGGTCGCACGCGAGAGGACCTCTCGATACACACGCCGGTAGTCGTCCGCGTCCGTCGCGGCACGGACCAGGTGACGGGAGGCCATGAGCACGGGGCCGGCGCCCTGCTCCTCGGTGAAGTGCAGTTGCTCGAGGTAGGCGGAGATGAGCTGGTCGAGCGAGATGTGCGGTTCGGCGATGTGGTCGGTGTTGACACCCACCACGACGGATCCGCCCTCCTCACGGGCGACCTCGGCGCTGCGGGCGATCAGCTCGCGGGTGGCAGCGGCGTCCAACCCCATGTTCCGCTGCGCGGTGTCCATGGCATCGGCGACGCCGAGACCCCACGAGTACACGTTGCGGCGGAACGCGAGCGTGGCGTCCCAGTCGATGTCGGCCGGCTGCCCGGGAGTGTTGTCGGCGTGCACCTTCGGCACGACGTGTGCGGCGGCATACGCGACGCGGCTCTGCAGCGGGCCGGTCGGGCGCGTGTAGGTGCCGGAGTCGTTGAGAGCGACGTCAGCGACATCGCCGTTCGCGCGGAGGAGGCGCAGGGTGCTCATGCTCGCCTCAGTCCAGCGTCAGCTGCGACAGGGCGATCTTGCGACCCTCGGCGCTGGAGGTCAGACCGGCCTCGGCGAACTGCACACCGCGCGCGCCCGCGAGCAGGTCGAACGGGTAGTCGGTGCCTTCGACGTACGAGACCAGGTACTCCTGCCACTGCTGGCGGAAGCCGTTGAGGAACACGTCGTTGGTGGGTACGTTCTGCCAGTCGGCGTCGTAGTCGCGGGTGTCTTCCAGATCGGGGTTCCACACCGGCTTCGGCGTGGCATCACGCGGCTGGATCTTCGCCCCGAACAGTCCGACGACGGCGGAGCCATGCGTGCCGTCGACCTGGAACTCGACGAGCTCGTCCCGGTTCACCCGCACGGTCCACGAGGAGTTGATCTCCGCGATCACGCCCCCCTCGAGCTCGAAGATGCCGTAGGCCGCGTCCTCAGCGGTCGCGGTGTAATGCTCGCCCTTCTCATCCCAACGGTCGGCGATGTGCACCGCCGCCTGCGCGTAGACGCTCTCGACCTCGCCGAACAGGTTCTCGAGCACGTAGTTCCAGTGCGGGAACATGTCGGTGATGATCCCTCCGCCGTCTTCCGTGCGGTAGTTCCAGCTCGGGCGCTGCGCGGGCTGCCAGTCGCCCTCGAAGACCCAGTAACCGAACTCGCCACGCACCGAGAGGATGCGCCCGAAGAAGCCGGAGTCGATCAGACGCTTGAGCTTCTGAAGTCCGGGGAGGTAGAGCTTGTCATGCACGACGCCGGTCTTCACTCCCGCCCGGTCGGCGAGGCGGGCGAGGTCGAGCGCCTCGTCGAGCGATTCGGCGGTGGGCTTCTCGGTGTAGATCGCCTTTCCGGCCGCGATGGCCTTGCGGATAGCCGTGGCCCGGGCCTTGGTCACCAGGAAGTCCGCGTAGATCTCCCACCGCGGGTCGGCGAGGGCGGCGTCGAGGTCGGTCGTCCAGTCGTCGATCCCGTGCTTCGCGGCGAGTTCGGCGAGCTTGGCCTCGCTGCGGCCGACGAGGATCGGCTTCACCGTGATCTTCGAACCGTCGGGGAGCTCGATACCGCCCTCGTCACGGATCGCGAGGATCGAGCGCACCAGGTGCTGCCGGTACCCCATGCGTCCGGAGACGCCGTTCATGATGATCCCGATCTCGCGGGTGTTCGCCTGTGCCATGGTGTTCCGTTCCTGTCGCGGGACGCTGTCGTGCTTTCACCGAGGCAGTGGGAAAGCGCTTTCCGAGATCATGGCATGAGATGAGCGACGATCGCAACCATGGGTGGGGATCCCACGATCAGCCCGCCGGGAGGCAGACGATTGCACACGGCGGACGCTGCAGCGTGCGCGGCAGCCGCGTCGTGCGATTCGACGCACAGGACGGCCGACCGATTCGACGCGCAGGGCCGCCGACCGGTTCGCTGCGCGGGGCGGCCGGCCCGCACGGGAATCAGCGCGACGCGGTACTGGCGCGCTCGACGAGTGCCGTCGGGATGACTCCGGATCCCTCTGCGGGCGCAGCGCCTTCGATCGCGTCCACCAGCGCTGACACCGCACGCTGGGCGAGCGCGGCGAAGTCCTGCCGGATCGTGGTCAGCGGCGGGCGGTAGTTCGCGGCGTCCGGCACATCATCGAAACCGATCACGCCGACGTCTTCCGGCACCCGACGGCCGTAGTCGGACAGCGCCCGCAGCAGCCCGAGCGCCATCTGATCGTTGGCGCAGAAGACGGCGGATGCCGTGCGCAGTTCCGCGCCGGCGGCGTACCCCGAGTCAGCGCTCCAGTCACCGCGGACGACGGCGGGCGGACGGACGCCGGCGGAGACGAGCGTCTCCCGCCATCCGCGTTCTCTCTCGGCCGCCGCGAAGGAGTCGGCTGGACCGGCGAGATGATGCACCCCGCCTCCCCCGAGGGCGAGAAGCCGGCGTGTGGCTGCGGCGGCGCCGCCCGCGTGATCGCTGTGCACCGACGTGAACCCGTCCTCGCTCGGGGCGTCGACGACCACGAGGTGCAGCCCGGCAGGCCGCTGCGCGTCGGAGACCAGGGCCGATGCCTCGTTCAGGACGATCGCACCGTCGACCTCCTGCTCCGCGAGCCGATCGAACGCGTCAGCGACGCCGCGGGTGGCGGTCACGAGGGTCACCGCGTACCCCCGTTCCGCCGCAGCTTCGGCCGTGGCCTGCAACATCCGGGAGTTGCCGACAGTGGCGAGGGTGGTGACGACGAGTCCGATCGTCTGCGAGCGCCCGGTGCGCAGAGCTCGGGCCGCGCGGTGGGGGCGATAACCGAGCTCCGCCATCGCGTGCTCGACGCGGGCACGGGTGTCGGGGTCGACGCGGGGGCTGCCGTTGACGACCCGCGAGACAGTCTGTCCCGAGACACCGGCACGGGCAGCGACCATGGCCATGGACACCCGTCCGGACGGGGGATTCCGACGATTCGACCCCGATCCGTCGACGCGGTCGCGTCTGCTCTGCCCCACCTCATCCTCCATCCGCTACGACGTCGCGCCGGCCCCGCCTTCTATCTCAGAGGCGTGCGATCTGCCTCAGAGGCGTGCGCGCAACTCCGTCATGTTGACGTTACCACGGCGCTGCGCGTACCATGTTGACGTGAACACGGACGATCTTCCTGAGTTGCGCACCGAGACTCTCGGCGCCGGCGTCGTCAGACGCGCCACCACCCTCGCCGACGGCCGCGACCTCATCTACTACGACGATCCCGGCACCGCGCTGGGCGCCGACCGAGCCGTCGACGCGCGTGCCCTCGACCCCCGCCCGGAGACCGCGACGATGCGTCTCGACGTGCTCACCGGCGACTGGATCACGGTCGCCGCGAACCGACAGAACCGCGTGATGATGCCCGGCGCAGAAGCCGACCCGCTGGCCCCGCAGACACCCGGAAACCCCTCCGAGGTGCCCTCGCGGTACGACGTCGCCGTGTTCGAGAACCGCTCGCCCGCGTTCGGACCCGCCCTGGCCGCAGCGACGGGCGCCGCACCCCGGGCGTCGAACGCTCCTCGCGGGCTCGACGACCTCGCGACCCTCGGCCTCGGCCGCACGCGCACCGCCGTCGGCCGCTGCGAGGTCGTCTGCTTCAGCCCCGAGCATGCCGGATCCTTCGGTACACAGACCGTCACCCGGGCGCGTACCGTGATCGAGGCATGGGCCGACCGCACCGCCGCACTCTCGCAGCTGCCCGGCATCGAGCAGATCTTCCCGTTCGAGAACCGGGGCGAGGCGATCGGCGTGACCCTGCCGCACCCGCACGGGCAGATCTACGCCTACCCGTATGTGACCCCGCGCACCACCCGCGTGCTGGAGGCGATCGGCCGCACCGCCCCCGACCTGTTCCAGCACATCCTCGAGTCCGAGCAGGCGTCCGAGCGCGTGGTGTTCCGCGGCGAGCACTGGACCGCCTTCGTGCCGTTCGCCGCACGCTGGCCACTCGAGGTGCACCTGATGCCGCACCGCCATGTGCCCGACTTCGCCGAGACCACTGAAGCCGAGCGTGACGAGCTCGCCCCGCTCTACCTGCGGCTGCTGCGCGGCGTCGACGCCCTCTACGACTCCCCGACGCCCTACATCGCCGCGTGGCACCAGGCCCCCGTGCACGTCGGGCGCGACACCGTGCGCCTGCACCTTCAACTCACGAGCCCGCGCCGTGCCGCCGACAAGCTGAAATTCCTCGCCGGCTCGGAAGCGGCGATGTGGGCCTGGGCCGCCGAAGTGCCTCCGGAAGTCGGTGCCGCACGCCTCCGCGAAGCGATCGAGCGCGCCTCGCACGACCAGCCCGACACCGGAGATTCTGCATGACCGCCGCACACGACGATGCCCTCGCCCTCTTCACCCGCCTGACCGGGCGTGAACCCGACGGAGTCTGGTCGGCGCCCGGGCGCGTGAACCTCATCGGCGAGCACACCGACTACAACGACGGGTTCGTGCTGCCGTTCGCCATCCCGCAGCGCACGGTGGCCGCGGTCGGTCGGCGCGATGACGACCGCGGTCGCGTCCTGGTCGGCTCCACATTCGCCGAAGAACCGGTCGAGGTCGCCCTCGACGAGCTCGACCGGCTCTTCCCCACTGCACCCGGCTCGCATCCGGCCGTCCCGGAGTGGGCCGCCTACCCGCTCGGGGTCGCCTGGGCGCTCGGTCAGGCGGCCGCCGAGCGCGGACCGTTCGGCGGGATGGACATCGCCATCGCCTCCGACGTGCCCGTGGGCGCCGGGCTCTCGTCCTCGGCCGCGATCGAGGGGGCGACATCCTCCGCCTTGAACGACCTGTGGGGCACCGGGTTCGACGGAACGGCCCTCGCCCGCATCGGACGACGGGCCGAGAACGAAGCCGTCGGCGCCCCCACAGGGATCATGGACCAGATGGCGTCGATGCTCGGCCGGCCCGACACCGCGATCTTCCTCGACTGCCGCACACTGGAGACCCGGCTCGTGCCTCTCGGCGTCGCCGAGGCAGGCCTCGCGGTCCTCGTGATCGACACCCGTGTGAAGCACGCCCACTCCACCGGCGGCTACCGCGAACGCCGGGCCTCGTGCGAACTCGGCGCCTCGATCATGGGAGTGCCTGCGCTGCGCGACATCTCGATCGACGACCTGCCGCGCGCTCAGAAGCTGATGGACGAGGTCACCTTCCGGCGCGTGCGTCACATCGTGACCGAGAACCAGCGGGTCCTCGACACCGTGCGGGTGTTGCGCGAGCAGGGCGTCCGAGCGATCGGCGACCTCCTGGTCGCCTCGCACGCATCGATGCGCGACGACTTCGAGATCTCGACCCCCGAACTGGACACCGCTGTCGACACCGCTCTGAGCGCCGGCGCCCTCGGTGCACGGATGACCGGCGGTGGGTTCGGAGGTGCCGCGATCGCCCTCGTCGAGCAGGCTGCCGTCGCATCGGTGTCGGATGCCGTGAACGCCGACTTCGCGAAGTACCGGTTCGCGCCGCCCCTCCTGTTCACGGTCACCCCGTCGGCCGGCCCCCGCCGCGACGCCTGACAGAATGATCCATCGGGCCGCGACGACTCCGCGGCAGGAGAGGAATGCAATGTCCTGGATAGTCACCGGAGGCGCCGGCTACATCGGCGCCCACGTCGTCCGCGCTCTCGCGGATGCCGGGCTCACCCCGGTCGTGCTCGATGACCTGTCCAGCGGCGTCGAGTCCTTCGTGCCCGAGGGCGTGACATTCGTGCGGGGCAGCATCCTGGACCGTGAGCTGGTCGAGAAGACGCTGCGCGACCACGGTTCCGAGGGCGTGATCCACGTCGCGGGCTTCAAGTACGCCGGCGTCTCGATGCACCGCCCCCTGCACACCTACGCGCAGAACGTCGAGGGCACGCGGGTGATCCTCGAGGCCATGGAGGCCGCGGGAGTCTCGAACATCGTCTTCTCCTCCTCCGCCGCCGTGTTCGGCACGCCCGATGTGGCCCTCGTCGTGGAAGACACCGCCAAGAAGCCGGCCAGTCCCTACGGCGAGTCGAAGCTCATCGGCGAATGGTTGCTGCGCGACCAGGCGATCGCGACGGCGGAATCCGAGCGGCCCCTGCGACACACCTCTCTGCGGTACTTCAACGTGGTGGGCTCCGCCGATCCGACGGTCTACGACGTCAGCCCGCACAACCTCTTCCCGATCGTGTTCGAGGCGCTGCTGGCCGGGAAGACGCCCCGCATCAACGGCGACGACTACGCCACGGAAGACGGGACGAACGTGCGCGACTACGTGCACGTCGGCGACATCGCGGCCGCCCACGTCGCGGCCGCGCAGCGTCTGTCCGACGGACGCCCGATCGAAGCCGCCTACAACCTCGGCTCCGGTGACGGACTGAGTGTGAAGCAGATCATGGATGCCGTCGCCCGCGTGACCGGCATCGACTTCACACCCGAGATCGGCCCGCGCCGCCCCGGTGACCCCGACCGCATCGTCGCGACCGGTGAGCTCGCAGCCCGCGACCTCGACTGGACCATGCGGTACTCGGTCGACGAGATGGTGCGCACGGGGTGGGAAGCGCGGCAGGCCGCTCGCCCCTGACGGTCAGAGGTCGCGGGAGCGGATCGGGTACGCCCAGAAGCAGAGCCAGGCGAGGGCGGTGAACCCGAGCGGGATCACTGCGAGCATCAGCCGGATGCCGCCGTCGACGCTGTCGGGCTGCGTGTCACCGAGGGCGGCGTCGAAGCCGGAGGCCGTGAGCACCACGGCAGCGACGATCGCCTGCAGCACCACCGAGCCGCGCACCACGAACCCGTTCACCCCGAAGTAGGCGCCTTCGCGACGGTGACCGGTGCGCACGGCATCGTCGTCGATGATCTGCGCGAGCATGACCTCGAGCAACTGCAGCAGGCCCCCGACCCCCACGCCGACCGCGATCCCGACCAGCGCCGCGCCGATCACGTTCGACGGCGCGAGGTAGCCGAGCACGGACACCCCGAACACCGCGACGCTCCACAGCACAGCGGTGCGGGGGGAGGTGCGGCGGACGACCGCGCTCCACAGCATGATCGACGGGATCGCGGTGGCGAAGATGGCACCGAGCAGCAGGCTGCCCTGCCCCTCCGGCGCATGCAGGGAGTAGCGCACGTAGAAGGGGATCGCGGCGAGGATCACCGCGATCGAGGTCTGCACGAACAGCGAACCGAGCACATACGGAACGAACGCCCGGTTGCGGAACGTGTACTTCAGCTGGTCTGCCCAGCGCATCGCTTCCGACGATGCCGTCGACTCCGCATCCGGAAGCCGGCGCTCGATCATCCCGCCGAAGAACGACCAGACGAGCAGCACCAGGCAGACGGCGCCGAGAACCAAGGCCATTCCTGGCCACCCGATCGCGCTGTACAGCGCAGGGGCGCCCGCGGTGCCCAGGACCATGCCGAAGATCGCGAAGATCTGTCGCGGCACGTTGCCGCGGGCGCGTTCCTCCGTGGTGCGGAACATCTCGGGGAACAGTGCCGAGATGTTCAGCACCACCACGACGAACGCGATGTCGTACACCGCCACGACGACCAGGAACCAGGTGATGAGGCCGGCGACGGGGAGCTCCGGCGGCATCCAGACCAGCGCGAATGCGACGACCAGCGGCACGATGCCCAGGCCGATCCACGGGATGCGCCGGCCCCACGGAGTGCGCAGTCGGTCGGAGATCGTGCCGACGACGGGGTTGAGCACGGCGTTCAGGATGCCGTGAGCGATCATCGCGACCGCCACCCACGTGGCCGGTACGGCGAGGTGCGAGACGTAGAAGTAGACGACGAAGGCCGAGAACGTCTGCGCCATCAGCTGCGTCGGGAAGCCCGAGGCTCCGAAGGCGATCGCCTGCGACCTGCTCGGGGCCGCGTCGAGGCGTCGGTCGCGCACCCGATCGCCCAGGGAGGTCACCGCGCGTCTCCCCGTTGCAGGTCGCGTCCCCGCTGCAGGTCGCGCAGGTCGCGCCAGCCGATGCGCACGAGCCCCTCATCGTCGATGGCCTGCCGGACCGCGGGGTCCTTCAGCAGACGAAGCTCATATCCGCGCTTCGTCGCGCTGAAGTCCACGGCGGCGCGGAGCTCATCGTCGTCGACCATCGGATGGAGGTAGATCTCCGTGACCCCTGCCGGCACCGCGCGCAACAGCGCGATGAAGCCGTCACGCATCTGCGCGTACGTCTCCTCGTCCGGCGTGCCTTCACGCAGCAGCTCGAACGGGTGCGACCAGAGCCGGTCGATGATCTCGACGCCGGAAACATCGGCGGCCGCTGCCGCGGCATCGAGTTGAGACTGGAGCGCGGAGTCCTCGCCCACGCCGTCCATGCTGCGGGGCAGCCGGAACGGGAGGCCGTGGCGTGCAGCGAGCTCGAACACCGGCTGGAGGAAGCCGCGTCCGGTCACGAGTCCGTAGACCGAACCCATGTGATTGTCGAGATGCGTCACATCGACGCCGGCATCGAGCGCGGCCTGCACCTGAGCGGCGAGTTCGGCAGCGACGTCGTCGTCGGCGGCGTTCCGCTCGACGGAGAGCACATCGGTCGGGAAGAAGCCCGCATCATCGACAAGGGTCGTGGCGGTGCCGGTGAGCGGGCGCCACCGGTAGCGCGCCCATTCGCTGGTGAGCACGAGATGCACGCCGATATCGAGATCGGTGCGGGATGCGGCGAAGGCGAGCGCCTCCGGCGACCACGAGCACGGGACCATCACGGTCGACGAGTCGATGCTCCCGGATGTGAGCAGATCCATGATCGCGGTGTTCGCCGCGTGGCACATGCCGAAGTCGTCCGCATTGAGGATGATCGCCCGTGCGCCGGGCGGGAGGCCGAGTCGGTCGGCGAGATCGGACGGTGCGGTCATCGGGAGTCCTGTCGGGTGGTTCGAGCGACACTGCTCGGGCGGGCGATGTTCGGCGGGTGGTGTTCAGCAGGCGTTGGGGGGCGGGGTGTTCAGCGGGCGCTTTTGGGGGCGGGGGTGAGGATCCGGGTGAAGAGGTCGCCTCGGAGTGCGGCCGCGGCCTGGTCGACGGCGCCGATGAGCGGAGCCTCAGGCCCGAAGGAGGAGACGAGGAAACGCAGCGGGAGCTGCGCCTCATACTCGCCGGCGATGCGCTCGATGGCAGCGACGAGCACGGGATGAGCCGCCTTGCCGCCGAGGACGAACGCCTCAGGGTCGAGCACCAGCCCCACGCTTCCGGCCACGAGAACGATGCGGCGGGCGACCTCGGAGATGATCTGGAGCGCCCCATCGTCTCCGAGAGCTGCGGCCTCCAGATGATCGCGGAGAGACGCGGCGGGATCGCGACCGACGCCGAGCGCGAGGTCGCTGACGACCGCATCGCCCACGAGGGGAGCACCGATCGGGATGGGGGTCTGCGGCAGGTACATGACCTCACCGGCGACGCCGGAGAATCCACGGTGCAGCGCGCCGTCGATCACGATGCCCGCTCCGAGTCCGTCGTCGAGGAGCAACAGCGCGAAGCTGGTGAGGCTTCCTCCTCCGCCGCCGGTGAGTTCGGCGAGGGCCGCGAGGTTGACGTCGTTCTCGATGCGGACAGGACAGTCGAGGGCCGCGGCCAGTGCCGCACGGAAGGCGCCGCCGTCGGGACCGAGGTCGTCACGGATGCCTCCGTCAGCGGTGACGATGCCGGGCACCCCGACGACCGCGAGGTGCACGGCGCCCTTCGCCGCCTTCAACGAACGGCGGCACTCATCGACGAGCCCGACGATGTGGGCGACACGGTTCTCGGCGTCGGGGAAGGGCGAGTGCGCCTCCGCCCGCACGATCCCGGTCGCGTCGACCAGCACGACGTGCGCCGCGTGGTGATCGACGTGCACGGCCGCGGCGAATCCGAGGCGCGGATGCAGGGCCACACGTCCGGCGGCGGGACCCCTCGTGTCCCGGTCCACCCCCGCAGGCGCGACTGCTCCGGCGTTCTCGAGCATCCGCAGCACCTGAGTCACAGCGGTACGCGACAACCCCGTGGCGGACATCAACTCCGAGCGGGTCTGCGGCCCGCTGCGGGCGAGGGCCTCCAGGATCGCGCGGCCGTTGAGCGTGCGTAGCAGGCCCTGCGGTCCCGCGAGTGGTCTGGACATAGGTGTTCCGGAGGCGCCTCTCGTTTCGCGTACTTCACCCGGCTTCTGAGGCGGGCACAGTGCCCGCCAGCATGCCACATCGCGTCGCACCAGTCGAGACTTCGCGCCGATTCCGGTGCCGGTGAGTGCGGTGGGGCAAGTCACGGTCACGGTCACGATCAGAGCCTCGAGTCGGCGCGGCTCGGCTCGAAACGGCACGGCACGGCTCGGCTCGAGTCGGCTCGGTGGCAACAATTCACACCCTGAGTGGTGGCGTCACACCCTGAGTGGTGCCGCGCGGCTGATGGCCGGCTCTCTGCGCCCGCCACCTCGGGATCGCCGCGTTCGCCACTGCCGGGTCGGGTCCCACCAGGCGGGGCCACGGATGTGCGGGATGCCGTGGCGCATGCGGATCTCCCATCCGCTGGTGCCGAGGGTGCGGTGGTGGTGCCAGCAGAGAGCGACGCCGTTGTCGGTGTGGGTGGGCCCGCCGCGCGCATGCTCTTGGACGTGGTGGATCTCGCACCACGTGGCGGGGACATGACAGCCGGGAATGAGGCATTCCCCGTCGCGGATGGCGATCGCGCGGCGTTGATGGGCGGTGAAGATCCGGTCGGTGGCGCCGATCCCGATGATGCGCCCGCCGGAGTCGAACATCACGCGCTGTATTCCGCCGGCGCAGGCGGTGTGCGCGGCGACCCGGATGGGAACGGGGGTGTCGATGCCGTCGATGTGGGCCCATCCGTTTCCCGTGGCGTAGTCGTCGGCAGCGACGGTCACGACCAGGGTCGGGGCGGCGCCTCCGAGGCGAGGCATGTCGTCATGGCGGGCGGCGATCCCGAGCGCGGCGGCGAGGATGTCGTGCTGCTTCTGCGCCCGAGATCGGGTGTCGACCATTCGGCCCGGATCACCGGATGGAAGGTCACCGTCGTCTGGCCCCGTGGGCTCGGTATCGCGACGGGGGAATTCTTCCGAGGGTCGGAACATCACTCCGGGGAGGGGAGGCCCGTCGACTTTCGGATTCAGGTGAGCGTCGAAGATGCGTTGCAGTTGTCCCGCGACTTCGGGCAGGAGCCCGCCTCGGACCGGGATGACCCCGTCTTTCGCCCGCCCCAAGACGATCCCCCGGGCGCGCATCGCGATGTCGTCCGCGGGTTCGGCGCCATCAGGATCGAGGTACTGCACGATGACCTGCGCCAGAATCCTCAAGTCCTCCGGCGTCCCCGCCGGCGCGGAGTCTCCTTCGACGCCCGCACCCGAATCCGCTCCTGGAACGTCCTGTGCACTCGCACCCGCGGCCGGGATCCCCCGCGAGTAGGCCGCCAGCTCCCCGTCCGCGAGCAACCGGTCTGCTGTCCCGACACGGATCCCGGCCTGTTCCACCGGCCCGATCGCGGCCAACAACCCGGCCACACCGAGGGCCCCGTCGAGTAGCGCCGCCCGCAGTTCGGGCCATCGCGCGGGCGAGCGGAACCCGGATGACAACTCCACCTCCCGGCGCACCGCCCGCGCCGCCTTCATCATCCGCCCTGCACCGGGCCCGTCCGTCCGCAGGACCCGCTGCAGCAACTCGCTCATCGTCCGGCACCCGAACTTCCCGCAGAATCCGGCCTCTCCCGACCCGGCGGGACGCCCATCGACCGACGCGACCGCCTCCACGACGACTGCCTCCGCCCGCCGCTGCACCTCACCCGCCACACGCAACAGGTCCATCTTCACCGCATCGGACATCACCGCCATCGCGTCAGAGTGCAACACGGCATCCAAGTCGGTCACCACCTGTTCGAGCACTTCCACGGGGTTGTTCATGGGTCGAGTCAACTCGGGGGTACCGACATTCCTTCCCGGATAAACCCCGATCAGGACAATATTCCGGAACACGCGTAGAGCTCATGCGTCCTCCACGAACTCGCCCCGAATCCGTCTTTCCACATCTCAGGTAGAGGCGTGATGCTGCCACCCCCGAAGGTCCGACGCCGGAAGCAGAATCGGTACATGCGCATCGACACGACCCACACACAGAAGCCCATGAGCAAGAGCACCGATGACCGAGAGGCGAGTCGAATCATCCACCCTCGATTTGACGCTCGCGGTTTCGCGAATTAAATTACAGATCGGTAACGGTGGCATCCGGGGGGATCGACCGCCGCGCACGCCAGCCTCCCGGAAGGATCCCGTCACGAATTCCCTGCCACCCGAGCGCGATCACGACGCCTCGGAAGCTCCCACCGAAGTCCCTGACTCATCCCGACCGCTTTTGCGGCGTGACCTGCGACGCTCCGTTTCCGCGGACTCGCAGAGTCGCCGCCCGGCGAACACCGCCCATGCTGCTGCGGTACCGGAGACGACCCCGGAACCCGATCCGGCCGCCGCCTCCGCAGCAGTCACAGGGCCCACGCACGCAGCAGACACGGAACCCGCATCCTCTGCAACCCCCACATCCCCCGCGCCGGAGACAGTCCAGGCCGCACCCGACGCGGCTCCCCCTCGCGCACAGCCACAGCCACAGCCACAGCCACAGGCTCCCCACACCCCTCGCGCCTGGGATCCTCGCCTGCGCCCCCGCCACATGGCACCGAAGTCGACGCCGAAGACGGCCCCGACCTCTCGCGGCGAAGCCCGGCGACAGAAGCGCCAGTGGGCGAAGACCAAGGCACTCGGCGCCACGCTGGCGATCGGCGTGATGATCACCGGGGCAGCGCTTCCCGCCCTCAACCCCGCGGGTGGCCCTGCCGCCGCCGCCAGCTCCAGCGTCTCGACCCTCGCCGACGGCACCGCGCAGTCCTACACGGCGAAGTCCGAGATCCGCGCTGTGATCGACCCACGGGGCAACTTCTCCGCGACCACGCCCGAGGAGATCAAGGAGACCCGTTCGCGCGCCGCCGCCGCAGCAGTCGCCGCCGGCATGCCGCTCTCGAGCGCGATGGACATCCCCCTCGCCGGACGCATCGTGATGCCGATGGCCGATGGGACCTACTCGTTCACCGATGGCTTCGGCGCCTCGCGGCCGGGACGTTCGCACCTCGGGCAGGACTTCGCCGCCCCGGTCGGCACACCGATCAATGCCGCCATGAAGGGCTGCGTCTCACGGTCCACGGAGAGCTACCAGGGCTACGGCGTGACGATCCAGATCGAGAGCATCGTCGACGGGCAGGCCGTGAGCACGGTCTACTCGCACATGACGTACGGAAGCCGTGCGGTCGAGGTCGGTGATTGCGTCGACGAGGGGCAGTACATCGGCGACGTCGGATCGACCGGCTACGTGTTCGGCTCCTGCCTGCACTTCGAGGTGCACATCAACACCGCGCCCGTCGACCCGCTGCCGTGGCTCAAGAAGAACGTGAGCTGATCGGCGTCGACCGACCCCCTTTCCGGCCTGCGGTTCACCGTAGGGTGGATGGATGAGCCCCCTGGAGATCCGCAGCGCCCGCGCGGAGGACGCCGACGACATCGCCGGGGTACACGTCCGCTCGTGGCAGGTCGCCTACCGCGGGCTCATCGACCAAGCCGTGCTCGACGGCCTCTCCATCGACGAGAGAGCTGCGGGCTGGCGTCGCACCCTCGCCGAACCGTTGCCGACGAGCCTCGGGACCGTCGTCGCCCTGCGCGACGACCGTATCGTCGGGTGGGCTTCACTCGGCTCCGGACGCGACCCCGACGGGCTCGCCGACGGCGAGGTGTACGGCATCTACGCCGATCCCGCCGCCTGGTCTACGGGCGCGGGTCACGCCCTGTTGGAAGCCGCCGAACAGCGGATCGCCGAGGCCGGCCACAACCGCGCCTACCTCTGGGTGCTCGACGGCAACGAACGCGCCGATTCGTTCTACGCCCGCCACGGCTGGATCGAAGACGGCGCGATCAAGATCGAGGAACGCCCCCAGCTCACACTGCGCGAGCATCGTCGCGTGAAGCTGCTCGGCACCTGACCTCGCGCCTTCCGGCACCTCCGTCCTGCCTGACCTCGCGCCTTCCGGAGCCTCCGTCCCGCCTGCCGTCCCGCCTTCCGGAACCTCCGGCACCGCTCAGTCGAGAGCGCTCATGACGTGCTTGATGCGGGTGTAGTCGTCGAACCCGTATTGCGACAGGTCCTTGCCGTAGCCGGAGTGCTTGAACCCGCCGTGGGGCATGTCCGACACGAACGGGATGTGGGTGTTGATCCACACGCAGCCGAAGTCGAGGTCGCGAGAGAACCGCATCGCCCGGGCATGATCCGTGGTCCACACCGAGGCGGCGAGCGCGTAGGGCACGTCGTTCGCCATCCGCAGAGCCTCGTCGTCCTCCGAGAACGCCTGCACCGTGAGCACGGGTCCGAAGATCTCCCCCTGCACGACCTCGTCGTCCTGTCGTACTCCCGACACGATCGTGGGCTCCCAGAAGTACCCTCGATCGCCCTGGCGGCGTCCGCCGGTCTCGATCGTCGCGTGCGCGGGGAGCCGGTCGATGAATCCCTGCACCTGCGCGAGCTGCGCGGCACTGCTCAGGGGCCCGTACAGCACCCCCTCCTCGCGCGGGCCACCGGTGCGAGCGTGCGTCTTCGCCCGGGCGACCAGAGCAGCCACCAGCTCATCGTGCTTCGATTCGTGCACCAGCACCCTGGTGGCGGCAGTGCAGTCCTGTCCGCCGTTGAAGAAGGCACCGGTGATGATGCCCTCGACGGCCTTCTCGATCGACGCATCCGAGAACACGATCGCCGGAGCCTTGCCGCCCAGCTCAAGGTGCACCCGCTTGACGTCGTTCGCCGCTGAACGGGCCACGGCCATACCAGCCCGCACGGATCCGGTGATCGCCACCATCTGCGGCGTCGGGTGCTCGACCAGCGCGACACCGGTGTCCCGGTCGCCCAGGACGACGTTGAGCGTGCCGGCGGGAGTGTGCCGGGCGACGATCTCCGCGAGCAGCAGCGTGGTCAGTGGCGTGGACTCCGCGGGCTTCAGCACGACGGTGTTCCCGGCGGCCAGCGCGGGGGCGATCTTCCACACGGCCATATTCAGCGGGTAGTTCCACGGCGTGACCTGACCGATCACGCCGACCGGCTCGCGCCGCACGAACGAGGTATGCCCGGCGAGGTACTCCCCCGCCGCCCGACCCTCGAGGCTGCGCGCCGCACCCGCGAAGAAGCGCAGCTGGTCGACCGACTGCATGATCTCGTCGGCCACCAGGCTCGCGCGCGGCTTACCCGTGTCCTGCGATTCCAGGTCGGCGAACTCCTCCGCCCGCGCCTCCATCTCATCGGCGATGCGGAACAGCGCCAACTGGCGGTCGGCGGGCGTGGTGTCGCGCCAGATCGGGAAGGCGGCGGATGCGGCGGCGTAGGCGGCATCGACGTCGACGGCGTCCGACACCGGGAGTTCCCCGTACGTCCCTTCGGTGACAGGATCGAGGAGCGGCATCCGCTCGGCACCACGCGCGTCGACGAAACGGCCGCCGATGAAGTTCTGCAGCGGCGCGGAGTTCTTCAGAAGATGACTGGGCATGGCGCCATCGTACCGACATCAGTACGGAATCTGAAGATCTAGCAATATGAAACAACTGAATCAGTTGCAGATCGTTGGCATGACTGACAATATCGACACATGAGTACGAAGTCTTCCCAGCCTGCCCTTGATGACATCTCGAAGCGCATCGTCGAGCTGCTGCAGGAGGACGGGCGACGCCCCTACGCCGAGATCGCCCGCGAGGTCGGCCTCAGCGAGGCTGCGGCGCGCCAGCGGGTGCAGCGGATGACCGAAGCCGGGATCATCCAGATCGTCGCGGTCACCGACCCGATGCAGCTCGGCTTCCACCGTATGTCGATGATCGGAATCCGCGTCTCGGGCGATCCGCGGGAGATCGCCGAAGAACTCACCCGGATCCCCGAGCTGGCGTACGTCGTCGTCACGCTCGGCACGTTCGACATCCTCGTCGAGGCCGTGTGTGAGAACGACGAGCACCTGATCGACCTCATCGCGACCCGCATCCGCACCATCCCCGGCATCACCCACACCGAGAGCATGCTCTACGCCGGTCTCTACAAAGACCTCTACAACTGGGGCACGCGCTGACGCGCACCCCGCTCCCGTACCTCGCACCCGCACACCACGGAGAGAAACCATGGGCACCACCGTCTTCGAACGTCAGCAGCCGTCGCCGTCCGTCATCGACGACTCCCTCCGGGACACCGCCCTGCGGGTGTTCTGGCTCGACGATGTCGACCGGCCGACACATCCGCGGCTGAACGGCACGGTCCGCGCCGACCTCGCCATCGTCGGCGGCGGGTACGCCGGACTGTGGACGGCGGTACGCGCAAAGGAGCGCGACCCCGAACGCCGCGTCGTGCTGCTCGAGGCCTCGCGCATCGCCTGGGCGGCATCCGGCCGCAACGGCGGCTTCTGCGAGTCGAGCCTCACACACGGACACGAGAACGGCGTGAACCGCTGGCCGGAGGAGATCGACCGCCTCGAAGAGCTGGGACACGCGAACCTCGACGCCATCGGCGAGACCGTCGAGCGCTACCGGATGGATGCGGAATTCGAGCGCACCGGACAGCTGGCCGTCGCCATCGAGCCCCACCAGGTGGAGTGGTACCGCGATGAGCCGGGCTTCCTCGACCGCGCAGCGGTGCAGGCCGAGGTGCACTCCGAGACGTTCCTCGCCGGCGACTGGGACCGCGACGGCTGCGCGATGGTGCATCCGGCCAAGCTGGGTGTGGAGCTGGCCCGCGTGGCCGCCGACCTGGGCGTCGAGATCTACGAGCACAGTCTGGTCCGCGCCATCGAGGGCGACGGATCGGGACCGATCACGCTGGTCACTGCGAACGGCCGCGTGATCGCGGATGCCGTGGCGCTCGGGACGAACGTCTTCCCCTCACTCCTCAAGCGCAACCGCCTGATGACCGTGCCCGTGTACGACTACGTGCTGATGACCGAGCCGCTCTCCGCCGAGCAACTGGCCTCGATCGGCTGGTCGAACCGACAGGGGCTCGCCGACAGCGCGAACCAGTTCCACTACTACCGGCTCACGGGCGACAACCGCATCCTGTTCGGCGGCTACGACGCCATCTACCACTTCGGCGGCAAGGTACGTGCGGAGTACGAGGACCGCATGGAGAGCCACCGCAAGCTCGCCTCGCACTTCTTCACGACCTTCCCGCAGCTGGAGGGCCTGCGCTTCACCCACCGCTGGGCCGGAGCGATCGACTCGTCGAGCCGCTTCTGCGCGTTCTTCGGCACCGCCCGCAAGGGCCGCGTGGCCTACGCGACCGGCTTCACCGGGCTCGGCGTCGGGGCCGCACGCTTCGCGGCCGACGTCATGCTCGACAAGCTGTCCGGTGAGGAGACCGAGCGCACCGCGCTGCGGATGGTGCGTGAGAAGCCCATCCCGTTCCCGCCCGAGCCTGCCGCCTCGATCGGCGTCAACCTCGTCCGTGCCGCGATGAACCAGGCCGACCACAATGAGGGCAGGCGCAACCTGTTCCTCAAGACGCTCGACGCCGTCGGCATGGGCTTCGACTCGTGAACGGTCTCGCCGCCGGGGCGGGACTGGATGCCGCAACCCTGCCTCTGGCACACGAGTCACTGCCTGCGGATGAGGTGCTCGCCGGCGCGCCCACGACCGCCGCGCAGGAACTCGCGACACTCGGCGGGATCGAGATCGGCGTCTGGGAGATGACCCCCGGCACCGCGACCGACACCGAGGCCGACGAGGTGTTCGTCGTGCTGTCGGGCCGCGCCACGATCGCGTTCGCCTCGTCCGGACTGCCCGACCTCGAGGTCGGTCCCGGCTCGGTCGTGCGCCTCGCCGAGGGCATGCGCACCACCTGGACCGTCACCGAGACCCTCCGCAAGATCTACATCACCTGACGCTCTTCGAATCGCGCGAAGGGCTGCATCCCCGGGCGCGATGGAGCCGTTCGCGCGATTCGAAGGCGAGAGATCAGCCTTTCCGAAGGAACCAGACGCGGCGCTCCTGATCGCGCCGCAGCCAGGGCAGGAACGCCCACCACAGCAGGAGCGCGACCGCCGCCCCGCCGATCAGTCCGGCGCACGTGTCGGTGAACCAGTGCGCGTTGATGAGCGTGCGCTGCCATACCATGCCGACGGCCAGGAGCACTCCGAGCACGATCCAGACGCGGCGCGCCCAGACCGCGGATGCCGGGATCAGCGCGAGCACCGTGATGATGATCGCGGCCATGCTCACGGAATGTCCGGACGGGAACGAACCGTGGTCGACCTGCACGAGCGGTCCGAAGAGTCCGCCGGCCGCATCTTCGGCCGGGCGCGGCCTGTCGACGAGGTTCTTCGTGAGCTGCGACAGCAGCCCTGGGCCGGCGAGCTGCACCGCGATCACGAACAGCGCGGAACGCCAACGCCCCATCAGCGACAGCACGAGCGGGAGGAGGATCATCATGAGCACCGCCCCAGGGAGCTGACCGAGATGCTGGAACATCTGCGCCAGCACGAAGCCGGGCAGCGTCGATTCCGGCCCGACCCCGACACCTCTGCGCCACAGGTCGTCGAGGCCCTGCGTCCACGGCGCATCGGGCGCTGCGAGCACGCCGACCGCGAGAGCCACGAACACCGCGAGCAGTCCGAGAGCGGTCCACAGCATCCACCGAGGGCGCGGCGAGGCCACCGGTCGGGTGGCATCCCCGACCGCGACAGCCGTGGTCACGACGGCGTTCCCAGCAGCGGCCGCACGGAGGCGTAGGCATCGGACATGTCGCGGGTCGGCACGTCGTAGACCCGCGCGATGCCCTTCGATCCCTGGTGACGCGGCCAACCGGGGTCTCCCCCGACGATGAACGCGACAGCGGCGCCGTGCACCTCGTCAGCCAGCTCCTGCGGCGGGTTCGGACCCGCGAGCGGCTCCATCGCCGGACCGTCGAGGCAGTCGAAGAAGAACGGCACATCGAGGCAGTGCTCGGCGAAGCCGAAGTGTCCGGACGGCCACGAGAAGCGGTACAGCCAGGTGGGAGCGGCGCCGCGGTCGGCGACGATCTTCAGCAGCGCCGAGCGGAACATCCGGTCCGTCAGCAGCCGACCGCCCAGCCGGGCGTTGCCGAGTCCGGTGATGTCGGCGTTGGCGGCGAGGTACTGCCGACGCGCGCTCTTCGGCAAGCCGAGCTTGTTCAGCAGCAGCGACCTCGGCACCCAGCGCAGCTTCTTCTCGGAGCCTGCGAAGACCATCGTGAACTCGTCGTCGGTCGCACCGATCACGAGCGGCTTGTCGGCACCGACACCGGCGCGGAGGGCCTCACGCGTCGGGCGTGGCATCAGGTCGCCGTCGACGGCCGGACCGAGCGGAAGGCCCTCTTCGACCACGCTCCCGAGCGAATCAGGACCGAGCTCGGTCGCCTTCTTCTGCAGTTCGAGGATGCGGTCCTCGGACAGCGTCGAGAACCCGGCCACGGTGGGCGCGACCCGGGCCGCTGCGGCGAGTCCGCGCCCGAAGGCCTCGGCGCGGGCCGGAGCCACGTCGGCGAGCGCACCGGAGATCGCGTACACGCCGTGGAACAGATGCTGCGCCTTCTCCATGCCGAGCAGGGTCAGCACGGCTCCTCCGCCGGCGGATTGCCCGGCGATCGTGACGCGCGACGGATCCCCGCCGAACTCGGCGATGTTCTGCTGCACCCATTCGAGGGCGAGCAGCCAGTCGCGCACGCCCCGGTTCGAGGGCGCATCCTCGATCCAGCCGAAGCCGTCGAAACCCAGGCGGTAGGAGAGCGACACGGTCACGACGCCGTCACGGTTGAAGTTGCGGCCGTCGTACCAGGGACTCGCGGGTGAGCCGGCGAAGTATCCGCCGCCGTGGATCCAGACGAGAACGGGAAGACCGGCGCCCTGCGCGGCAGGGGTCGGGTCCGGCGTGAAGACGTTCACGTTGAGCGTCGAGTCGCCCTCGACGCTCGGTTCGGGGATGAGCGTCACACCGGGGTCGCCGCGCTGGGCCGTGGCGGCGAACTCGAGCGCATCGCGTACTCCCTCCCACGGCGCTTTCGGCACGGGCGCCTGAAAACGCAGCGCGCCGATCGGCGCCTCCGCGAACGGGATGCCCAGGAACGCCGCCGACCGCGGATTCCCGCGCCCGCCCGTGGTCGGGCGCCAGCGGCCCCGCACCCGTCCGGCGGCCGTGGCCACCTCGACGAAGTCGGCGGTCGTCTCGAAGTCGGTATCCGTCATCACAGCATTCTCCTGCTCATTCCCGGTCATCAGCGCACTCCCTTGATCGGCGCGGTCGCGACGGCGGCGAGGATCACGAACACGATCGCGAAGACGAAGAGCATCGCGTAGCCGCCGACGGAGGTGATGATGACACCGCCGATGGCGGGACTCAACGCCTGCGGCACATTGGTCGCGACGTTGAGGATGCCGAGATCCTTACCCGCCGAGACGCCCTCGTTCGGCAGCACCTCGGTCATGAGCGCCGCATCCACCGACATGTACAGGCCGAAACCGACGCCGTTGATGATGCTCATCAGGACCATGCCGGTCATGTTCGGCTGCAGCAGCGGCATCGCGAGGCCCGCGACCATCACGGCGGAGGCGGCGTAGATGAACACCTTGCGGCGCCCGACCCTGTCGCTCCACCACCCGGAGAGGGCGATCGCGATGAGCGTCGGGATGAAGGCCACGAGTGTGAGGGTGACGACGGCCCCCTGGGCATCCGCGAGCGGAAGGCCGATGTAGTCGGTGAGCATGTACAGCTGGTACGCGCTGACGACGAAGTAACCGAGGATCAGCAGGAACCGCGCGGCGAACGCCCAGGCGAAGTCCGGGTGACGGCGCGGGTCGATCCAGAATCCTCGGAAGAATGCACCCCAGCGGAACGCATCCACGGCCGCGTGCTTCGACGACCAGTCGCGGTTCACGAGTGCGAACAGCAGTGCCGCCACGATCACGGCACCGCCGAACACCGCGTAGCCGATGCCGATCTGCGCGGCGAATGCACCGGCGAGCATGATGCCGACGGTCATGCCGACCTGCGTGCCGAGTCCGATCATCGCGCTCGCCCCGCCGCGCTTCGAACGCGGGAACCGATCGGCGGTGATCGCGGTCAGGGGCGCCTGGAAGAAGTTCAGCGCCACCTGGATGATCACCCAGAACACCGTGATCCAGAGGATGTCGGTCAGCGAGCCCAGCCCGAACAGAAAGATGCCGCCGATGATCGCGCCGAGCACCATCCACGGCACGCGGCGTCCGAAGCGCGAGCGCGTGCGGTCGCTCAACGCCCCCACGATCGGCTGCGCGAACAGCGTGAACACGAAGGAGATCGTGGTCACGACGGCGAGGTTGCCGACCTTGTTCGCCTCGTCGATCATCAGGATCTGACTGGGAAGAAGAATCGCGATGAGTCCGCCGTAGGTGGCGAACAGCGTGAGGGAGGCGATCAGCAGGCTGGGCAGCAGCCGCCGGTTCGCCGGCGGACTCGCCGCCGGCTCCCCCGCTTCGGGCGGGACGGCGCGGATGGTGCCGGTCGGCGCCAGTTCGGCGGCGGGGTCGAGCGGGGACACGGACATGTCGGCTCCTCGTTGAGCGGAATGTTGAGCGGAATGTTGAGCGGAATGTTGAGCGGATCTGATCAATACCAAACGGCATTCGGTATTCACCCGACATGCTGACAGATCGTCTCCACCCTTCGCAAGTCATTCACGAACGTTGTTTGGTTTTTGTGATCCGGTCGTGACGGTTACCCTGGAGCCATGGCGACACGAGGGGCGTATGCGAAGGGTGTCGCGAAACGCGAGGAGATCCTCGAGGCCGCCCTCGCCGTCGTCGCGGAGCACGGATACCGCAAGGCCTCCGTACGCGAGATCGCGGATGCCGCCGGACTCAGCCCCGCGGGACTCCTGCACTACTTCGGCAGCAAGGAAGAGCTCTTCGTCGCGATCCTCCGCGCCAGAGACGACCGCGACGAGCAGGAATACGCGGGCGAAGACGCCTCCTCCGCGTTCCTCGCGGTCATGCGCCACAACACCTCGGTACCCGGTCTCGTGCAGCTCTACGCACAGCTGGCCGCCGAGGCCGGAGACCCCTCCCACCCCGCCCACGCCTATTTCCGCGAGCGCACCGAGCGGGTCGAGGCCTTCACCCGCGCGCAGGTCGCCGAAGACCAGAAGGCCGGACGGATGCGCGACGACCTCGACCCCGCCTGGGTGGTGCGTACTCTGCACGCCCTGGCCGACGGGCTCCAGGCCGCGTGGATGCTCGATCCGTCCCTCGACATGGCCGCCGAGATCGAGCAGTTCCTGGTGCTGCTGCGTCCGGCCTGACGACCCGCCTCAGTCGAGCGTCGTCGCGACGGCGTGCGGCATTCGGGCCCTCATGATCCGGACCGCCTCGGGGTTGTCGTCGACGAGCACGGCGTCGCGGCCGAGCGCCGAGGCGACAGCTCCCGTCGTGCCACTCCCCGCGAACAGATCGAGCACCCGGTCGCCGGGGCGACTCGACGCCGTGACGATACGCCGCAGGATCCCCTCGGGCTTCTGCGTGGGGTAGCCGGTCTTCTCCCGTCCGGTCGTCGGCACGATGGTGTGCCACCAGACGTCGGTGGGGAGTTTGCCGCGCGCGGCCTTCTCGGCCGTGACCAGCCCGGGCGCCATGTAGGGCTCGCGGTCGACCTCGTCGGAGTTGAAGACATACTCCCGTGGGTTCTTCACGTAGACCAGGATCGTGTCGTGCTTGGTCGGCCAGCGGCTGCGCGACTTGGCACCGTAGTCGTACGCCCAGATCAGCTCGTTGAGGAAGCAGTCCCGTCCGAAGACCGCGTCGAGCATGACCTTCGCGTAGTGCGCCTCGCGATAATCGAGGTGCAGGTACAGAGTGCCGTCGTCGGCGAGCAGCCGCCAGGCCTCCTCGAGCCGCGGCATCAGGAAGGCGCCGTAATCGTCGAAGCGGTCGTCATAGGCACGCAGCATCCCGCGTACGCGCTCGTACGCATGGCCGTGGAAGCCGTGCCGCACCTCGGTCCCCGGCTCGGACTCGCCGGCACCCGGTGCAGAACTCAGGACGACCGGCTCCGTGTTCCCGGTTCGGACGGCTGCCGTGCCTGAATCCGCGCTCTCCTCCTGAGTCATGAACGTCCGCCGCGCAGTGACCACCTGCCGCTCCTGCGTGCGGCCGGTGTTGAACGGCGGATCGAGGTACACCAGGCTGAAGGACCCGGAGGGCAGGGTCGCCGCGACGGCGAGGTTGTCGCCCTCGACGATCGTCACCGCCCCCGGCACGACCGGCGCGATCACCGGCATGACGTCAGGCGCCACGCCCTGCGGGTCCGCCGCGGCGGGAACAACCGGGTCCGGCGCCGTCACGGCACCCGATGCAGCCACGCCTCGGTGGCGAACTTCGACTCGACGAGCGCCTCGGCGTCGGCGTACTCGTCCGCAGAGATCGAACCGGTCTCGGCATGGGTCAGCGAGCGGAAGGTGTCCTTGAAGCGCTCGATAATCTCGGCGCGCTCTAGTCCGGTCTGGCTGCGCAGCGGATCGACGCGCTTGGCGGCGGATGCAGTGCCCTTGTCGCTGAGCTTCTCGCGGCCGATGCGCAGCACCTCGGTCATCATCTGCCCGTCGATGTCGTACGAGAGGGTGGCGTGGTGCAGGACGCCGCCGTTGGCGAGGCGCTTCTGGGCGGCACCGCCGATCTTGCCGGTCGGGCTCGCGATGTCGTTGAGCGGCTGGTAGACCGCGTCGATGCCGAGCGAGCGCAGCGCCTGCAGCACCCAGTCGTCGAGGAAGGCGTAGGAGTCGGCGAAGGTCATCCCCGCGACCAGGGATGCCGGCACATAGAGCGAGTACGTGATGATCTGCCCGGCGGCCATGAGCATCGCACCCCCGCCGGAGATGCGGCGGACGACGTCGAATCCGTGCTTCGCGGCGCCCTCGGGGTCGACCTCGTTGCGGTACGACTGGAACGAGCCGATCACCACGGCCGACTCGTCCCACTCCCAGATGCGCAGGGTGGGTCGGCGGCGCCCTTCGCCCACGCGGGAGGTGAGCACCTCGTCGAGGGCCAGGTTCATGCGCGGCGAGACCGCCTTCTCGTGCACGATCTCCCAGTCGAAGTCACGCCACCCCGGGGCGGTCACGAGTGCGCGGCGCACCGCGGTGCCCACGGCCTCGGGTGTGAAGCCGAGCAGCTGAGCCCCGCCGGGGAGGGCTGCGCGCACTGCGGTCGCGATCGCGGTCGCATCGGACTCCACGGGCAGCCCGTCGACCGCGGCGTTGATGTCGTCGAGCGCCGAGTCGGGTTCGAGGAAGAAGTCTCCGGCGAGGCGGAAGCGCGAGATCCGGTCGTCTTCGATCTCGAGGTCGACGACGACGAGCTTTCCCCCTGGGACCTTGTATTCACCGTGCACGGTTCCAGCTTAAGGCGCGCAGCCCTCGTTCCGGCGGTCAGCCTCCGAGCACCACCACGCGCTCTCCCGCCCTGATCGGCGTCGAATACCTGTTGCCGGCGGGCGGCAGCGGGCACACGAACTGATCCGAGAACGCACACGGTGGCAGGTAGGCGCGGTTGAAGTCGATCACGGCCGTGCCGTCGGCGGCGGGTTCGTCGACAGGGAGGAAGCGGAAGCGGTAGGTCTCGAGCCCGTTCGTCCCGTCGGCGAACACCGCGCTCAACGCGCCCTGAGCGCTCCTGGTCACGGTGAGCGTCTGCGGCGCCCCCGCCAGCTCGAACCGCAGCCGCCCGGCGACGGGAGTCTCGCGCGCATCGCCGTCGACCGAGGTGATCACGATCCGCTCGTCCGGGGTCTCCTCGAACACGGCCGGCAGCCGCCAGCGCTCATCGGGGGCGTAGGCGTCGATCGCCGTGAACCACTCGCGTTGCGGGCGCGCCGGATTCAGCACACGCAGGGCGAGCGTGCCGTGGCGCTCGAACACCCGCAGCTCACGCCGGCCGAGACGGATGCTCTCGCTTCCGCGCAGCACGACGGTGGATCCCGCCTGGCCGAGCTCGCTGCCACGGATACCCCCGTCGCCGGTGAGCGCCCAGAGCCCGGGGATGCCGTCGACGGCCGCCGCTTCGGTGATGAGCCAGTTCGTCGACTCGAGCGCCGACGGACCGTACTCCGAGCCCGCATAGCGTTCGCGTGACGCGTGCCAGTCCTGCCAGTCCTTCACGAAGCTCAACGGAGCGCTCCCTCCCGGCGAGGGAACCGCACAGCGGGGGCTCTCCTCGCTCATGCGCGGAATATTGCCCCGAATCTACGGGGGCTCCGCGGCCGGCGAGGCGGTCGTGTCACACGCCTTCACCGCGCGTAACGCCGCGTCATACCGGCATCGTCGGAAAGATCTCACACCGAGACCCACGCTCTCCGCCGACACCCATGTTCACGTACGCGCGCCACGGTGGGTATGGGCGCGGGCCGTGGGTCTCGCCGATGGCGACGTGAGTCTCAGCGCGCGGGGATGTGCGTGTCGAGCCAGGCGAGCACGTCGGCGCGCACCTCTTCCTGCTGCAGCTCGGCGAAGATCTCGTGCCGCGCATCCGGGTAGACGAGCGTCGTGACGTCGGTGAGACCGGAACGGCTGCGGTACTCGTCGGCGAGCTTGTGCACGCTGCGGGGTCCACCCACCGGGTCGTCGCGACCCACGAGCAGCAGCATCGGGATGTCGTGTCCCAGGTCCTTGGCCGGACGACCGTAGAGCTTCGCGGCCTCGATCGGGCCGAAGAGCTTGAGCAGTGGCACGTCGGTGGTCAGCGGATCCTCATCGAACGCGGCCCAGACGGCGGGGTCGCGGCTGAGCCATTCGAGACCGGTCGCGCCCTCGCCTGCCCAGCGCGCGTTCAGGGGCGCGGCGTTGAGCGACCCCGGCATCCGCAGTGCCGAGCCGGAGAGGATGACGGCGTCCCAGGCTTCCGGGTGGTCGTTGACGAGCATCTGCGCCAGGAACGAACCCCAGGAATGACCGAGCAGCACGAGGGGCAGATCGGGGTTCTCGTCGCGGATGATGCCCGTCAGCTGCCAGACGGCGTCCTCGGCCGCGCGCAGCCCGCCCTTGCCCAGACGGCCGAGCTTCTCCGGGCCGCCGTGCTGACGGATGCCGGTGCGACCGTGTCCACGATGGTCATCGGCGTAGACATGGAAACCGGCAGCGGTGAGCGCCGCGATCAGCGCGCCGTACCTCCCCGCGTGCTCGCCGACGCCGTGCAGCAGCTGCACCACGCCGCGGGGAGTCCCCTCGGCGGGATGGACGTCGTAGACGATGTCGACGCCATAGGCATCGGTGAACTCACGGGTATCCATCACGGTGCGAGCCTACCCATCACGCGAGAGGGCGGCTACCGGGCGAGGCGGGCGGCTACCGCGCGAGGGCATCCCGGATCGCGAAGGCGATGTCGCGATCGGTGACCTCGTATCCGCCGACCCCGTCGGAGGCGGAGCCCATGCGCACGCCGCCGTCCTGGGTCACGGCGCGCTTGGCGGAGAAGTGGATCGCATCGACCCCCGCCGCCGCCAGAACCGGGGCGCTGGCCACGTCGACGCCGCTGCCCGCCATGATCTCGATCTCGCCCTCGGCTGCGGCGACGAGGGCACGCAGCGTGTCGATGCCGTCGATCGCCGCGGACGCTCCCCCGGACGTGAGCACACGACGCAGGCCCAGCTCGCGGGCGCTCTGCAGTGTCGCGACAGGGTCGGCCGTCACATCGATCGCACGGTGCAGCGTGGCGGGCGCTCCCCCGGCCGCATCACGCAGACGCGCCATCGCGAACAGGTCGAGACGCCCGTCGGCATCCAGGGCACCGATGACCACACCGGAGGCACCGGAGGCGATCGCACGGCGCACGTCGAGCTCGGCGACCGCCAGCTCGTCGTCGTCGTAGTGGAATCCACCCGCGCGTGGGCGGATCAGCACGTGCACCTCGGGGCCGTCGGCTCCTGCCGCCTCGACGGCGAGTTCGAGCGTCGCCGGCGACGGGGTGAGTCCGCCGAGGGCGAGGGCGGTGGCGAGTTCGACGCGTGCAGCGCCGACCTCCTTGGCGATCCGCACTCCGGCGGGGTCCTGCACGGCGATTTCCAAGGCGAGCGATCGGGTCACCCCTCCATTGTGCCCGCTCTCCTGCCGGCATCCGGAAAATTAGATAGGCTATCTAAGTAATGTCTGCGTCTGATGAATCCCTCGACCTCACCGCCACAGACCTTCGCATGGCCACGTTCCGGCTGGCCCGCCGCCTTCGCTGCGCCCGCGCCGCCGACTCGATGAGCGACGCGCAGCTGGCGGTGCTCGCCGACCTGCGCATGAACGGACGCCGTACGATCTCGACCCTCGCCCAGCGCGAGCGCGTCACCGCACCGTCGATGACCAGCACGATCAACGGCCTCGAAGAGCAGGGCTTCGTCGTGCGCACCCCCGATGAGGACGATCGCCGCCGCGTGCAGGTCGACATCACCGAGGCCGGCAGCGAGATCGTCGTCGAGACCATCCGCCGTCGCGACGAGCTGCTCGCCGACATGCTGCGCGAGGTCGACTACTCCGAGGCCGAGCTGACCACGCTGCGTGAAGCCAGCGCCCTGATGAGGCGGGTGGTGGAGCGATGAGCGCCATGTTCCGCTCCTTCGCGAACATCAACTACCGGATCTGGTTCGCGGGCGCCCTGATCTCCAACGTCGGCGGGTGGATGCAGGCCACGGCGCAGGACTGGGTGGTGCTCACCGAGCTCACCGACAACGACGCCACCGCGATGGGCGTCACGATGGCCCTGCAGTTCGGGCCCCCGCTCGTGCTCGTGAGCCTGACCGGGTGGGTGGCCGACCGCTTCGACCGGCGGCACATCCTGTTCGCCACCCAGTCGGCGCTGCTCGCCCTCGCGATCGCGGTCGGCGCGCTGCTGCTCGGCGGCCTCATGACCCTGCCGATGATGTTCGGCTTCGCCCTCGGATTCGGCATCGTGAACGCGTTCGACGCTCCGGCTCGACAGGCGTTCGTCTCCGACATGGTCTCCACCGGCGACACCTCCAACGCGGTGGCCCTCAACTCCGCGTCGTTCAACCTCGCCCGTATGGTCGGACCCGCCGTCGGCGGCCTGCTGATCGTGGCGATCGGCTCGGGCTGGGTGTTCATCGTGAACGCGGCGACGTTCCTGGCGATGCTGCTCGCCCTGCTGCTCATGCGCCGCAGCCTGCTCGCCCCACGTCTGAAGAACCGCAATCGCGGGGGGCTCGCCGACGGGTTCCGGTACGTGTGGGGGCGCAGCGACCTGCGCGTGGTGTTCGTGACGGTCTTCCTGATCGGCGCCTTCGGCATGAACTTCCCGATCTTCGCCTCGACCATGGCGCTCGAGTTCGGCGCGGGCGCCGACGGCTACGGCGTGCTCAGCTCGGTACTCGCGATCGGATCCCTCATCGGGGCGCTCCTCGCCGCCCGGCGCGATCGCGCCAGAGTGCGCGTGGTGATCCTCGCTGCCGGAGGTTTCGGCATCGCCGCGTTCGTGTCGTCGGCCATGCCCACGTATGCCTCCTACGCCGTCACTCTGACCTTCACCGGCTTCATGATCGTGACGCTGCTCACCACCGCCAACGGCTACGTGCAGATCACGACCGACCCCGCTCTGCGCGGACGCGTGCTCGCCCTGTATATGGCCGTCATCATGGGTTCTACCCCCATCGGGGCCCCCATCGCGGGATGGGTCGCCGACACGTTCGGCCCGCGGGCCGCGATCATGCTCGGTGGCACGGCCGGGTTCGTGGCCTGCGCGATCGGGGTGATCTGGGTCGCGACCTCCGGCCGACTCCGCCGGGACGAGAACCGCCGGTTCCTGCTCACGCTCGACGAGACCCGCCCGCTTCGCGTGATCGAGGTCGACCCGATCGAGTTCAGCGACGAGGCCGCCGTGACCACGCCGATCCGCACCGCCGAGAAGCGCGATCTCGGAGACTGACCCTCGTCGCGGGATTTGTCAACGCCCTGCACGACCCGGGGCGACCGGTCGTACCGTCTGTGCATGGACGAGAACACGGAACGCACCCCCCATCCGCAGGATCCGGCAGAGGGCGCGCCCGGCGTCGGAGCACCGGACGAAGACTCCGGCCAGGGCGACGGCACCGGCGGCGCCATCCAGGGCGACAGCTCGCGCGGCGAATCCACGGGCGGCGCCATCCAGGGCGACGCCGGCCAGGGCCATCGCGCAGCGCTCGGTGGCGACGAGCACACCGAGGATCAGCTCGACGCGGACAACGCCGCCGAAGAGGACACCCTCAAGACGCTCGATCCGGATTCCCCGCCCGCCTGAGCGTGCACGAGGGCAACGCCACCGCCAGCCGTCCATCCCCAGAGACGGCCCTCCCCTGCGGTGGCGTTGCTCGTGTCGCGTCGAGCCGCAAGGGTAGGGTTCTGCGCGTCGGGCCTAGGCGCCCAGCACGAGCTTGAGCTGCTCCACCGCCCAGTCGAGCTCGGTCGCGCGGATCACGAGCGGCGGAGCGATGCGCACCGTCTGTCCGTGCGTGTCCTTGACGAGCACGCCGCGTTCGAGCAGCTTCTCGGCGATCTGACGCCCGGTGCCCTTCGCGGGATCGATGTCGACGCCGGCCCAGAGCCCGGCGATGCGCACGGCCGTGACGCCGTGCCCGATCAGCGGCTGCAGCGCCTGCTCCAGGTGGGCGCCGAGTGCGCGCGCCCGCTCCTGGAACTCACCGGTCTGCAGCATCTCGACCACGCGCAGGCCCACGGCCGCGGCCAGCGGGTTGCCGCCGAACGTCGACCCGTGCTCGCCCGGTCGGATGACGCCCAGCACGTCGGCGTCGCCGACCACGGCGGATACCGGGAGGATGCCGCCGCCGAGCGCCTTGCCCAGGAGGTACAGGTCGGGCACGACGCCTTCACGATCGCACGCGAAGGTCTCGCCCACGCGGCCGAGCCCCGCCTGGATCTCGTCGGCGATGAACAGCACGTTCTTCTCGTCGCAGATCTCGCGGATGCGGCGGAGGTAGCCCTCCGGCGGGATCACGACACCGGCCTCGCCCTGGATCGGTTCGACCAGCACGGCCGCCGTGTCGTCGGTGATGGCCGCGGCGATCGCATCCGCATCTCCGTACGGCACCACATCGAAGCCCGGTGTGTAGGGGCCGAAGTCGTCACGCGCCGTGTCGTCGTCGCTGAAGCTGACGATCGTCGTCGTGCGGCCGTGGAAGTTGCCGGCCGCGACGATGATGCGCGCCTTGCCCTCGGGGATGCCCTTGACGCGATAGCCCCAGGCGCGGGCGACCTTGATGCCGGTCTCGACGGCCTCGGCACCGGTGTTCATCGGCAGCACGAGATCCTTGCCCGCCAGCTCCGCGAGCGCCGCGGCGAACGGCTCCAGCCGGTCGCTCTGGAACGCACGGCTGACGAGCGTGACCCGGCCGAGCTGCTCGGTGAGCGCGGCGACGAGGGCCGGATGCCGGTGGCCGAAGTTCACGGCCGAGTACGCCGCGAGCAGGTCGAGGTAACGCTTGCCCTCGACGTCGGTCACCCACGCACCCTCCGCGCGGGCGATGTTCACCGGCAGCGGGTGGTAGTTGTGGGCGACGTGCGGCTCGGTGCCCGCCTCTCCCGCCGTGGCCGCTGTACCCGGGGTCGCTGTTCCCGTGGTCTCGTCGACCGCGGTCACTTCGCACCCCGCAGCTCGAGCGTGCAGCACTTGATGCCGCCGCCGCCGAGCAGCAGCTCGGACAGGTCCACCATGATCGGGTTGTAGCCGCGCTCGCGCAGCTGCTTCTCGAAGCCCTTCGCCCGCGGCGAGATGACCACGTTGTAGCCGTCGCTCGCCGAGTTCAGGCCGAACACCGAACCGTCCTCGTCAGAGACCAGGATCGCGTCGGGGAAGCGCTCCTCGAGGATCGCACGGCTGGCGTCGTCGAAGGCGCCGGGGAGGTAGGCGATGTTCGCGCGCTCCGGGCCGCCGTTCTCCACACCCTGCACCGGATCGAGCACGGCGATCGCGGTGTCGAGGTGGTAGAAACGCGGGTCGACCAGGTTGAGCGACACGACCTCGCGCCCGAAGACCTCGCCGACCTCGCGGTGGCTGTCGCCCGTGGAGCGGAAGCCGGTACCGGCCAGGATCACGTCGCCGACGAGCAGGAAGTCGCCCTCGCCCTCGTTGACCTCCTTCGGCATCACCGTGTCGTAGCCGGCGGCACGGAACCAGTCGGCAAAGGCCGGCGACTCGCCCTGACGCTCGACGAAACGGAACTCGGGCACGTAGGCGCGACCGTCGATGAGGAATCCGCCGTTGGCCGTGTAGACCATGTCGGGGTAGCCGGGAAGCGGCTCGATGAGCTCGACCTCGTGGCCCAGCTCGATGTACAGGTCGTGGAGCTTCTGCCACTGCGCGACCGCGTTGGCGGTGTCGGTGGGCTTGGTCGGCTCCATCCACGGGTTGATGGAGTAGTTGACCGTGAAGTGCTCCGGCTTGCACATGAGATAGCGGCGGTGGTGCGCGGTGCGGGCGGGGGCGGTGGAGACGGCGGCTTCAGGCGTCGACATGGGTGCTCTCCTCGTGGGACGGGCGCGGCGGACGCTGTCCAGGGGCCCGGCGGTCCTTCGACCCTTCGCTCGATCGAGCGGGCGTCGGGGAAGATGCGACTCGGGCACGCCGCGGTCCATTCTGTCACCCGCCCCCTGTACGCCGCCAGAGCGCCGACGGGCAGGAACGGATCAGAGGGCGGAGCCGGTGACCACCAGCTTGCCGACGGTGTGGCCCGCTTCCAGACGGGCGAGAGCGGCGGATGCCTCGGCGAAGGGGTACTCCCGCTCGATCACGGGAACGACGCGGCCATCGGCGACGAGTTCGAGGAGCTTCGCCAGCACCTCGGGACGCGGCGTCGCGGCGAGTGGTCGGATGCTCCGCGAGCCGATCGACAGGAACACCGCGCGGAGCATCCGCGGGATCGGGCCGAGCACGTGTCCCCCGTCGCCCGTGACGAGTACGACCGTGCCGCCGGGCACCACGAGGCGCTTCAGCTCCCGCAACGGCATCCCTCCGGCGATGTCGACGATCGCATCGAATCGGCCGTCCGGCAGCGCGCTCAGGGGCGACGTCCGGTGGTCGAAGGTGCGCACGGCACCCAGCTGCTCGATCAGGGGGGCATTGCGGTCACGACAGGTCGCCCAGACCTCGGCGCCGCGGAGAGCTGCGAGCTGCACCGCGAACGTGCCGACCCCTCCGGAGGCACCGATGATCAGCACTCTCGGCGCGCCATCGGCGCGAGCACCTTGCGTGAGGCCGACGCCCGCGAGGTCGAGCGCCTGCCAGGCGGTTCCCCCGGCCACCGGGAGGCACGCGGCGGTCTCCGGGACGATATCGATCGGGACGGGAACGAGCCGCGCGGCGGGAACGCTCACGTACTCGCCGAGACCTCCGCCGCCGACGAGCTCACCCACCACGTCTTCGCCGATCTCCGCGCCCACGACGTCGGGTCCGACGGCGACCACGGTGCCCGCGACCTCCATCCCGCGCACCGGGTGCTTCGGGCGGGTCATGCCGAACACCGGACGCACGAGCAGCGGATCGCCGAGCAGGAGGCGCACATCGCCCGCGTTCAACGCCGTGGCGCGCACCCGCAGCAGCACCTCGCCGCGGCCGGGCGTCGGAACCGGGATGCGCTCGAGGGCGACGCCGTCGGCCGGACCGTACGTCTCCCGACGCCACGCCTTCATCGAACGGCTCATGATGATGCTCCTGACGTGTCGGGGTATTCGAAGATGTCGTCGAGCCCCACGCCGAACGCGCGGGCGATCTGGAAGGCGAGTTCGAGTGTCGGCGAGTACTTCTGCTGCTCGATCGCGATGAGGGTCTGGCGCGTCACGCCGACCGTGCGCGCGAGCTCGGCCTGGGTGAGTCCGGCGTGTTCGCGATGCGCGCGGATGGTGTTCGAGACGCGGGTGGGCTTGACCATCAGACGAGGCCCCGCCGGTAGGCGACCACCCGGGCGATGCCGCCGATGAACGCCGACACCGCGAAGCCCGCGAACATGGTGTTCGCGATCCAGAAGACATCGGCGCCGACGGCGCACAGCGCGATGACCCCGAGACCGGCGATCACGACGAAAGCCTGCTCCACTCGGCCGCCCATGCGGCTGATGTCGCGGTCGCGGATGTCGGAACGGCCGACACCGTCGGGCTCTCTCAGCCCCGCGATGATGCCCCACCCGACGCTGAGGATGATCGTCGCGACGATGCCGCCGCCGATCACCCACAGCATGAGCGGGAACCAGTCGACAGCGGTGAGCGGCCCTCCCCCGGCCTGCTGGAGCACCAGCACGACGTAGACGACCATCACGATCGGGCTGACGATGAGTCCCGCCCAGGCATTGCGCTCTTCGTAGACCATGACGACTCCGATGTAAAAGATTATTGACACGCTCAGCGTACGTCCGTCAGGGAGGGGTGTCAAGAATTCTTTACACCAGGCTCAGATCACGTCGCTGCTCCACGGGTCGAGGTTGCCGTAGCGGTGGGCGGTGATCGAGATCGACTGCTCGTGCACGAACGGCAGCAGCTCGATGCGGGCGGCGGCCGTCACCTCGCCGTCGTACACCGCCAGGTCGGGGTCGCCGGCGGAAGCCGTGGCGAGCTTCGCGCGAAGGGCGGCGACACCGTCCCGCCCGCCGACCAGCCGCACCCGATCGCTCACCGGCAGCGCGACGCCCTCGGGTGCATCGTCCTGTCGCAGCAGCCGCTGCAGCCACTCGTCGTCGCTCTCCAGGAACACCGGGGCATCCAGGTCACCGAGAGCGCGACGCACCTCGCCGGGCACCCCGACCGGGGTCGAGATGACGAACTTCGCCCCTGACCGCACACCTGCGATCACGACGCGCAGCAGATCCTGCAGTGCCGCATCGTCGGTCGCGCGGACCTCGACCGGCACCGGGCGATAGCGGAACAGGTTGCGCTCGACGCCGAGACGCGAGACATCACGGACCTGCCCGAACTCGCGGTCCCAGGCCAGCGCATCCGACAAGGCCGAGCGCCGCAACCACTCGAACGACTCGTAGGCGAGCGACGACTGGGCCGCCTCGATGAGGGCGGTGATGCGGGAGTCGAGTCCCCGCAGATGCAGCGTGCTGGAGGCCGGCCCTCCCGGCAGGGAACGCCAGGACCCCAGACCGATGAGGTAGTTCGGGCCGCCCGCCTTGGCACCGGGGCCGACGGAGGAGCGCTTCCACCCTCCGAACGGCTGGCGCTGCACGATGGCTCCGGTGATGCCGCGGTTCACGTAGAGGTTGCCCGCCTGCACACGGCCGAGCCAGAACGCGAGCTCCTCCGGGTCCTGGGTGTGGAGTCCTGCAGTGAGGCCGTAGGCGACGGCGTTCTGCATCTCGACGGCGCGCGCGAGCGTCGGCGCATGCATCACGCCGAGCACCGGCCCGAAGAACTCCTCGGTGTGGAAACGCGACCCCGGCTGGACGCCGACACGCACTCCGGGCCGCCACAGACGTCGGCTGCCGTCGTCACCCGCCGCGAGCGACGGTTCGATCAGCCATTGCTCGTCGCCCTCCAGCTCGCTCAGCGCCCACGCGAGCTTTCCGGTCGGCTGGTCGATCACCGGGCCCACCTCGGCCAGCGGATCGGTGGGCTGCCCGACGTGCAGCGACCGCACGGCGTCGGCCAGCTGACGCGCGAACCGGGCGGAGCGTCCGACCGGTCCCACGAGGATGGCGAGCGAGGCCGCCGAGCACTTCTGCCCGGCGTGTCCGAAGGCGCTCTTGACGAGGTCGGCGACCGCGAGATCGAGATCCGCCGAGGGGGTGATGATGATCGCGTTCTTGCCGCTGGTCTCCGCGAGAAGCGGCAGATCGGAGCGCCAGGAGCGGAACAGCGCCGCCGTGTCCCACGCGCCGGTGAGGATCACCCGGTCGACGGCGTCGTGCGTGATGAGCTCGCGGCCGAGCTCCCCCTCCTCGATGTCGACGAGCGCGAGCAGGTCGCGCGGCACCCCCGCCTGCCACAGGGTCTCGGCGATGACGGCGGCGCAGCGGCGGGCCTGCGGAGCGGGCTTGAAGACGACACCCGAACCTGCGGCGAGCGCGGCGAGCACCCCACCCGCGGGGATCGCGAGGGGGAAGTTCCAGGGCGGCGTGACGACGGTGACGGATGCCGGAACGAACACGGCGCCGGCGATCGCGTCGAGCTCGCGCGCCTTGGCGGCGTAGTAGCGGGCGAAGTCGACGGCTTCGCTGACCTCGACGTCGGCTTCCGCCAACACCTTGCCCGTCTCGGAGGCCGCGACCTCGATGAGGTCCCCTCGCCGCGACTCGAGTGCGGCCGCCGCACGCAGCAGCACCTCGGCCCGCTCGGCAGCCGGCCGCCCACCCCAGGATGGAGCGGCCCGGCGCACGCCCTGCACGATCCGCTCGAGATCCTCGGGATCGGACACCCGTGCAGACGCGATCGTGGCGTCTCCCAGATCGGAGGCGGCGATGCGCTCGCGCACCTCGCGTGCCCACTCCCGGTTCGCGGGGAGAGCAGGATCGGTGTCGACCGTGTTCGAGAAGCCCGGAGCGCCACCGGCATCCTGGTCCAGCTCGCGCGCCGAGTACACGGCGGTCTCGAGGAACGCCTCGCGCCCGCCGTCGTCGGATCCGCGCGAGATGCCGAGCACCGCCTTGGTGAGGTCGGTCTCGGGCACCGGGGCTGCGGGTGCCGTCCGCACGGACTCGTGCACGGGCGCGCTGCGGTCCTGCGTGCGACGCGGTCCGATGCGCAGCGTGGCGTCGCCCGACCTGTCCAGTGCATCGAGGAAGCGGTCCTGCTCGCGCACGAACAGCGACTCGTCCTCGCCGAGCCGGAACGCGGCGGAGAGGAAGTTTTCCGGCGAAGCATTCTCCTCGAGCCGGCGCACCAGGTAGCTGATCGCCACGTCGAACTCGGCGGGCTCGACCACCGGCACGTACAGCAGCACGGGGCCGACCTCACGCGAGACGGCCTGCACCTGCCCCTGGGCCATGCCCAGGAGCATCTCGAACTCGACGGCCTCGCGCACCCCCCGTTCTCCGGCGAGCAGCCAGGCATACGCGATGCCGAAGAGGTTGTGCCCTGCGATGCCCAGCTTCACGGCCGCGGTGTGCTCGGGCTGCAGAGCCCAATCCAGACAGCGCAGGTAGTTCGCGTCGGTGTCGAGCTTGGTGTCGTAGGTCGCGGGCGTCCAGCCGTGCATCCGGGCCTCGACGTTCTCCATCGCGAGGTTCGCCCCCTTCACGAGGCGCACCTTGATGCGGGCGCCGCCGTGCGCGACACGGTCCCGCGACCAGGCGGTGAGCTCCTGCAGGGCGGGCAGGGCGTCGGGCAGGTAGGCCTGCAGCACGATGCCCGCTTCGAGCCCGGCCAGGCGCGGGTCCTCGAGGATGCGCGTGAAGACCGCGATCGTGAGGTCGAGGTCGCGGTACTCCTCCATGTCGAGGTTCAGGAAGGTGCCGTCGGCCGCCGCCGTCAGGTACAGCGGGAGCAGTCTTTCGACCACCTCGTCGACGACCTCGTCGAACGCCCACATGGAGAGGTGGCTGATGATCGCCGAGACCTTCACCGAGACGTAGTCGACATCGGGACGCCGGATGAGCGCGTGGATGCCGTCGAGCCGTCGCCGCGCCTCCGTCTCGCCGAGCACGGCCTCGCCGAGCAGGTTCAGGTTGAGACGGGAGCCGCTCTCCCGGATCCGCTCGATCGCCGCCCCGAGCTTCGCAGGTCGCGCATCCACCACGAGATGCCCGACCATGTCACGGAGCACCCGACGGGCGATCGGCACGACGGGTGACGGCAGGACCTGCGCGACACCACCACCGAGACGCACGGCCGAGCGCAGGTACCAGGGCAGGAACTCCGGCACGATCGGTGCGATCCGATGCAGCTGCGAGGCGGCCGCGGTCAGGCTCTCCGGGCGCATGACGCCGTCGACGAAGCCGAGCGTGAACGGCAGCCCGTTCGTGTCCTGCAGCACGCCCGCGAGCCGTGCGGCCGCGGGGTCGGGTTCGATCGCCGCGGCCTCGATCGCCCACCGCCGAGCCAGCTCGACGGCACGGTCTGCGAGGGGTGCGGATGCCACGGCATCCGGCGGGAGGTCTGCCATGGATTTCAGCCTAGGTCTGGAGCAGGATCCTCCCGCCGTTCAAATCGCGCAAATGGTCGCTTTTCCCGCTCGGATGCCGTCATCTGCGCGATTCGAAACGGATTCAGAGCGCCGCGATGATGTCCTCCACCCGCTGTTTCGCATCTCCGAACAGCATCGACGCGTTGTCGCGGAAGAACAGCGGGTTCTGCACCCCTGCGTACCCGGCGGCCATCGAGCGCTTGAACACGATGACGCTCTCGGCCTCCCACACCTTCAGCACCGGCATCCCGGCGATCGGGCTCCCCGGGTCCTCGGCAGCGGCCGGGTTCACGGTGTCGTTCGCGCCGATGACCAGCACCACCGAGGTGGAGGCGAGGTCGTCGTTGATCTCGTCCATGCTCAGGACGATGTCGTACGGCACCTTGGCTTCGGCCAGCAGCACGTTCATGTGACCGGGCAGCCGTCCCGCGACCGGATGGATGCCGAACCGCACATCGACGCCCCGCTCGCGGAGCCGCCGGACCAGATCGGCGACGGGGTACTGCGCCTGTGCGACGGCCATGCCGTAGCCAGGGGTGATGACGACGCTGTCGGCGGCGACGAGCATCTCCGCCGCGCCCTCGGCGGTGATCTCGCGGTGCTCGCCGTATTCGGTGTCGTCGGAGGTCGGCGCCGCGACCCCGAATCCCCCGGCGATGACGGAGAGGAACGAGCGGTTCATGGCCTTGCACATCACGTACGAGAGGTACGCACCCGACGATCCGACGAGCGCGCCCGTGACGATCAGCAGGTCGTTGTTCAGGAGGAACCCCGCCGCGGCGGCGGCCCAACCCGAATAGCTGTTGAGCATCGAGACGACGACCGGCATGTCTCCGCCGCCGATCGAGGCGACCAGGTGCCAGCCCAGGGCGAAGGCGAGCACGGTGACCGCGATCAGGAGCCACAGCTGCTGGTCGTTCACGAACCACACGGTCAGGGCGACGAACGCGATGAGAGCCCCGATGTTGAGCCCGTTCTTGCCCGGGAGCATGAGCGGCTTCGACGACATCTTCGCCGAGAGCTTGAGGTACGCCACGATCGACCCGGTGAAGGTGACGCCGCCGATGAAGATCCCGATGAACACCTCGGCGTTGTGGATGCCGACGAGCTCGGGGGCGATCTCCGGGTGCGCGAGGTAGCCGTTCCAGCCGACGAGCACCGCGGCGAGGCCGACGAAGCTGTGCAGGAGCGCGATGAGCTCGGGCATGCCGGTCATCTCCACGACCCGCGCTCGCCAGAGCCCGATGGCCGCCCCGATCAGCACCGCGGCCACGAGCAGGCCCAGCCCGAGGAAGGCACCGGTGCTCCATGCGTCGGCCATGGTGAGGGCGACCGTCGCGACCAGCGCGATCGCCATGCCCGCGATGCCGTAGACAACACCGGAGCGGGCGGATTCATGGCGACTGAGGCCGGCGAGGCTGAGGATGAACAGCAGGGCGGCGACGATGTAGGCCGCCCCGGCGAGCGCGTCGACGGTCATTTCCGGCCGCCCTTCGCCGATGTCCCGAGTGTGAACATCGCGAGCATTCGTCGGGTCACCGCGAACCCTCCGAAGATGTTGATGGAGGCCAGCAGCACCGCGATCGCGGCGAGCACCTGCACCACCGGCAGCGGCGACGTGATCTGCAGCATCGCGCCGACCACGATCACTCCCGAGATGGCGTTGGTCACCGACATGAGCGGGGTGTGCAGCGCGTGATGCACCTTGCCGATCACGTAGAAGCCGATCACCACCGACAGCACGAGCACCGTGAAGTGCTGCGGCAGCGGGGCCGGGGCGAACGCGTTCACGGCGAACAGCGCGGCGACGCCCACCACGATCAGCGTGACTTTGCGGGCGGCGGACATCTTCTTCGGCGGTGCGACCTCGACCGGCGCCGCCGCGGCCTTCGGGGCGGGAGCGGCGGCGACCTGCACGGCAGGCGGGGGCCAGGTGACCTCGCCGTCGCGCACGACCGTGACCGAGCGCTGCACGACATCGTCGAAGTCGATCACCAGCCGCCCGTCCTTCGCAGGCGTCAGCAGCGCCACGAGGTTGGCGAGGTTCGTGCCGTAGAGCTGGGAGGCCTGTGCGGCCAGACGCGAGGCCAGGTCGGTGTAGCCCAGGATGATCACACCGTTGTCCGTGACGACGCGCTCGCCCGCGACCGAGCCCTCGACGTTGCCGCCCTGGCCCGCGGCCATGTCGACGATCACGCTGCCCGGCTTCATCTGTGCGACATCGGATGCCGTGATCAGGCGCGGCGCCGCGCGTCCGGGGATCAGCGCAGTGGTGATGATGATGTCCACGTCGGCGGCCTGCTCGGTGTAGATCTCGGCGGCCCTGCGGTCATAGTCCGCGCTGGTCGCCTTGGCATAGCCGTCGGTGGAGGCCGCGACCTCGACGTCGACCGGGAGGTAGCTGCCACCGATCGAGGTGACCTGGTCGGCGACCTCGGGGCGCGGATCCGTGGCGCGGACGATCGCACCGAGACTCGATGCCGCGCCGATGGCCGCAAGCCCCGCGACTCCGGCTCCCGCGACCAGCACCTTCGCCGGCGGCACCTTGCCCGCGGCGGTCACCTGCCCCGTGAAGAAGCGGCCGAACTCGTGCGCGGCCTCGACGACGGCCCGGTACCCGGCGATGTTCGCCATCGAGCTGAGCACGTCCATCGACTGCGCCCGCGAGATGCGCGGCACCGCATCGAGCGCGAGCGCCGTGATGCCGCGCTGCGCGAGCGACTGGACGAGATCGGGGCGCAGTGCCGGTGAGAGCAGGGCGATGAGGGTGGCGTCATCGGAGAGGAGGGCGATCTCCTCCGCCCCGGGAGCTGTGATCGCGAGGACGATCTCGCTCCCCCAGGCCTCTGCGCGATCCACCAGCGCCGCACCCGCCGCCGCGTACTCGGCGTCGGGGTACGAGGCCGCAGCGCCCGCTCCCCGCTCGACTCTGACCGTGTGGCCCAGCTTCCCGAGCGACGCGATCGTCGCCGGGGTGGCCGAGACCCGCGCTTCGCCCGCAGGCTCCCGCACGATGCCGATGACTGCCACTACTTCCTCCTCCGCCCGTCTGCGTCGACGGGATCACCGGGGCGTCTGCGCCCCTGACTTCCCGCTCAGAGTACTGAGGAGCGCTCCGGAAGCGCCCGTCCTTCGGCTCTGTGACAGGGAAAGAAGCGGGGTTCTTACGGAAAGCGGAGGAGGAAGATCTCGGGGCGCTCCCCCGGCGGCGAAGCGATCGTGTTCGGATCAGGAGGTTTCGACGAGCGCGGCCTGCGGAATCGGTCGGCCGCGAAACCACCTCCGCGATGGCGGAAGGAACAGCAGCACCGATTGACCGCCGCAGACCAGCACCGCCCAGAGTCCGAACGGCGTCGCGATCAGCAGCGCCATCATCGCCAGCGCCTGCACCACGACGACCCACCGCATCCACGCGGTGCGTCGGGCGAGCCCGATGAGGATCGTCATGTTCATCAGAAGGCCGAGCAGCACCACGACGCCCCAGAGAATCGACGATGTCCCGTTCGCCGGCGTGGGGAAGGCGCGGAAGAGCCAGACCAGGATGAACCCGGCCGCGATCCACGCCGCGACGAGAGTCGCCGAGAGCAGCATCGGGAGGACGATCGTCACGGGCATCCATTCCCGATCTGCTCGCGGGCGCTCCTGCGGCATGGATCCTCCCGACGTCATCGCGCTCAACCGTGCTCGTCTCGCGCGACACCCACCCTAAGGTCCGCCCGCCCGGGGTGTCGAGAACCGCTCAGCCCCAGACGCTCGGCGCCTTCACGCGAACCGGCGGGAGCGCGGATGCCGCGGCCCAGTCATGCACCCAGGCATCGATCTCCGGCACGCCCTCGGGCTTGCCGACGGCGGCGAACAGCTCTTCGTTGCTGACGGTGCCGCCGGTACGGCGCAACATGCGCGAGCGCACGATCACCCGCGCGTAGATCTCTCCGTCGACGACGGCCCTGTGCTCGAGGAACACCGCCTTGTCGTCGTGCCCGATGAAGCGCGACTGCACCTCGAACCGCTGCCAGAGCTGGAGCGACTTGCGGAACGTGACCGTCTCGCTGGAGACGACCGCGTACCAGCCGCGGTCCTTCATCGCGTCGAACAGCCCGGTGCGTATCAGCAGATCCCAGCGTCCGAGGTCGAAGAGCGACAGATAGCGCCCGTTGTTCATGTGGCGCAGGATGTCGATGTCGGTCGGCAGCGTGGTCAGGCGGATGCTGCTGACCGACGACGCATCGAGAGTCCTCCCCCGTCGCACGCGGCGGCGAGCGCCGAGGATCACCAGGAGGGTCCGCCAGATCACGTTCACGAAGAATGATCGTAGCCAGGCGTGCACGATTCGCGAACATCATTGTGCGAACCCTCCATGCCCGCGTATCGGGCGTCATCGAACATCCCCTCGATTTCCTCTTCGTGGACGCCGCGCGTAGAGTCACGAACATGAGCGCCGAAGCCCAGCCTGAAGTCATCGTCCGTCCGGTCCGTGATGTGGATGCGGAAGCCCTCGGTCGCGTGCATGCGCAGTGCTGGCACGAGACCTACGACCACCTGATCAGCAAGGCGGCACTGGAGAAGGTCTCGCCCCGCCGCATGGCCGAGCTGTGGACGCACTGGGCCTCGCAGGGCCCCGAGTTCAAGATGAACGCCGCGCTCGTCGACGGCGAGATCGTCGGCTTCGTCGGCTCCGGTCCTGCCCGCGACAAGGATGCCCCCGCGTTCCGCGAGCTGTACTTCATCTACCTGCTCGACGCGTGGCACTCGACCGGCATCGGTCAGAAGCTGTTCGACGCGGCCGTCGAGAAGGACGAGCCGCTGTACCTGTGGGTGGCCGAGGACAACCCCCGCGCGCACCGCTTCTACACGCGCAACGGATTCCACCTCGACGGAGCATCGCACACGGAGCCGTTCCTCGGCGAGACGCTGACCGAAGTGCGCTTCGTCCGCCCCTGACACACCGCCGCGCATGCACGCAGAACGGGCCGTCTCCCCTCGGAGGCGGCCCGTTCTCGCTGTCGGTTCCGGTCGCTCCGGCTCAGAGGCGCTCGATGATGGTCACGTTCGCGATGCCGCCACCCTCGCACATCGCCTGCAGGCCGTACCTGCCGCCGGTGCGCTCGAGTTCGTTCAGCATGGTCGTGAGCAGTCTGGTGCCGGTCGCACCGATGGGGTGCCCGAGGGCGATGGCCCCGCCGTTGACGTTGACCTTCTCGTGCGGGGCGTCGAGCTCGCGCATCCAGGCGAGCACGACGGGCGCGAAGGCCTCGTTCACCTCGAACAGGTCGATGTCGGCGACACCGAGTCCCGCGCTCTCCAGAGCGTGCCGGGTCGCCGGGATGGGCGCGGTGAGCATGAGCACCGGACTGGCACCGCGAACGGTCATCCGATGGATGCGCGCGCGGGGCGTGAACCCGTGCTCGCGCACCGCCCGTTCGCTGGCGATGAGCACGGCGCTGGAGGCGTCGCTGATCTGCGACGACACGGCAGCGGTGATCCGTCCCCCCTCCCGCAGCGGTGCGAGTCCGGCCATCCGCTCCAGGGTCGTGTCCCGCCGCACCCCCTCGTCGTTGGCGAGGCCGTTCAGGGGCGCGATCTCGTTCGCGAAACGCCCCTCGTCCTGAGCGACGGCCGCACGACGGTGGCTCTCCAGGGCGAACTGCTCCATCTCCGCACGGGAGATGTCCCATTTCTCGGCGATCATCTCCGCACCGGCGAACTGCGAGATCTCCTGATCGCCGTAGCGCTCGCGCCACCCGGGAGACTCCGCGTACGGGGTCGTGAAACCGTACTGCTCCCCGACGGTCGCGGCCGCGGTCAGAGGCACCTGCGACATGTTCTGCAGACCGCCCGCGATGACGAGGTCGTTCACACCGCTCATCACGGCCTGCGCCGCGAAGTGCACGGCCTGCTGGCTCGATCCGCACTGACGGTCGATCGTGACGCCGGGCACGTGCTCGGGGAATCCGGCGACCAGAGCGGCGGTGCGTGCGACATTGCCCGACTGCCCGCCGATCGCGTCGATCGTGCCGAGCACGACGTCGTCGATCGCGGCGGGATCGACACCGACGCGGTCGACCAGCGCCCGCAGGCTGTGTGCCCCGAGATCAGCGGGATGGATGCCGGAGAGCGATCCCCCACGCCGCCCCACCGGGGAACGGACCGCGTCGATGATGTATGCCTCGACCATGATCTTCCTTCCGTCGCGGGAGACGCGGTGACGTCAGCGGCCCGAGACCTTGCCGAACGCCTTCGCGATGGGCGCGAGCACGAGGGGCCGGGCGGCCACCCAGCCGATCGCGATCACCACGAGCGAGAGGATGAACACCCAGAATCCGGTCCAGGTGACCGCGTCCTGCGAAGCGAACATGTGGTTCAGGTTGCGCAGGAAGCCGGTGAGCATCACGAGGGCGACGTGGGCGATGATGAACGCCACGAAGTAGAGCATGATCGGGAAGTGCAGCGCGCGCGCCCACTCGACCGGGTAGGCCTTCGACAGCTTCTCGGCCTTCTTCGGCCAGAGCCCCGACATGCGGAATCCGGTGATCGCCGCCAGCGGCGCGGCGATGAACACGGTCGCGAAGTAGGCGAGCTGCTGCAGGCTGTTGTAGTTGTTCCAGCCGTTCTCGTGCGGCCAGTCGAACGAGACGTACTGGAGGGCCGCCGACAGCGCGTTCGGGAAGACCTCCCAGCTCGTCGGCACGATGCGCACCCAGTGACCGGTCACGAACAGCAGCACCACGAAGATCACGCCGTTCACCAGCCACAGGATGTCGAGCGACTGGTGGAACCAGAGGTTCAGGCTGATCTTGCCCTTGGCGTTGCCGCGGGGCGTCCAGAAGACGGTCGGCCGCTTCTCGGTACGCACCTGGAGCCCGGAACGGATGATCAGCACCATCAGGAACATGTTGAAGAAGTGCTGCCAGCCGACCCAGGGCGAGAATCCGGGTTCGACCGCGATCCCCGGCTCGTACTCGCCCGGGAAGGCTGCGAGGAAGTCCTGCATGAACGGGAAGCTCAGGAGTGCGCGCACGAACGCGATGGCGGCGCCCGCGAGGACTCCGAGCGCGGCGGCGCCGAACAGCACGGCGATGGCCTGGGGCCACGTCGGACGGCGTCGACCGGTCGCAGCGGCGGGTGCCTCGGCGATGCGACGTGGCGCGCGCCCGTTCCAGACCGTGCGCGTCCACGGCAGCGGGGTCGCGACGTCGGCGATGGCGGGTGCGGTCACGGGCGCCGCGACGACCGGGGTGCTCTCCGGTCCGGTGCTCTCCGGCCCGGTGCTCTCAGGAGCGACCGGCGCCGGAGCCACGGGCTCGACGGATGCCGCGACAGCAGGTGCGAGCGGGACGGTGTCTGCGGCGGGCCACGGCTCGCCGCCGACCACTCGGGGCAGGCCACGGCGGACACCGCCTGCGGCAGCGATCGGCGCTTCGGGTGCGCTGACGGCGGGCGAGGGTGCGGTCGGGGGTGCGGTCGTGGCAGCGGTCGAGGCACGAGCCGTCGCAGGTGCGCTCCCGGTCGCCGAAGATGCGGGAACTGCTGTCGCGACAGCCGATACCGGCTGCGTCGTCTGCGGAGCGGGGGTCGCCACGGCGGCGGCGGGAGCGACGGCGACCGATGGCGGCCAGGGCTCTCCGCCCGGCACGCGTGGCAGGCCGCGACGGATTCGCGCTGCTCCGGCGGTCGCCGCGGGAGCGGGGCTCCCGGTCGGTGCTGCGGTGGCCACGGCTGCCTGATCCACCGCTATGACGGACTCGCGGTCGGCGGGGACGGCATCCGACGCCGCCGCAGGCTCGACCTCTGTCGACGTCGGAGCCTCGGTTGCCACGGCAACCGCCGGCTCCTCCACAGCCGCCGCATCGGCGGGGGGCCAGGGCTCCCCGCCCGGTACACGCGGCAGACCGCGTCGCAGCATCCGCGTCGCCATGGCTACTTCTTCCGCGCCTCGAGGGCGGCGATCACCTGCGGCACCACCGCGAACACGTCGCCGACGATCCCGAAGTCCGCCACGTCGAAGATCGGTGCCTCGGGGTCCTTGTTGATCGCGACGATGTTCTTCGACGTCTGCATGCCGGCACGATGCTGGATGGCGCCGGATATGCCGAGGGCGACATACAGCTGCGGCGACACCGAGACACCGGTCTGGCCGACCTGATGCGACTGCGGGATGTACCCCGCGTCGACGGCGGCCCTGGAGGCACCCACCGCGGCACCGAGCGCATCGGCGAGCTCTTCGACGAGCACGAACTTCTCCTTCGAGGCGAGACCTCGACCGCCGGAGACCACACGCGTGGCTCCGCGCAGGTCGGGACGGGACGAGGCGACCTCGACCGCCTCGACCGGACCGGCCGTCGCCGCGACCGCACCGGACGGGGTGACGTCGAGCACCTCGACCGAGTGCGACGGCACGGCCTCGGCGCGCGCGTCCACCGCGCCCTGGCGCACCGTGATCACCGGAGTGCCGAACGTGGGTGCCGAATCGACGAGGTAGGCCCCGCCGTAGACCGAGTGGTGGGCGACGACACCCTCGTCATCGCGCGACACTCCGACCGCGTCGACCGACAGTGCGCTCTTCGTGCGCACCGCGAATCGTCCGGCCACGTCGCGTCCGGAGATCGAGTTCGAGATCAGCACGGCGTCGGGGCGCACCTGGGCGGCGGCCGCCTGCAGGGCGTCCACGATCGGCACGGTCAATGCCGTCGGCTCACCGTCGGCGGTCAGCACCACCGATGCACCCGCCGCGGCGGCCTGATCCACCGCGGCCGGACTGCCGCCCACGATCAGCGCGACCGGCGTGCCGATCGTCGAAGCCGCGCCGATGAGCGCCGCCGTGCTGCTCGCGACGTAGCCGGAGGGGTCGACGTCGACGAGGACGAGGATCGGGTTCTCGGAGGATGTCATCTCACACCAGCCTGTTCTGCACGAGGTAGTCGACGAGCTTGTCGGCCGCGTCACCCTCATCGGTGATCTTCACGCCGGCCGCCCGCGGGGGCTTCTCCGACACAGTGGTCATGATGGTGCGCGGAGCGACGGACGGATCCGCCGAAACGTCGAGGTCTGCGAGCGCGAGCACCTCGAGCGGCTTCTTCTTGGCCGCCATGATGCCCTTGAAGTTGGGGAACCGCGCGTCGGGAAGCGCCTCGGTGATCGAGATCACGGCGGGCAGCGGCGCCGAGACCGGCTGGCTGCCGGCATCCGAGCCACGGACGCCCGAGACGCCGTCGGCGGTGATCTCGACCGACGTGAGCGCGGTGGCCTGCGCGAATCCAAGGTGTTCGGCCAACATCGCGGGAATGACGCCGCCGGAACCGTCGGTCGACAGGTTGCCCGTGATCACGAGGTCGGGGGCGCCGCGGCGGATCGCGGCGGCGAGGACCTCGGCGGTGAGACCGAGGTCGGCGCCGACGAGCTGCTCGTCGGCGATGTGCACGGCCGAGCCCGCACCGATCGCGAGCGCCCGGCGCACGGACGCGGTCGAGCCCTCAGGAGCCATCGAGACCGCCACCACCTCGGTGCCGTCGTTCTTGTCGGCGTAGCTGAGCGCCACTTCGAGCGCCCGCTCCGTGATCTCGTCGAGGACCACGTCACCCGCCGCACGATCGGCGAGGCCGGTCTCGAGATTCAGCTTGCGATCGCCATAGGTGTCCGGCACCTCTTTGACCAGGACGAAGATCTTCATCGATTGCTCCTCACGACTGCTGCAATTCTAGACCGCGATACTGAGTTCCAGCTCACCTGCGACTGAGACTCATGGATGTCCACAGCGGATGCGTCGCGCGCCGTCGCCGCCCCCCGCGCTCGCGCCACTACCGTAGAGAAATGGCCCGACCCCGTCCGCTCCCCATCGATCCGCTCGCCGAGGCGAAGCGGCAGTGGCTCGCGCACGGCTGGACGGATGCCGCGGACGGCATGGCCCTGGTCACTTCGGTCATGCGGGCCCAGCAGCTGCTGCTCGCCCGTGTCGACGCGACCCTGAAGCCCTTCGCTCTGAGCTTCGCCCGCTACGAGGTGCTGCGTCTGCTGGCTTTCAGCCGCGCCGGCAGCCTGCCCCTGTCGAGCGTGGTCGCCCGCCTCCAGGTGCACCCGACCACCGTGACGAGCACGGCGGAGCGCCTGGTGCGCGACGGTCTGGTCGCGCGTGAACCGCACCCCCATGACGGACGCGCTGCGCTGCTCGTGCTGACGGAGTCCGGCCGGGAACTGGTCGAGCGCGCCACACAGGCTCTCAACGCCGACGTGTTCGCCGAGCCCGGTCTGAGCCGCGACGACGCCGCCGAGCTCGTCGCGATCGTCGCCCGGCTGCGCAAGGACGCCGGCGACTTCGCCGATCCGCGCCCGCAGCCCGAAGCCCTCTGACATGCCCCGGTTCGCGCTCGAGACGATCATCAGCGCGCCTCCTGCCGAGGTGTTCGCCGCATCGCTCGACCCGGCACTGCACGTGAAGAGCATGGCCCGGTTCGGTGAGACCATGGTCGAGGCGCCGGCAGGCGGCGTGTTCACCGAGGGGACCACCGCGACCTGGCGGGCACGCCACTTCGGCATCCCCTTCCGCCTGCGCTCGATCGTCTTCGACATCGATCCTCCCCACGCGTTCTCGGATCGGCAGATCTCCGGTCCGTTCGCGGCATTCCTGCACGAGCACCGTTTCGAGGAGCATCCGGCCGGCACGCTCATGCACGACACCGTGACCTTCCGCTCGCCGTTCGGCCCGCTCGGCCGAATCGTCGACGCGATGTTCCTCGGCGGGTACATGCGCCGCCTCATCATGGAGCGCAACGCGATTCTCGCCGCGGAATTCGAGGAGCCCGGGCGTACCCTTTCGGCATGAGCGAACTGCGCCTGCACACCGTCCTCACCGGCCGCGGCCCCGCTGCGGCGATCCTCCTCAGCGACGAGCAGGTGGCCTCTCTCGGCGCCGGCAAGGCGTTCCCGGTCGCCGTCACGATCGGCGGACGCACCGCCCGCCTGCGTCTGGCGCGGATGGGCAGCGAGAACATGATCGGTTTCAGCAAGGCCGTGCGCGCCGACCTCGGACTCGAGATCGACCAGGAGATCGACGCCGTGATCCGGGTGGACTCCGCCGAGCGCACGGTCGACGTTCCGGCCGAGCTCGCCGCGGCCCTGGACGCCGACCCCGCGCTGCGCACCGCCTTCGACGCCCTGTCGTACACCGCACGCAAAGAGCACGCGAGGAGCGTGGCCGAAGCGAAGCAGGAGGCGACTCGCGAACGTCGCATCACGAAGATCGTCGACGCGCTCCGCGGCTGACTGCTCCCCGATTCCGGCAGACATCTCGTCAGGCACTCGTCTCGTCAGGCACTCGTCTCATCAGGCACTCGTCTCATCACGCACTCAGCGGTTCTGGAAGTCGGGTGCCCGCTTCTCCCGGAAGGCCGACATGCCCTCCTTCTGGTCCGCGGTGTCGAACAGCGCGGCGAACGCCTGCTTCTCGTGAGCCAGCCCCTCGGCGAGGGTCGTCTCCATCGCGGTATCGAGCGCGGCCTTCGCGGCGTACACCGACGGCAACGACTTGGAAGCGATCGTGTCGGCGAGCTTCGTCGCCTCGGCGAGGAGATCGGATGCCGGCACCACGCGCGACACGAGCCCGGAACGCTCCGCCTCCTCTGCGCCCATGAAGCGCCCGGACAGCACCAACTCGGCCGCCTTGTAGTATCCGACCGCACGGATCAGGCGCTGCGTACCGCCCATGCCGGGGATCACTCCGAGGTTGATCTCGGGCTGCCCGAACTTGGCGTTGTCGGCCGCGAGGATGATGTCGCACATCATCGCCAGCTCGCATCCCCCGCCCAGGGCGAAGCCGGAGACCGCGGCGATCACGGGTGTGCGCACGGCCGCGAAGTCGTGCCAGACACCGAAGTGATCGGTCTCCAGCATCTGCGCCGCGGACATGCCCTCCATCTCCTTGATGTCTGCACCGGCGGCGAAGGCCTTCTCGGAGCCGGTGACGACGATCGCACCGACGCCCTCGTCCGCATCGAAGGCGAGCGCCGCTGCGGTGACCTCCTCCGCGAGCCGACTGTTCAACGCGTTCAGCGCTTCCGGGCGGTTCAGGGTGATCCACCCCACCCGTCCGCGCTGCTCGACCAGGATCGTCTCGTACTCGGTCATGTCGCCCTCTCCGTCGAAGTACCGATCATCACACGCGGTCGTCGCGGATGTCGGTGATGATGCCGGAGAAGTCTCGCGTCGCGCCGTCGCCGGCCGCGAAGACGGCGTAGATCTCCTGGGCGAGCCGGCCCATGCGCGCATCGGTCGAGGTCTGCTCGATCGCCTGCAACGCGAGCCCGAGATCCTTGGCCATCAGCGCGCCGGCGAAGCCCGGCTGGTAGTCGCGATTGGCCGGGCTCGTGGGCACCGGACCCGGCACGGGGCAGTTCGTGGTGATCGACCAGCACTGGCCCGAGGCCTGCGAGACGACGTCGAAGAGCGCCTGATGCTCGAGTCCGAGCCGCTCCCCCAGCACGAACGCTTCGGCGACCGCGATCTGCGAGACCGCGAGCACCATGTTGTTGCAGACCTTGGCCGCCTGTCCGAGTCCGGGACCGCCGCAGTGCACGATGCGCTTTCCCATGATCTCGAGCAGCGGCAACGCCGCGGCGAAGTCCTCGTCCGAGCCGCCGACCATGAACGCGAGCGTGCCGTTCTCCGCACCGACCACGCCGCCCGACACCGGAGCATCGACGTTGCGGTGACCGGCGGCGAGCGCGAGAGCGTGTGCAGCGCGCGCTTCGTCGACGGCGATCGTGGAGGATTCGATGAAGAGGGTGCCGGGTCGGGCCGCCGCCAGCAGTTCCGTGCGATAGGCCTCGATGACGTGCTTTCCGGCGGGGAACATCGTGATGACGACGTCGGCCTCGGACACCGCGTCCGCGCCGCTCGGGGCCACGCGGATGCCGGCCACCCGCGCCGCCTCGACGGCGGCGGGGACGAGGTCGAAGCCGTGCACCTCGTGACCGGCTTCGACGAGGTTCTTCGCCATCGGCAGCCCCATGTGGCCCAGCCCGAGGAACGCGACGACCGCCTTCGACGAGGAGGCGTTCATGATGCGCTCCGCGTCTGATCCCCGCCGCTGCGCTGGACCGACGCGGAACCCGCAGGTCGCAGCATCTCGCGTCCGACGATCAGTCGCATGATCTCGTTCGTCCCTTCCAGGATCTGGTGCACGCGCAGATCGCGGACCACCTTCTCGATCCCGTAGTCCTGCAGGTAGCCGTAGCCGCCGTGCAGCTGGAGGGCGCGGTTGGCGACGTCGAACCCGGCATCGGTCGCGAAGCGCTTGGCCATGGCGCAGCGCATCGTCGCATCGGGAGCGTGCTCGTCGACCGCCTGCGCGCCGTCACGCACCATGAGGCGTGCGGCGTGCAGGTCGGTGCGCATGTCGGCGATCGCGAACAGGATCGACTGCTTCTCGGCCAGCGGCTCTCCGAACGCCATCCGCTCGTGCACGTACTGCACGGCCTTGTCGAGCGCCCACTGCGCGCCGCCCAGCGAGCAGGCGGCGATGTTGAGCCGTCCGCCGTTGAGCGCCGACATCGCGATCGCGAAGCCGCGGCCCTCATCACCGAGCATGGCGGATGCCGGAACCCGGACACCGTCGAGGATCACCTGACGGGTGGGCTGAGCGTGCCAGCCCATCTTCTTCTCCGGTGCGCCGAAGCTCAGCGCTTCGGAATCGCCCGGGACGAGGAACGCGCTGATGCCGCGTGCTCCCGGCTCCCCCGTGCGCGCCATCACGACGTAGACGGCGGCCTCCCCGGCTCCGGAGATGAACTGCTTCACCCCGGTGAGCACGAAATGGTCGCCGTCGCGCACCGCGCTGGTCGCGATGTTCGCGGCATCCGACCCCGCGCCCGGCTCGGTGAGGCAGTAGCCGCCGAACTCGGACATGGCGGTGAGCTTCGGCAGCCATTCGCCGCGCTGTGTGTCGTCGCCGTAGGTGTCGATCATCCAGACCACCATGTTGTGGATGGAGATGTAGGCCGCGACGGCGGGGTCGCCCTTCGCGAGCTCCTCGAAGATCGCCACGGTGTCGAGGCGGCTGAGGCCGCTGCCACCGAACTCCTCGTCGACGTAGATGCCGCCGAGGCCGAGCTCGCCGGCACGGTTCAGCGACTCCCTCGGGAACAGGTGCTTCTCATCGCGCTCGGCGGCATAGGGGGCGAGCTCGGTCTCGGCGAACTCGCGGACGGCGCCGATGATCGCCTCGCGCTCCTCGGCGGTGGTGGTGACGGTGGTCATGGTCATCGTGATTCCTTGTGGGAGGTGTCCGGGGCTAGTGCATGGTCGGGATGACGAAGCTGGCTCCATCGCGGATGCCTGCCGCGGGCCACCGGCTCGTCACCGTCTTGGTCTTCGTGTAGAACCGGAAGGCGTCGGTTCCGTGCTGGTTGAGGTCGCCGAATCCGCTGCGCTTCCAGCCGCCGAACGTGTAGTACGCGATCGGGACCGGGATCGGCACGTTCACGCCGACCATCCCGACCTCGACACGGGCCGCGAAGTCGCGGGCGGCGTCACCGTCGCGCGTGAAGATCGCGACGCCGTTGCCGTACTCGTGCTCCGAGGCCATCCGCAGCGCCTCCTCGTAGTCGGCGGCGCGGGCGATCACCAGGACAGGGCCGAAGATCTCCTCGCGGTAGATCGCCATGTCGGTGGTGACGTGGTCGAACAGGGTCGGGCCGAGGTAGAAGCCCTCCTCGTGCCCGTCGACCGTGAAGCCCCGGCCGTCGGCGAGGAGCGTCGCCCCCTCGTCGACCCCCTGCTGGATGTAGCCTTCGACCCGTTCGACGGCGGCTCGCGTGACCAGGGGCCCGTAGTCGACGTCGGGTGCGAGAGAGGGGCCGACCCGGAGCTGGGCGACACGTTCGGTGAGCTTGGCCGCGAGGGCGTCCGCCGTCTCCTGCCCCACCGGCACCGCGACCGAGATGGCCATGCAGCGCTCACCCGCCGAGCCGTAGCCGGAGCCGATCAGTGCGTCGACGGCCTGGTCGAGATCGGCATCGGGCATCACGATCATGTGGTTCTTCGCTCCGCCGAAGCACTGCGCCCGCTTGCCGTGGGCCGCGGCCGTCGCGTAGATGTACTCGGCGATCGGGGTCGAACCGACGAAGCCGACCGCGCGGATGCGGTCGTCCGTGAGCAGGGTGTCGACGGCCTCCTTGTCGCCGTGGACCACGTTGAGGACGCCGGCAGGGAGGCCCGCCTCGAGGAACAGCTCGGCGATGCGCACCGGCACCGAGGGATCGCGCTCGCTGGGCTTGAGCACCACCGCATTGCCGGCGGCGAGAGCGGGCCCCGCCTTCCACAGCGGGATCATCGCGGGGAAGTTGAAGGGGGTGATCGCGGCGACGACCCCGAGCGGCTGGCGCATCGAATAGACGTCGATGCCGGTTCCGGCGCCGGTGGAGTACTCGCCCTTGAGCAGGTGCGGAGCGCCGGCGGAGAATTCGATGACCTCGAGACCCCGCTGGATGTCGCCCTTCGCGTCGTCGACCGTCTTGCCGTGCTCGCTCGCGAGCAGCTCGGCCAGCGACGTCATCTCCTGCTGCACCAGGTCGAGGAACCGCAACAGCACACGAGCGCGCTTCTGCGGATTGGTCGCCGCCCATGCGACCTGCGCCTCTTCGGCGTTCGCGATAACGCGACGCACCTCGTCGGCCGAGGCCAGGGGCACACGGGCCTGCACCGCTCCGGTGCTCGGATCGAACACGTCGGCGAAGCGACCCGAGTCGGGAGTGAGAAGCGATCCGCCCACGAAGTGCGGGATAGTACGAGTCATTGTGTGACATCCCTCCGTGCCGTCGTTGGCACATTGGGGAGTTTACTCGGAGTACCGGACATTTACTAGGACATCCTTGTATCGCCCCGCGCCCGCCGCTCGACTCGTGATCGAGGTTGTTCGCGTCTCGTTCACCACCGCGTCATCTCGCCCGGGTACAACTGCAGGTGCGCGGACAGAGACTCAGACCGGATCGGGTGTCACGTCTACCGCGCGCACGGTGAGCGCTCTCGCTCCCGTCGCGGCTCCCACGCCGCGAGACCCCCGCCGAATCGGGTCGGCGGGGGTCCTCCTCGTTCAGGCGGCGACGGCCTGGGCCACGCCGCATCCGAATTAGAATCGACGGTGCGCTGCCACCCCTGGCGCATCCGCTTCGGCGTTCTCACCCCGGACGCCCGTTCCCCCGAGGACCGCACCATGTCCGAACCCCTCACCGTGTCCATCCGCCGCGAAGTCGACCCCGAGCGCATCGTCGAGGCGACCGCCTGGGTGCAGACGGGGGTGAACCTCGCGACGAAGTATCCGGGCTTCCTCGGCTCGGGCTGGGTGCGCGCCGGCGAGGACTCGCAGGTCTGGCACATGCTCTACCGCTTCGCGAGCGAGGATTCGCTCACCGCCTGGGAGCAGTCGGCCGAGCGGGCATGGTGGTTGTCGATGGGCGAGGGCTTCGTGCGCAGCGAGCGCTCCAAGCGTCGCACCGGAATCGAGGGGTGGTTCGACGAGCCGACGACCGGGACGATCACGCTCCCCGCGTCCGACGGCAGCACCGAGACCGTCACGGTCGCGCCCGCTCCGCCGCGCTGGAAGCAGGCCACCTCGATCTGGCTCGGTTTCTTCCCCGTGAACCTGGCCTTCACCTACGCGATGAGCCCTGTGCCGGGCTGGAACGAGCTGCCGATCTGGCTGCGCGTGCTCGTCACCACTCTCGTGCTCACGCCGATCATGGCCTACTGGGTGCTGCCGTTCGTGACCCGTTCGCTGCGGAGCTGGCTCACCCGCTGAGGCGCCGCACCTCTTCCGCATCCGTCACGCGACGGATGCCCGCAGCGCCCGATCGATCTCGGCCACCGCAGCCGTGAGCGGACCTGGCCGGCGCACCAGGTAGAGGGTGTTGATCGGCGGATCGTCGGTCTCGCGCAGCACGACCAGCCGACCGTCGGCGAGCTCCTCGGCGATCAGATAGGTCGGCAGCACCGTGATTCCCGCTCCGGCGACGGCTGCGGCGGCGAGCGCCCGGAGGTCGGACACGATCAGCGCGGGCTCGCGCTCGAGTCGAATGCCGAACGCATGCCGCCAGTACCGCCGCAGGATCGGTACGTCGTGGGCGTAGGCGAGAAGGGGGACGGTGTCGAGGTCGCCCGGTGCGAGCGCGGACGAAGGAGCGAGACCGAGGGAAGGGGCCGCGACGAGCACGAAGTCCTCATCGACGAGGGCCGCAGAAGGAAGGGCGCGGCCCTTCGGTCGGACGGCGGAGATCACGAGGTCGAGGCTTCCGGCACGGAGCTGATCGAGCAGGTCTTCCGCGAGCCCCGCGGCGACCGTGATCCGTTGTCCCTCCGCGATCATCGACGCCAGCGCGGGCATCAGCACCCGCTCGACGAACTCCGCTGCGCCGCCGATTCGCATCGGGGGCGCCTCGGTCGGCGACGGGCTTCCGAGGGCGAGGGCGAGCGCGTCGAGCGGACCGGACAGGCGCGCAGCCAGGTCATCGGCGCGAGGGGTCGGGAGGATCCCCCGCGCGTGACGGACGAAGAGAGGCTCCCCGATGCTCCGCTCCAGAGCCTGCAGCTGCGTCGTCACCGAGGACTGGGCGACTCCCAGCGTGCGCGCCGCCGCCGACACCGACCCGGAGCGGTGCGCGGCGAGGAAGGTGCGCCACAGCGCGAGGTCACGCAACCCATCGCCATTCCGATCACTCATATCGGAAATCTATCGGAATCGGAGGCGAGAGCTGTCCGTTGTCCTCGATATCGCATCCTGCACGGCGTCTGCCGTCCGACCCCTCTGGAGCACGCATGTCCTCTGTTCTCTTCGTCGTCACCGCCGCCCGCACCTGGACCCTCACCGACGGCACCGCGCACCCGACCGGTTACTGGGCCGAGGAGCTGCTCACTCCCTATCGCGCGCTGCGCGACGCGGGTCACTCGGTGTCGTTCGCGACGCCGGGCGGCGTCGCCCCCGTCGCCGATGCGTCCAGCCTCTCCGAGGGCGACGCCGAAGCGATCGCCGCGATCCATCAGCTCACCGCCCCGCTGATCCTGGCCGACGTCGACCCCGCGGACTACGACGCCGTCTACTACCCCGGCGGGCACGGTCCGATGCAGGACCTCGCGGTCGACGAGGACTCGGCCGCGCTGATCACGGCGACGCTCGCCGCCGGCCGCCCGCTCGCGGCCGTCTGCCACGGACTGGCCGCCCTGCTTCCTGCCCGCACCGCAGCCGGAGAATCGGTCGTGGCCGGACGCCGCATCACCGGGTTCACCGATGAGGAGGAGCGCATCGGCGGCCTCGCCGACCGCGCACCCTTCCTGCTCGAGAGCGAACTGCGGGCACGGGGCGGCGAGCTCGACATCGCCGCCCCGTGGAGCGACAACACCGTGATCGACGGCCTGCTCATCACCGGTCAGAACCCGCAGTCATCGGCATCCGCCGCCCGCGCGCTCATCGCGGCGCTCTCCTGAGCCGTCGCCGGCGCCGCGCTCATCGCGGCGCCGGTTCTGCTCAGGCCCCCGATTCCCTGCCGCTCGTCTTCGCCTTCCCTCCGGACTCCACCAGCGAGAGCGGATCCGCGATGTCTTCCAGCGACTTCCCCGCGGCGCTGACCCCGAAGATCCCGCAGACGATGCCGCCGAACATCATGATCGCCGCGCCGAGCACGTAGCCCCAGAACAGCGGGCCCCGGTCCCCGCTCTCGGCGCTCTGACCGATCAGGGCGCCGTAGAGCACCGGCGCGATCGCTCCGACCAGCTGCCCGATCGAGAAGATGTACGAGATGACCTGGCTCCGGAGCTCCAGCGGGAAGATCTCGCTGACCGTCAGGTAGGCCGCGGAGGCGCCGGCCGAGGCGAAGAAGAACGAGGCGCACCAGAATGCCGTGTGCGTCGCGGCGTTGAGCACTCCGGCGTTGAACAGGAAGGCGCTCACGAGAAGGATGAGGCCGGCCAGCATGTACGTGCCGAACAGCATCCGTCGGCGGCCCCAGGTGTCGAAGAAGTGCCCGAGGATGAGCGCACCGGCGAGGTTTCCGACCGCGAACACGATGAAGTACTGCGATGCCGACGCCGGCGGGGTGTCGTAGAAGTTCTCGAGCACCAGCGCATACGTGAAGAAGATCGCGTTGTACAGGAACGACTGCGTCACCATCATCGTGATGCCCACCAGGGTGCGCCGCGGGTATTTGCGGAACAGCACCTTCGCGATGACGAGGAACGGGACACGGCCGTACTCCTTGACCGTGATCGCCTTGCTCTCGTCGACCGGCGGGATCGTCTTCCCCTCCTTGCGGATGCGCTCCTCGATCTCGTCGACATTGCGCTCCGCCGCTTCCTCGCGCCCGTGGGTCATCTGCCATCTCGGGCTCTCCGGGATGTGTCGGCGCATCCAGATGAGCAGAATCCCGAGAACCGGACCGAGGAAGAAGCTGAGTCGCCAGCCGATGTCCTCAGGGAGGATGTCGGTGTTCAGGAAGAACACGTTCGCCACGGCGCCGAGCGCCGCGCCGCCCCAATAGGTGCCGTTGATCGCGATGTCGACGCGGCCCCGGTACTTCGCCGGGATGATCTCGTCGATCGCCGAGTTGATCGCCGCATACTCGCCGCCGATGCCGGCACCCGCGACGAACCGCCAGATGTAGAAGAACCAGGGCGCGAAGGCGAGTCCGGCGACGGCGGATCCGACGAGGTACACCGCGAGCGAGACGAGGAACAGCTTCTTGCGTCCGAGGCGATCGGTGAGGCGTCCGAAGAAGAGCGCTCCGAACACCTGCCCGAGCAGGTAGCACGTACCGGCGAGTCCCACCTCGGCCGGTCCCATCCCGAGGGTGGCGGCGTAGCCGTTGGCGGCGACGATCTGCACTTCGAGGCCGTCGAGGATCCACGAGAATCCGAGTCCCACGACGATCAGCCAGTGGAATCGAGACCAGGGCAGCCGGTCCATGCGTGCGGGAACGAGCGAGCGGACCTCCTTGACGGTGGTGTCGGATGCGGACCTGGACCCTCCTTCGTCCGGGACGCGCGTTCGTCCCGGATACGGTCTTACTCCCGTCGCGCTCCCCGGCGCATCCGCTTGACCCCGGGCTGCCGGCACGCTACAGCCCCGAATCGCGCGAATGGCTCCATCCCGGGCGGAGATGGAGCCATTCAGGCGATGGGAACGCGGAGCTCAGGCGGAGACGTGCCGCTCGTCCGGGCCGTCGTAGAAGGACAGCGGACGGATCAACGCGTTCGCCCCGGCCTGCTCGATCACGTGCGCGGTCCACCCCGTCACCCGCGCCGCGACGAACAGCGGCGTGAAGGTCAGGGTGTCGAAGCCGATCAGGTTGTACGCGGGCCCTGAGGGGTAGTCGAGGTTCGGGTAGATGCCCTTGCGCGCGACGAACTCCGACTCGAGCGCATCGTAGAGAGCGGCGACCTCGGGGCGGTCGTAGTGCTCCACGAGGGTGTCGAGCGCGGCCTTCATGGTCGGCACCCGAGAGTCGCCCTTCTTGTAGACGCGGTGCCCGAAGCCCATGATCTTGCGCTTTTCGGCGAGCGCCTTGTCGAGCCACGGCACCACGTTGTCGGCTGTGCCGATGTCATCGAAGATGTGCAGCACGGCTTCGTTGGCGCCACCATGCAGCGGGCCCTTGAGAGCGCCGATCGCACCGACCACCGCCGAGTAGATGTCGCTCAGGGTCGAGGTGATCACGCGCGCGGTGAACGTCGAGGCGTTGAAGGAGTGCTCGGCGTACAGGATCATCGAGCGGTTGAACGCGTCGACCACCACGTCGTCCGCTTCTTCGCCGAAGGTCATCCAGAGGAAGTTCGCCGAGTAGTCGAGGTCGTCGCGCGGCGCGATGATCTCCTGTCCACGACGGCGACGCTGACCGTAGGCGACGATCGCCGGGAGGGCGGCGAACAGGCGGATGCTCCGCTCGAGGTTCTGCTCCGGACTGCCGCCTGCATCGAGCACGGAGCCGCCGGCACCGGGATCGGAGGCACCGATCAGGCTGACCGCGGTGCGCACTTCGTCCATCGGGTGCGCATCCAACGGCACCAGATCGATCGCGGTCTTGACGTTGTCGGCCAGCGCACGGTGCTTCCGCTCCTCCAACCGGAACGCCGCGAGCTCCTCGGGCGTGGGCAGCTCACCGTTCCACAACAGGTACGCGACGGCTTCGAACGGCTGCGTGTCGGCCAGCTCCTGCACCGGGTAGCCGCGGTACAGCAGGCTGTTCGTCTCGGGGTTGACCTTCGAGATCGCGGTCGTGTCGACGACGACTCCCGCGAGGCCCTTCTTGATGTCCGGCTCGGTCATGGTCACTCCTTCGTGATGGTGAAGTTGAAGACGCCGGAGTCGAAGTGGTTGTACGACTCGTAGTCGATCAGATCGTAGAGATCGGCGCGATGCTGCATCTCGCCGAGCTTCGAGGTCAGATTCCCCTCCTCGTTCAGAGTATCCAGTGCGCGGCCCGCAGCCCCCATCGAGATGCGCAGCAGCGACACCGGCCAGATGACCAGGTTCACTCCCGCGTCGCGCAGCTGGTCGACCGAGAAGAGCTCGCTCTTGCCGAACTCGGTCATGTTCGCCAGGATCGGCACGTCGAGCGCCTCGGCCATGGCCTCGAACTCGGCGAGCGTGCGCATCGCCTCGGGGAACACCGCGTCGGCACCGGCATCCACCAGGGCCTTCGCGCGGTCGATCGCCGCGTCCAGCCCCTCGACCGCCCGGATGTCGGTGCGCGCCATGATGAGGAAGTTCTCGTCACGACGGGCGTCGGCGGCGGCACGGATGCGCTTGATCGCGGTGTTCTCGTCGACCACGGCCTTGCCGTCGAGGTGGCCGCAGCGCTTCGGGTTGATCTGGTCCTCGATGTGCGTGCCGGCCAGGCCCGCGTCCTCGAGCTCCTGGATCGTGCGGGCGACGTTCATCGGCTCGCCGAAGCCGGTGTCGGCGTCGACGATCGCGGGGAGGTCGGTCATGCGGGCGATCTGCTTCGCGCGTCCGGCGACCTCGGTCAGCGTGGTCAGGCCGATGTCGGGCAGCCCCAGGTCGGCGGAGAGCACGGCGCCGGAGATGTAGACGCCGTCGAAGCCCTTCTGCTCGATCAGACGGGCGCTCAGGGGGTTGAACGCGCCGGGGAAGCGCAGCAGTTCACCGCTCGCGAGCCGCTCACGGAACAGCCGCCGCTTCTCGGCGGGGGTGACGGTGGAATACAGCATCAGAACAGTCCTGCCGGCGTGGGTGCGGCCTCGAGCAGGCCGGGCTTCGCGACGATCGACAGCTCACCGACCTCGGCAGCCGTCAGCTCGGGCAGACGCTGCACGAGGGCGAGGAACCGCTCGATCTCGGCCGGCTCGAGCACGGGCTCTGCCAGCAGACGGAACTTCGCGATGTAGTTCTCGCGGGCGAACGGGCGTGCTCCCAGCGGGTGCGCGTCGGCCACGGCGATCTCGTCGACCACTGTCGAGCCGTCGGTCAGGCGGATCTCGACGCGACCGCCGAACGCCTTCTCTGCCGGGTCCTCCGAGTGGTAGCGGCGGGTCCACTCGGCGTCTTCGGCGGTGGTGATCTTGTGCCACAGCGCGACGGTGTCGGCGCGGCCCGCGCGCTCGGGGGCGTAGGAGTCGACGTGGTGCCACCCGCCATCCTGCAGCGCCACCGCGAAGATGTACGGCACCGAGTGGTCGAGTGTCTCGCGCGAAGCGGTCGGGTCGTACTTCTGCGGGTCGTTCGCGCCGGAGCCGATCACGTTGTGGGTGTGGTGGCTGGTGTGGATCACGATCTGATCGATGTTCGCGGGGTCGCGCAGCGCCGGGTTCTCGATGCCGAGCTTGCGGGCGAGGTCGATGAGCGCCTGCGCCTGGTACTCGGCCGAGTGCTCCTTCGTGTACGAGTCGAGGATCGCGCGCTTGGGCTCGCCGGCGGCGGGCAACGGCACGTCGTACGCCGCGTCCTTGCCGTCGAGCATCCAGGCGATCACACCGTCTTCGCCCTCATAGATCGGGGCGGGACTGGTCTGTCCGCGCATCGCCCGGTCGACGGCTTCGACGGCCATCTTGCCGGCGAAGGCCGGAGCGTGCGCCTTCCAGGTCGAGATCTCGCCCTTGCGGCTCTGACGCGTCGCGGTCGTGGTGTGCAGCGCCTGGCCGACGGCCTGGTAGATGGTCTCGACGTCGAGCCCGAGGAGGGTGCCGATGCCGGCCGCGGCAGACGGGCCGAGGTGGGCGACGTGATCGATCTTGTGCTTGTGCAGGCAGATCGCGCGCACCAGGTCCATCTGGATCTCGTAGCCGGTGGCGATGCCGCGCACGAGCGCCCGGCCGTCCTTGCCGGTGTGCTGTGCGACGGCGAGGATCGGCGGAATGTTGTCGCCGGGGTGCGAGTACTCCGCCGCGAGGAAGGTGTCGTGATAGTCGAGCTCGCGCACGGCCACACCGTTGGCCCAGGCCGCCCACTCGGGGCTGGTGCGGTGGTCGAGGGCGGCACCGAAGAGGTTCGCTCCGACGCCGCCGGTGGAGACAGGATGGCTGAACGCCTGCGCGCGGGCCGCGTTGATCGGGCCGCGGGTGAGGGAGGCCGCCGCCACCGAGGCGTTGTCGATGATGCGGTTGATGATCATGTCGACGACGTCCTGCTCGACCTCGACCTGATCGGCGGCGACCTGGGCGATCTTCCAGGCGAGCTGGTCTTCCCTGGCGAGGTTCTCGTCGCTGCGGTGCACGCGGACGTGGTGGGTGACAGTCATTTCTTATCCTTCACTGGTGCGGGGTCGACGGTGGTGCGGGGGTCGACGGTGGTGCGGGGGTCGAGCGAATCGAGGATGCCGGCGAGCGCGTTGTGCAGGTGCACGTGCGTGGCGTGGGCGGCGAGGTCGCCGTCGCGCGCGGCGAGCGCCTCGGCGATGGTGCGGTGCTCTGCGGCGGAGGCGGCGAGGCGGGCGGGCTTGTCGCGGGCCATCCGACGCACGCGCACGAGGTGCGTGCGCACGGTGCGCAGCGCCGAGGCGATGTAGTCGTTGGCGACGGCCGCATCGAGCGCGGCATCGAAGCGGGCGATCAGGGCGTAGTACGCGTCGCGTCCCTCGACGGCGTCGAGATCGACGTGTGCGAACTCGTCCGCGAGTGCCGCGAAGAGCTGCGCGTCTCCTCTGGCGGCGGCGAGACGGGCGGAGCTCTCCTCGAGGGCGCGGCGGATCTCGAAGAGGGAACGGATGTCGTCGGCATCGAGACCCGCCACCACGGTGACCCGCGGCGACTGCTGCACGACGAGCCCGTCGGCGATGAGGCGCCGGAGCGCTTCGCGCATCGGCGTGCGGCTGACGCCCAGCCGCTCGGCCTGCTCGACCTCGCCGAGCACGACGCCGGCTGCCAGCGTGCCGGACTGGATGTCGTCGAGCAGGGCCGCGTACGCACGATCACTCGCGGAGGTGCGTTCGACGGCGATGGTCATGCCCTCAGTGTATACATAAAGCCAGGCTGCGGGCTCAGAACTCTTCCTCAGCCCGCTTCCCGTATACATTATCGGCCGCGGACATCGGCTCCACAGGCACCGGCCCCACAGGCACCGGCTCCACGAACTCCGGCGCCGCGGGTTCGCCCAGCTTGACGACCACCACACCCACGAGCACCAGCACGCCACCGAGAGCCTGCAGCAGGTCGGGGAGCTGTCCGAGCAGCAGCCAGCCGAACAGGAGCGCGGCGACCACCTCGGCGAGCGCCACGAACGAGGCGAGTCGCGACCCCAGCATCCGCGTCGAGGCGATGCCGAGCAGGTACGCGAGCGCGGTCGCGACGACGCCCATCGCCAGCACCGGCACGAACCAGGGCACACTGCCGAACCGGTAGGCGATGTCGTCGGTCGTCCACCGGATCGGCAGCACACCGATCGCGCCGGCCACGGTGAGCCCGAGCGCGCCGAGCAGCAGACCGCTGCCGGCGAGAGCGATCGGCGGCAGCCCCGTGTCGGCTTTGGCCGAGAGCACGAAGTACGTCGCCGCCCCCACCATGGCCCCGAGCGCCCACAGGATGCCGGCCACGTTGACGTCGGCGCCGGTGAGGATGTCGAGCATGAGCACCAGTCCGACGAAGGCGATGGCCGCACCGATGATGCTCCGTCGTGTCGGACGCTCCCCCCGCCGCAACCAGAGCCACAGCAGCACCGCGATCGGAGCGGTGTACTCGATGAGCAGCGCCAGTCCGACATCCATGACCGCGACGGCCTGGAAGTAGAAGAGCTGGGTCGCGGCGACTGCCAGCAGTCCATAGGCGAGGATCATGCCCGCGTTGCGCCGCAGCAGCCCCCACCGTCCGCGCAGGGACAGGATCGCGGGGATCAGCAGTACGAGCGCGGCGACCCAGATGCGCGCGGTGACCGCGGCACCGGGCGTCCATCCCGCATCGATGAGCCCGCGCGCCCATCCACCCGACATTCCGAAGGCGAAAGCCGCGGCGATCGCCAGCGGCAGCCCGAGGCGCATCCCGCGGGCGGAAGCGACAGCCCTGTCACTGCTCACCGTGCTCATGATCGATGACGCTACTCGCGCGCGCTGTAAGATGTCAACATGATCTTCACCGATGACACGGAGGAGGCGCTGCGGTCCGCCGTCTGGCTGGTGAACTCCGCCGAACAGCCAGACACACTGACCGACCTCGACGATGAAGACACGTTCCTCCGCGAGTTCCCGTACACCGGGCGCCTCGACCGCGACGAGCTCGAGGTGGCGTCGCTGCGCGAGCTGCGTCCACGCCTGCGCACCATGCTGCTGGCACCCCGCGACGAGATGGCCGCCCACGTCAACGACGCCCTTGCGGAATCACGCCTCACCCCGGCTCTGCGCCGGCATGACGGCGTGGACTGGCACCTGCACGCCGTCGCCGACGAGCAGCCCTTCGCCGAGCGCATCCTGATCGAGACCGCGATGGCCCTGATCGACGTCATCCGCGCCGACGAGGGGTCGCGTCTCACCGTGTGCGAGGACGACACCTGCCGATCGATCGCCCTCGACCTCTCGCGCAACCGCTCGAAGCGGTACTGCTCGACCACGTGCGCGAACCGCAACGCCGTCGCCGCCTACCGAGCGAGGCTCGCGGCCGAGTGACCCGGCACTGACTCCGACGCCTTCCCCCCGGCTGCGCGCTCCGGCCCCGGCTGACCCCGCGTTCCGGTCGCGCGTGGCCCCCGCGTTCCGGTCGCACTTCCTGCCGGGTTTTTCCCGATCAGGCGGCACCATCTGCGCCCGGAGCAGCAGCAACCGGCACCACCTGCGCCCGGAGGACCAGCAGCCGGCACCAACCGCGACCGGAGGACCGCCGCCGACCACCGCACCGCGCGCAGATGCGCGCCGCGGATCGCGCGCGGGAGCGATCCGCTCTGGACGCCACCTGTCATAACAGGTACAGTGAACCTGTCATTACAGGTTGCGCAGCGCCGCAGCACCGTTACGAGGAGCACCGATGCCCGAGTTCCATACCCCGCCGATCTCTCCGATGGCGATCGCCTTCGACGCCGAGAAGCTCACGCTCTCCCCCGAGGGCCCGACCCTCACCCGGCGGATGTCCGACCTCGAGGGGCTCTTCCTCGACGCAGATGCCTGGGCTGCGGCATCGGCCGGCGAGAACCCCGTGGTCTACACGGTCGTCAGCTCCCCCGTGCCCGAGATCGACCGCGAGCTGCCGCAGTCGATCACCACGATCATGCCCGGCGACACCTCCGGCGAGCTCTGGATGACCAAGGGCCACCAGCACCCGGACCACCAGGGCGAGATCTACCTGGCGTTGAAGGGGCAGGGCGGACTGCTGATGTTCGACGGCGAGCGCACCGAGTGGCTCGACATGCTCCCTGGCACGATCGGCTACATCCCTCCGGGCTGGGCTCACCGTTCCGTGAACACCGGCGACGAGCCCTACGCCTTCCTCGCGGTGTACCCGGGAGGAGCAGGACACGACTACGGCTGGGTGCTGGAGCACGGCATGGGCTCGCGCGCCTACCGCGGAGCCTCCGGCGTCGACCTGCGTCCCTACGCGGAATAGGCTCCGGCCATGATCATCGCGCATGACCTGGGCACCACCGGGAACAAGGCGTCGCTGCACCACGATGACGGCCGTCTCGTCGCCTCGGTCACCGTCCCCTACCCCGCGCACTTCGCCGCGGGCGGGGTCGCCGAGCAGGATCCCGCCGACTGGTGGGATGCGGTCGTCGCCGCCACGCGCGATCTGATCGCCCGCACCGGCACGGCCCCGACCGACATCGCCGGACTCGTGGTGAGCGGCCAGATGATGGGTGCCGTGCTGCTCGACGCCCATGGTGAGCCCGCACGCCCGGCGATCATCTGGGCCGACACCAGGGCCGGCGCGCAGCAGCGCGAGCTCGAGGCCGCGATCGGCGCCGAACGCGCCTACGGCATCCTGGGCCACCGCCTCAACCCCACCTACTCCGTCGAGAAGGTCATGTGGGTGCGCGACAACGAGCCCGACACCTGGGCGCGCGTGCGACGCGTCTGCGTCGCGAAGGACTTCATCGTGCTACGCCTGACCGGGCGCCTCGCGACCGATCGCTCCGACGCGTCGGGCACGAACGCCTACGACCAGGCCGCGGGCACGTGGTCGGACGAGGTGCTGCAGGCTGCGCGCCTCGACCCGGCGTTGTTCCCCGAGATCCTGGAATCCACGCAGATCGCCGGCACGTTGACGGATGCCGCAGCCGACGCCCTCGGCCTCCCCGCGAGCGTGCGTGTGGTGATGGGCGGCGGCGACGGCCCGATGGCCGCCGTCGGCTCGGGTGTCGTCGCGCCGGAGGACGGCCCCTACGTCTGCCTGGGCACATCGTCGTGGATCTCGTTCGCGGCCGACGCCCCGCTGCACGACCCTGCGATGCGTACCTTCACATTCGACAACGTCGTGCCAGGCTCGTTCGTGCCGACCGCCACCATGCAGGCCGGCGGCGCCTCGGTGCAGTGGATCGCCGAGGCCCTCTCCCCCGATCCTGCGCACCCCGAGACCGGACGACTGACGGCCGAGGCCTCCGCCGACGTCGACACCGACGATCTCTACTTCCTCCCTTATCTGCTCGGCGAGCGCTCTCCGATGTGGGATCCGGAGGCGCGGGGCGCATTCGTCGGCCTCGCCCGCCACCACGCCAGGGCGCACCTCGTGCGGGCCGTGCTGGAGGGCACCGCGTTCAACCTGCTCAGCTGCATCCAGGCGTTCCGCGAAGCCGGCGCCGTGATCGACCGCATCGACGCGGTCGGCGGCGGAGCTCAGAGCGACGTGTACCTCTCGGTGCTCGCCGACGTGTGGGGTGTGCCCGTGCGCCGCCGGACGATCGTCGAAGAGGCGAACAGCCTCGGCGCCGCGGTGACCGCCGCGGTCGGGCTCGGCCTCACCGACTTCTCGGCCGCCCGCGCCCTGAGCGAGGTCACGGCCGAGTTCATTCCGGATGCGGCACGTCACGCCGTCTATGCCGAGCGGCACGCCCGCTTCGCCGACGCCTACACGACTCTCGCGCCGTGGTTCGCCGGACGGCCGCGCTGATGGGCGTCATCCTCGTCACCAGCCGCTCGTTCTCCGACGGCGACCTCGACCTGGTCGAGCGCGCGGCGCAGGCGGGTCACCGCATCCTGCACGGGCCTGCCCACCACGACCTCGACGAGCTGCGGTCGCTGCTGCACGGTGCCGACGCCTGGATAGCCGGCACCGGGTCCGTCACCGACGCGCATCTCGCCGCGGCCCCGAAGCTCAAGGTCGTCGCCCGCTATGGTGTCGGCACCGAGTCCGTCGATCTCGACGCTGCGCGCGACCGCGGCATCCCGGTGACCAACACCCCCGGTGCCAACGCCGACGCGGTCGCCGACCATGCGGTCGGACTGATGCTCGCCGCCCTCCGCTTCGTGCCCGACGGCGACCGCCGCGTGCGCGCGGGCGACTGGGGTGTGCGGCGTGGTCGCGAGCTCGGCGCCGCCACGGTCGGCATCGTCGGCTTCGGGCGCATCGGCCAGGGCGTCGCCGCACGGCTGAGCGGCTTCGGACCGCGCGTGCTGGCGGCCGATCCGTTCCTTCCCGACGATGTCGTGCGGGCGCGGGGTGCGGAGCCCGTCTCGCTCGGCGACCTGTTCCGCGCGGCCGACGTGATCACCCTGCACGCTCCGGGCGGGCAGCGGCTCGTCGACGCCGAGCGCCTCGCCGGCATGCGACCGGGAACCGTGCTGGTCAACACCGCCCGCGGCGACCTGATCGACGAAGCCGCCGTGGCACAGGCGCTGCACGACCGCATCCTCGCCGGCTACGCGGCCGACACCCTCGACGGCGATACCGCGGCGCACGACAGCCCGCTGCTCGCGCCGGAACTCGCCGACCGCGTGATCGTCACCCCGCACCTGGGCGCACAGACCACGCAGGCGGTCGACAACATGGGGTCCCTGTCGCTCGCTGACGTGATCGCGGTCCTCTCCGGCGCCGAGCCCGCCCACCCCGTCCCCAGCCCCGTCCCCGTCGCCGTCCCCGAGGAGACCCGATGACCACCACCGCCGACGTCGTCGCCACCGCACACGCTCCAGCATCCGCCGACTACATGGGCTTCGTCGGGGTGACCACCGCGTCGTCGTCGATCATGAAGGTCTTCCCCCTGTGGGCCGACATCCTGGACCTGCCGACGCGCACCCTGGTCGGCCACGACCTGCCGATGGATGCCGAGCCCGAGCAGTACCGCGCCATGGTCGAGCAGATCCGCGACGACCCCCATCACCGCGGCGCGCTCGTCACCACGCACAAGATGAACGTGTACGCCGCGGCATCCGACCTGTTCGACGAGCTCGACCCGTTCGCGGTGTCGTGCTCCGAGATCTCCAGCATCGCGAAGCGCGGCACGGTCCTGTCAGGGCGGGCGAAGGATCCGATCACCGTCGACCTGGCCCTGAACGACTTCCTTCCCGCCGATCACTTCGCTCGAACGGGCGGTGCGGTCGTGATCCTCGGGGCCGGTGGATCGGGCACCGCGCTGAGCTGGGCACTGGCCGAGCGGGCCGACGCCCCGTCGAAGATCACGGTCACCGCCCGCACACAGGACAAGCTCGACCACCTGCGCGAGGTGCACCGTCAGCACGGCACCCGCGAGGGCCTGATCGAGTACGTCGTGACGGCGACCCCCGCAGACGCCGATGCCCTGGTGGCTGCGGCCCCCGCAGGATCGGTGATCGCGAACGCGACCGGTCTCGGCAAGGACCGCCCCGGCTCGCCCCTGACCGACGCCGTGGTGTTCCCCGAGGGGGCGTACGCATGGGAGTTCAACTACCGCGGCTCGCTCGAGTTCCTGCACCAGGCCGAGGCTCAGGCATCCGCCCGCGGGCTGCACGTGGTCGACGGGTGGCGCTACTTCATCCATGGCTGGTCGCAGGTGGTGGCCGACGTGTTCGAGCTCGACCTCACGCCCGACGTCGTCGAACGGCTCGCCGAGGCCGCGGAGTCGGTGCGCTGATGCCCGCCGTCGTCCGGACCGTGCTCGGCGACATCGCCCCTGCGCTCCTCGGGCGGGTGGACTATCACGAGCACCTGTTCCAGGTGACTCCGCTGCTGCCGGGCGACGAACTCGACGACGAGAAGGCCTCGGGCGAAGAAGCCGCCCTGCTGCAGGCGAGCGGGTTCGAGACGATGGTGGATGCCACGCCGTTCGGTCTCGCGCGCGACCCCGCAGCCCTCGCCCGGATCAGCGTCTCGACCGGACTGCACATCGTCGCGACGACCGGACGACACCGGGAGGCCCACTACGGCGCGGACCATCCGATGCAGGTGTGGACCGCCGACCGTCTGGCCGCCCTCTTCATCGCCGACATCATGCGCGGCATGCCCGCCGACGACGGGGAGATCTTCGAGACACCCGAGGCGCCCCTCGCCGCGGCACCCGATGGCAGCCCCGTGCGCGCAGGTCTCCTCAAGGGCGGCGCCGACTACTGGCGCATCAGCCCGTTCGAGCGCACCACCCTGATCGCCGTGGCCGAGGCGCACCGCGCGACGGGCGCCCCGGTCATGGTGCATCTGGAGTTCGGCACGGCAGCCCACGAGGTGCTCGACCTGCTCGGGGCCGAGGGCGTGTCCGCCGACCGTGTCGTGCTGGCGCACGCCGACCGCGACCCCGACCCCGGGCTGCACGCGTCGCTCGCCGAACGCGGTGCCCACCTCGGGTACGACGGCTTCGCGCGTCCGCGCACCCGCTCCGACGCCGAGCTGCTCGCCCTGACCGTCGCGGTGGTCGAGCGTGGCGCCGGCGACCGGATCGTGCTCGGCGGCGACGTCGCCCGGCGCACGAGGTACATCGCGTACGGCGGCATGCCCGGACTCGCCTACCTCGGCGACCGCTACCTCCCGCGCCTCCGCGCGGCCGTGGGAGACGAGGCCGTGCAACGGATGCTCGTGTCCACCCCGGCGCGGTTGCTGACCCTCTCGCCCTGATCCCCTCGCCCTGATCCGCGCCCTGAGCACGAGCATGGCCATGAGCATCCGCTTCCACCCCCGACACCCCCGAGGAGACACCGTGTCCGAGCCGACCATCCTGCACGCCACGTTCACCGCCCAGCCCGGAGCCGGCGATCGCGTGGCCGCCCTGGTGCGTGACTTCGCGGAGGTCGTGCGCGCGGAGGAGGGCAACGTCGTCTTCGATGCGACCCGGCTCGTCGACGACCCCGACCGCTTCTTCGTCTACGAGGTCTACCGCGACGAGGCGGCCTTCCAGGCGCACATCGCCGCCCCCGCCGGAGTCCCCTTCAACGCGGCGTTGCAGGAGCTCATCGTCGAGCCGACGTCGCAGCTCACCTTCCTCCGCCGCCTCTGACGGCTGCGACGCCGTTCAGCGATCGAGCCGGGGATCCCGCAGGGCTGCCATCGCCTCCACAAGGCTCTCGTGGATGTACTCGAGCTCTGGCGAGGTGAAACTCGACCAGTCGTCTTCGGCGGCATCGTGCCCTTCGGCCTCTCCACCGTCCGTAGATCCGTTCCACGTGGCAACGTCCGCTCCGTCGGCATCCCCCGTCTGATCCTGCGGAACATGGGCGTAGACCCACCAGAGATTCTCCGAGGGGTCGGCGAAGCGCGAGAACGTATCTCCGAAGAAGTCGGTCGGCCGGGTCACGATACGGGCGCCGAGTTCGACGGCTCGTGCGAGCGTTCCCTCGACGTCGTCGACGTACACCTGGAGGAATCCGGGAGTGAAGGGCCAGTCGGGCTTGCGGTCGGCGACAGTGATGACGGAATCGCCGATGCGCAACTCTGAGTGCAGGATCAGTCCGTCGGTGTCGACGGTGCGGGCCTCGGGAACGTCGGTCGCCCCGAAGACCTCGATCACGAAGTCGATGATGCGGGCCGCGTCGTCGGTCATGAGGAAGGGGTTGATGGTGTTCGATCCTGCCGGGAGGGCGGGAGTGCTGCTCATGGTGTGTGTCCTTTCGTCGCGATCACTCTGACAGCCACCCCGGACAGATTCTGTCCTCGATCGTCGAACGCCGCCCCATGCCGGCCCCGAACGCGAAGAAGCCCCCCACCAGAAGGTGAGGGGCTTCTTCATGGATGCGGTGTCACTCGTAGAGCACAGCCGCGATCTTCGGGTCGTCGATGTTGCTCTTGTCGTACCAGTACGAACCGGTGTCGTAGAACTTCTCGACGTCCTTGCCGTTGGCGGCGTCGTACGCGGCCTGCACGACCTGGGCACCGATGCCGATCGGGTCCTGCGTGATGGCACCGGCCATGGTGCCGTCCTTGATGGCGTTGATCTGTGCGGCACCGGAGTCGAAGCCGACGATGGTGATCTTGCCCTTCTCGAGGCCCAGCTCGTTCACGGCGTTCACGACGCCGATGGCCGAGCCCTCGTTGGTGCCGTAGATGCCCTTGAGGTCGGGGTGTGCCGCGATCAGGGTCTTGGCGATGTCAGCCGACTTGAGGTGGTCGCCGTCGCCGTACTGGATGTCGACGATCTCGATGTCGGGGTAGTCCGCCTTGATCTTGTCGACGAAGCCGTCGCGACGCTCGACACCGGTCGAGTTGATCTGCGAGTGGCCGACGATCGCGACCTGTCCTTCGCCGCCGATCAGGTCGGCCATGTGCTCGGCAGCGAGCGCACCGGCGACCTTGCTGTCGGTGGCCGACAGGCTGAGCCCGACGTCACCGTTGCAGGGGGCGTCGAAGTAGACGACGGGGATGTCCTTCGCCTTGGCCTGCTCGAGCGGAGCGACGCACGCCTCGGGGTCGAGGGCGGCGTAGGCGATGGCGTCCGGGTTCTTGTCGATCGCAGCGGTCAGCATCTCGAGCTGGCCGGCGATCTCGGTCTCGGCTGCGGGGCCCTCGAACGTGATCTTCACGCCGAGCTCCTTCGCCTTGTCCTCTGCGCCCTTCTTCACGGCCTGCCAGAACTGGTGCTGGAAGCCCTTCGAGACCATGGCGATGTACATCTCGCCGTCGTTGCTGCCGCCGCTGCTCGAGCCTTCCTCGATCACGTCGCCGCCACCGCCGGCACAGCCGGCGAACACCAGTGCGGATGCGGCCACGAGGGCCACGAGTGCGGTCTTCTTCCCGAATTTCATGAAAACTCCATTGTTTGGGTACGGCTCGGTTTGTTCTGTGTGGATGCCGGACGGGCCGGCGCTGTGGACATTCCAGGTGCCTGTGCGGATGTCTCCGCGGAGCCGGCCGGAGCCGGAGGACGACGACGGGCACGGGTTTCGCCGCCGTCCAGGTCTCAGGTGCGCTGTCTGTTGCGGAGCGAGTCGAGGAACACCGCGAGCAGCACGACCACGCCGACGACGATGTTCTGCCACTCGGGCTGGATCGACATGATGCGCAGGCCGTTCACGAGCACGCTCATGATGAGCGCGCCGATCACGGTGCCGAGGATCGATCCGCGTCCGCCCAGCAGCGAGGTGCCGCCGATGATGACCGCGGCGATCGCCTGCAGTTCGTATCCGGTGCCGATCTGCGGCTGGGCCGAGTCGAGGCGGGAGGCGATGACGATGCCCGCGACGCCGGTGAACGCCCCGGCGAACATGTAGATCAGGATCGTCCAGCGACGCGTGTTGACGCCCGAGAGGCGCGTGGCCTCTTCGTTCGATCCGATCGCGAACGTGTAGCGGCCGAGCAGCGTCTTCGACAGCACGAGGTATGCGATGATCGCGAGCACGGCGGTGACGAGCACGGCGTTCGGGATGCCGGGGATGATCACGCCGAGGGCGATCTTCTTGAAGTCGGGGGCCGAGGTGGAGAAGTAGATCGGTGCGACCCCCGAGATCACGAGGGCGAGGCCGCCGGCGATCATCATCATCGCGAGGGTGGCGATGAACGGAGGAAGCCGGAGGAACGTGATGTTCACGCCGTTGACGAGTCCCATCAGCACACCGGTCAGGATGCCGCCGATGACGCCGACCCACACCGGGAGCCCCATGTTCGTCACGAACACACCCGTCATCACGGCGCAGAGCGCCATCCCGGTGCCGATCGACAGGTCGATGCCGCCGGTGATGATGACGAAGGTGGTGCCGAGGGCGAGGATGCCGATGACGGCCGTCGACAGCAGCACGGTCGCGATGTTGCTGAAGGTGAAGAAGTTGGGGCTGGCGATCGAGAAGAAGATGATCAGCACGATGAGCGTGCCGAACGCCAGCGACTGCTGGAACTGACGCTTCAGGAACGCCCCGACGTCCCTCTTGTCCGTGTTCTCGTTCACGGCGGTCTGGATGATCGTCGTCGTCGACGATCCGGGCTGCTGCGGAGCGCTCATCAGTCTTCCTCCCCGTGGGCTGCGAGTTGCATGATCTTCTCCTGGCTTGCTTCCTCGTTGCGGAGCGTCCCGGTGATGCGACCGTTGGCGAAGACCGCGATGCGGTTCGCCACACGGAGGATCTCCGGGAGCTCGGATGAGATGACGATGATGGATTTGCCTGCGTCAGCGAGCTGCTGCATGAGGCGGTAGATCTCCTCCTTCGCGCCGACGTCGATCCCTCGGGTCGGCTCGTCGAAGATGAGGATGTCGCAGTCGCGCATCAGCCACCGGGCGATGACGACCTTCTGCTGGTTCCCTCCGGAGAGGAGCTTGACGACCTGGTTGACCGATGGCGTCTTCACGCGCAGCTGCTGCACGTACTCCTTGGTACGGTTCTTCGCCTTGCTGTCGCCCATCCAGCCGATCGCATTGGCGTAGGAGCCGAGCGAGGCGAGCACGGTGTTGAACGTCACGTCCTGCTCGAGCATGAGTCCGAGGAGCTTGCGGTCCTCCGAGAGGTATCCGACACCGTGGTGCACGGCATCCGCCGGCTGGGCGATGCGCACCGCGCGACCGTCGATGGCGATCGTGCCGCTGTCGCGGTGGTCGGCACCGATGACCGCACGGGCGGTCTCGGTGCGACCGGCGCCCATGAGCCCGGCGAAGCCGAGGATCTCGCCCTTGTGCAACTGGAACGAGACGTCTTTCAAGAGGCTCTTGGTCGACAGACCCTGCACTTCGAGGACCACGGGGTCGTTCGCGTGCTCGCGGGCCTGGGGGCGGGTCCCCTCGTCGATCACACGCCCGACCATCATCTCGATGATCGTCGGGATGGTGATCTCGGACTTGTCGAGTGATCCGATGTATGTGCCGTCACGCAGGACGGTCACGCGGTCGGCCAGACGGCGCAGCTCGTCCATGCGGTGCGAGATGTAGACGATCCCGGTGCCGCGCGCCTTGAGCTGCTCGATCAGCACGAAGAGCGTCTCGACCTCGGTGTCGGTGAGGGCCGAGGTGGGCTCGTCCATGATGAGGACCTTGGCGTTGAAGGACAGCGCCTTGGCGATCTCGACCATCTGCTGCTCGGCCACCGTGAGCTCGCCGACGAGCTGACGGGGGTTCAGGTGGATGTCGAGGCGCTGCAGCAGGTCGGCGGTCTGCGCGTTCAGCTTGCGCTCCGACAGGAACGGCCCCGTGGTGGGCTCTCGCCCCACGTAGATGTTCTGCGCCACGGTCAGATCGGGCATCAGATTGAGTTCCTGATGGATGATCGTGATGCCGAGCTCCTGCGCCTGGAGGGGGCTCGTGAGCTCGACCTCCTGACCCTCGAACGTGATCGTGCCCTCGTCCTTGGTGTAGATCCCGGAGAGGATCTTCATCAGGGTCGACTTTCCCGCGCCGTTCTCGCCCACGAGCACGAGCACCTCGCCGGCGTGCACCTCGAGGTGCACGTCTTTCAGCGCCTGCACGCCGGGGAATCCTTTGCTGATCCCCTCGACCCGGAGGATGGGTCCACTCATGCGCTCACCTGCTTCCTTGAAGGTTCTGCTTCGACGTCGACGGATCATTCCGTCGCAAACATCGGATCAATTCTGCGTCCTACGCTACGGGCAGCGCAAGTTGTATCTAAATGTATCTAATGACGGCCGGATGGGGAAGACCTGTAATGACATCTTGATCTTCCGATGCTCCCCCGGCGGGATTCCGACTCAGTGGAGGCGGATCGACTCGACCGCCACGAGCTTGTCGCGGATGTACGCGTTCGCGTGGGCGCCGAGTTCGACGTTGTCGTTCCAGAGGTTGCGCCAGATGCCGAGCATGCGGCTGAGGTCGGGGGCGACGACCGCCGACGAGAACGACTCGAAGACGATCGGACCGTCGTAGCCGATGCGGCCGAGCGCCTTGAAGAACGTGTCGAAGTCGACCGTCCCGGTCCCGAGATAGCCACGGTGGCTCTCGCCGATGTGCACGTAGCGCAGGGCGGGGGCGGCATCGAGGACCGGCGCGAACATATCCGACTCCTCGATGTTCATGTGGTACGTGTCGATGTGGATCCCGAGGTTCGGCCGATCGACCTCGGCGACATACTCCAGAGCCTGCCTCGCCGTGTTCAGCACGTTGGTCTCGTAGCGGTTCACGACCTCGAGCGCGACGGAGACCCCACGCTCGGCGGCATGGTCGGCGACCCGCGCGATCGCGGCCTTGCTGCTCGCGAGCCCTTCGGCCGTCACCGGCTCCATGTACTTCTTCATGGCGCTGTAGATCACCCCGCAGAAATGCTGACCCCCCAGATCCGCGAGCACGTCGACGGCTTTCAGGAGCAGGGCTTCGCCGGCCGCGACGATCACGGGGTCGGAGCTGGTGACGTCGGTCGCCTCGGAGAGTCCGAGCGAGGCGCTGACGGCGAGGTCGTACTCCTCCAACGCGTCCTTCGCGACGGAGACGTCGAACGAGAACGGGTCCATCAGCGGGAACTCGATGAGGTCGAAACCCGCCTCCTTGGTCTTGCGCACCGCCAGACGGATGCCCTCGGCATCGAAGTTCCCCGTCCAGACGAGCCCGTGGCAGCCGATGTTCATGAGACCTCTCCCAGCGGGTGTGCGGCACCGTCGCCGTCCGCGGTTGGCACGTGCCAACCCCGGTGTGCGAGTCACGCTACGTCGGGCGGGCGAGCCCTGTCAAGAACTTTCTTGGCACGTTGCAACTCCTCCGATATCCTGAGGCCGCCGACGTGGTCAGGAGCCCCGACCGACGCGGCGACGATGAAGACAAAGATGACGAAGGAGCCCCATGCCCGCGAGCGTCAAAGACGTCGCCGCCCTCGCCGGAGTCTCCTCCTCCACCGTCTCCAACTACCTCAACCATCCGCACGTGCTCGGAGCCGCGACGCGGGAGCGGGTGCGCGCGGCGGTGGAACAACTCGGCTTCGTGCCGAACGAATCCGCCCGGCAGCTGCGTGCAGGATCGAGCAAGGCTCTCGCGCTCATCCTTCTCGACGCCTGGCTGCCCTACTTCCACGACCTCTCGCGTGGGGTCGAGGACGTGGCGCGAGAGGGCGGCTGGTCGCTGTTCTTCAGCAACAGCAATCGCGACGACGCGCAGGAGCGGCGCAACCTCGACATGTTCGAGGCGCACCGGGTGCAGGGCATCGTCATCTATCCGCTCGGCGACGTGGTGCCGCGCCTGGAGGGGCTCGCCGATCGCGGCATCCGTTCGGTCGTCGTGGGCCCGATCCCCGACTCGTCGAAGGTCGCCTCCGTGCTGTTCGACGACCGCGCCGGGGGGTGGCTCGCCGGCGAGCATCTCGTCGGACTCGGGCGAGAGCACATCCTGTTCCTCGGCAATCCGGCCGTGAGTCAGTCGAACGACCGCCTGGCCGGGCTACGCGAAGCGGTGGCCGGCACCGACGTGACGGTATCCACGAGCGAGGTACCGCACCTGGCGACAGAGGACGGCCTGCAGGCCGGCGCGCAGATCATCGCGATGCCCGCCTCCGAACGACCCGACGCCGTGTTCGCGGCGAACGACATGGTGGCGCTCGGTGTGCTCACCACGCTGCTGCGCCACGGCATCCGCGTGCCCGAGGAGATCGCGCTGGTCGGCTTCGACGACGTGGCGCAGGCCCATCAGAGCGTCGTACCGCTCACGAGCGTGCGGCAGCCCGGCTACGAGATCGGCCGCGCCGCCGGGGCCGCCCTGCTGCAGCAGCTCGCCGATCCCTCGGCTCCCCCGCCTGCGACGACGCCGTTCCCTGCCGAGCTCATCGTGCGGGAATCGACCGTCGGTCGCTGAACTCGGCGTTCACAACTCCCGGTGTTCACAACTCCGGAGAAGAGAGCAGCTCAGAGTCGAAACGGCCGATCCGGCCGCCTCCGCCGACGCCGTTCCCGGGTTGTGAACGGCGTCACGCCGACGCGTGCCCGACGACACCCTTGCGCAGCAGCGCGTTGCCGTACTTGCGGGTCTCGCCCGTGCGCACGAGCAGGTACGCGGCCTTCGCGACCTCGTAGTAGGCGAACCGCTCGACGAAAGCCGTCGTATCCACGGCCGTCCCCGCCGCGGCCATCAGCTCGTTCTGCACGTCGAGCACCTCGCCGTCAGCCGAGGTCATCAGGTCGATCCCGGGCGCATCATCCAGAGGGAGCACCGTGCGGATGGCCGCCACGACCTCGGGCGTCGTCGTGCCGGGGAGGTCGATCACCCGTGCGCCCAGACCCCATGCCGGGAAATGCGCGTCGGCGACGACCACGGCATCGGAGTGTCCCATGCGATCGAGGTGCAGCAGCAGCTCTCCGGTGAGCAGGGGATGGATTCCTTCGAGCACGAGTGCTCCTCTCGGTGAGACGTCGGGTGATTCCGGGGACAGGTCGATCAGGCGGGGATGAACCCTTCCGCCGCCAGGTTCTCCCACAGGGCCGTCGGGATCTCAATCGCTGCGTACTCCGCATTCTGCCGCAGCTGCGCCGGGCGGCTGCCGCCCACCACGACCGATCGCACGACGTCGGACTGCAGCGGGAACTGGATCGCCGCCGCGGGCAGCGGCACGTCGTGGTCGGCGCACACGGCGGCGATGCGCACGAGCCGGTCCCACAGCTCGTCCGGCAGCTGCCCGTACTCGTAGCGTCCGTCGCGACGCGGCTCGCTCGACGCGAGCAGACCCGAGTTGAAGACGGATGCCGCCACGATCCCGGTCCCGGTCTCGCGGCATGCGGGCAGCACATCGACCGCAGCCGGCTGTTCGAGGAGCGTGTAGCGACCGGCCACCATGACGAGGTCGAGGTCGGCCGAGCGCACGGCCGCCGCGAGCGCATCCGACACCATCGACCCGATGCCGATCGCGGTCACCTCGCCATCGGCGCGCAACCCCTCCATCGCGGGCAGAGCCTCGGCGAGCGCGAGGTCGAGGTCGTGCCGCTCAGGGTCATGCAGGTAGAGAAGGTCGATGCGCTCGATGCCGAGGCGCTCGCGCGACTCGTCGACGCTCGTGCGGATACCCGCTTCCGAGAAGTCCCACACGCGCTGCAGGTCATCGGGAACGTGGAAGTCGTTCGCGGTGTCGAGACCGCCGCCGACGTGGTCGGGGTTCGGCCGCAGCAGGCGCCCGGCCTTGGTCGAGAGCACGTACTCGTCACGCGGCTTGGTCTGCAGGAAGGCCCCGAGCCGACGCTCGGAGAGTCCGAGCCCGTAATGCGGCGCCGTGTCGTAGAAGCGGATGCCGCTCTCCCACGCGGCATCCAGCACGGCCCAGGCCTCGTCATCGGTCAGCGGCCGAAACAGGTTGCCCACGTTCGCGGCACCGTAGCCGAGCGTCGGGACGGTCAGGCGGTCAGGCACTCCCGCGCGATCAGGCACCGACATGTGCACCCTTCCAGGTGTAGGTCGCGATGCTGTCGGCCTTCATCTCCATGCCCGTTCCCGGCGCGGTGGGTGCCATGTACGAACCGCCCTGGATGTCGGTGGGCACGACGAAGTGCTCGTGCAGGTGGTCGACGAACTCGATCATGCGGCCCTCGCGCGTGCCGGTGACGGCGACGAAGTCGAACATGGACAGGTGCTGCACAGCCTCGCACAGGCCCACACCGCCGGCGTGCGGGCAGACCGGCACGTCGAACTTCGCGGCGAGCAGCAGGTTGGCGATGTTCTCGTTCACGCCGGCGACGCGCACGGCGTCGATCTGCATGACGGAGATCGCCTCGGCCTGCAGCAGCTGCTTGAAGATGACGCGGTTCTGGGCGTGCTCGCCCGTCGCGACGCGGATCGGTGCGACGCCGCGGGCGATCTCGGCGTGGCCGAGCACGTCGTCGGGGCTGGTGGGCTCCTCGATCCAGGCGGGGTGGAACTCGGCGAGCGCGTTGACCCACTCGATAGCCTCCGACACCTCCCAGCGCTGGTTCGCGTCGATCGCGATCGGGAAGTCGGGCCCGCACACCTCACGTGCCTTGCGGAAGCGGCGGATGTCGTCGTCGAGGTCGGCGCCGACCTTGAGCTTGATCTGGGTGAAGCCGTCGGCCATCGCTTCGCGGGCGAGGCGCTCGAGCTTCTCGTCGGAGTAGCCGAGCCATCCGGGGCTCGTGGTGTAGCCGGGGTATCCGGAGGCGAGCAGTTGCTGTTCCCTCTCGGCCCGACCGGGCTCGGCGGCGCGCAGGATCTCGAGGGCGTCGTCGCGGGTGAGGGCGTTGGTGAGGTACCGGAAGTCGACGAGGTCGACGAGCTCCTCCGGCGTCATACGGGCGAGCAGCTGCCAGAGCGGAAGGCCGGCGCGCTTGGCCTTGATGTCCCACAGCGCGTTGATGACCGCACCGATGGCCATGTGCATGACGCCCTTCTCCGGCCCGAGCCAGCGCAGCTGCGAATCGCCGATGATGTCGCGGAACGTGCCGCCCATGTCGTCGAGGAGGGGCTCGATCTCGCGACCCACCAGGTGACCTGCCAGCGCGTCGATGGCCGCGACCTGCACGTCGTTGCCGCGGCCGATCGTGAAGACGAACGCGTGGCCCTCGATGTCGTCGTCGGCGTCGGTGCGCACGATGACGTACGCGGCCGAGTAGTCGGGGTCGGGGTTCATCGCGTCCGACCCGTCCAGGCTCAGGGACGTGGGGAAGCGGATGTCGGTGGTGTCGAGGGCGACGATACGGCTCACGGGATTCCTCTCGATGCGCGGCTGATTTCTTCCGCGCGGATCTCTTGGAGTGTAAACATCGGATGTCTATACTGTCAACGAGACCGGCCGCCTCATCGCGGCCTCCCGACCGATCAGGAGAAACATGAAGTTCGCGCGGCTCGGCACCCAAGGGAATGAGATCCCCGTCCTCGTGGAGGGCGACCGATACCTCGACCTCCGCCCCGTAACATCCGATGTGAACGGCGATTTCCTCGAGGGCGACTTCGTCGCCCGCGTCGTTGCCGCCCGCGATGCCGGAGACCTCCCCGAACTCGCGGACGCCGCATCGCTGCGCGTCGGCGCCCCGATCGCCCGCCCGAGTGCCGTGATCTGCATCGGCATGAACTACGCCGCTCACGCCGCCGAGTCGGGGTCGGAGCCGCCCACCATCCCGATCCTCTTCCTCAAGACGCCGAACACGGTCGTGGGCCCGAACGATGCGGTCACGATCCCGCGCGGCAGCGAGAAGACCGACTGGGAGGTCGAGCTCGGCATCGTGATCGGCACCCGCACCGCCTACCTCGACTCCCCCGACGAGTCGATGGCGCACGTGGCCGGCTTCGTCGCCGCGAACGACGTCTCCGAGCGCGACTTCCAGATGGCCGTCTCGGGCGGGCAGTGGTCGAAAGGCAAGATCGCGGCCGGCTTCAACCCCACCGGGCCCTGGCTCGTCACCCCCGACGAGGTGGATCACCACGCGCTCGGTCTTCGCAGCTTCGTGAACGGCGAGCCGCGGCAGGACTCGAACACGAGCGACATGATCTTCACCGTCGAGCACATCGTGCACCACCTCTCGCAGTACGTGACGCTGGAGCCCGGTGACCTCATCCTCACCGGCACGCCGCAGGGCGTCGCCCTGTCGGGCAAGTACCCCTATCTCGCCGCGGGCGACGTGGTCGAGATCGAGATCGACGGCCTCGGCCGTCAACGGCAGGAGTTCGTGGCATGGGAGGCCCGGAAGTGAGCGCATTGAACGGACTGGTGGCGATCGTCACCGGTGGAGCATCAGGGATCGGCGCGGCGATCGCCCAGCGTCTGCACGCCGACGGAGCGCGCATCGCGGTCCTCGACCGGGACACCGCCGCAGCCGACCCCGCCTTCGCCGCCTTCACGGCCGACGTCTCCGACCGCGCGAGCGTCGACGCGGCGGTGGCCGCCGTGGGCGAGAAGTTCGGACGCATCGACATCGTCGTCAACAACGCCGGCATCGGCGCCCAGGGCGACATCACCGCGAACGACGACGACGAGTGGGCGCGCGTGCTCTCGGTCAACGTCACAGGCATCGCCCGCGTCACCTCGGCAGCCCTCCCCTGGCTGCGGAAGTCTCCGTCCGCCGCGGTCTGCAACACGGCATCCATCGCCTCGACGACAGGGTTGCCGCAACGGGCGCTCTACAGCGCGTCGAAGGGAGCCGTCGCAGCCCTCACCCGCGCGATGGCAGCCGACCACCTGCGCGAGGGCATCCGTGTGAACGCGGTCAACCCCGGCACGGCCGACACCCCGTGGGTGGGCCGACTGCTCGATTCGGCAGCCGACCCCGCCGCCGAGCGCGCCGCCCTCGAAGCACGCCAGCCGCACGGACGCCTGGTCAGCCCCGACGAGGTCGCCGCTGCGGTCGCCTACCTCGTGAGCCCCGCAGCGGGATCGACCACCGGCACCTTCATCGAGGTCGACGGCGGTATGGCCCAGCTGCGCCTGCGCGCGGAGTAGCATCCGCCTGCGTTCCGGTCGCAGTTGACGCCGCCTCCATCGCGCGAGGGCGGCAACAATTGCGACCGGAAGCGCAGAGAACGACGCCGGACGACGGCAACTGCGACCGGAACCACCGAGACCGACCCCACGGCAGCAACCGAGACCGGAGCCGCAGGAAAGCCGGGCTAGCCGCGGTGACCGCGGATCCAGCCCCGGAGGCCGGAGCGCGGAGCAGCATCAGACGGGATCTGCCGCGGCTGAGCGGTGCGATAGAACTGCTCGGCGTTCCCCCACAGGAGGGCGTCGAGGTCGTGGCCCCGCGACTCCGCCCACGCCACGACGGTGTCGGCCCAGCGCGACCGCGCGGTGGGCTGGTACGTCGCGGAGCCGTCCTCCGGCGCGTGCGGGTCGCCGGGCTCGGCGGGGCCGATGGCCGAGACCGGCCAGTCACTCCCCCACATCAGGCGCTCGATCCCGAAGGCATCCGCCGCCACGTCGAGGAACGGCTCCAGCTGCTCGGCGTTCCAGTCTCCGCCTGCCTCTCCCGGCAGGCCGGAGAGCTTGCAGAAGGTGTGCGGATGACGGGCGAGTTCGGCGAGGTCGCGAGCCCACTCCGCCGACGGCGGGAGCGGCGAGGCCGCCGTGCCGACGGCGGGCTTGCCGAGATGGTCGAGCACGATCCGCAGCTCCGGGATCGCACCGGCGAAACGGGCGATCTCCGGGAGCTGATCGGCGCGCACGCACGCGTCGAAGGTCAGATCGCGCGCGGCGACCTCACGCGCGCCGGTCACGAACGCGGCCGAGACGGCCAGTCCGTCCGGCTCGCCCTGCAGGTTATGCCGCACTCCGACGACGAGGGGCTCGGCCATGAGCCCCTCCAGGTGCGCGACCGTGTCGGTTCCCCGGTCGAGACGGATGCCGGCGACGATCCCGACGATGCCGAGCGCAGGCGCCAGCCCCGCGACCCACTGCACCTCGTCGAGGAAGTCGTCTTCGATGGTCTCCGCCTGCACGAACACCGACTTCTCCGGGTGCGCGGCGGACAGGCGGGCGAGCTCCAGCTCCCGGTCGGCGAACCGGTACGCCAGCGGCCCCTCGAGCCAGGTGTAGGTCAGCACCCCCGGATCCCAGAGGTGCAGGTGTGAATCGAGAACGCGCATGGCTCCATCCTGCCGGAGACATCCGATCAATCGCTAGGATGACGCCATGGCAGTCACCGACGAGGCGATCGAGAAGATCAAGGCGATGATCGTGGCGGGCGAGCTCGCCCCCGGCGATCGCCTTCCCCCCGAGAAGGAGCTGTCCGAGCGGCTCGGCCTCTCCCGGAGCTCGATGCGCGAGGCGGTCAAGGCGCTGGAGGTCATCCGGGTCCTCGACGTGCGACGCGGCGACGGCACCTACGTGACGAGCCTCGAACCGCATCTGCTGCTGGAGGCGATCGCGTTCGTCGTCGACATGCACGACGACGACTCGATGCTCGAGATCTTCGCGGTGCGCCGCATGCTGGAGTCGCAGGCGACAGGGCTGGCGGCCACCCTCGGCACGGAGGAGCAGATCGCCGAGCTGCAGGACGAGGTCGATTCGGTCGACGCGGCCGTGACCATCGAGTCTCTGGTCGACCACGACATCCGGTTCCATCGCGAGATCGTCGCGATGTCCGGCAACGCGTACCTCGCGAGTCTGATCGAGCATCTGAGCAGCCAGACCGTGCGCGCCCGCGTGTGGCGCGGCCTCACCGAGGGCGGCGCGGTCGAGCGCACCCTGTCCGAGCACCGGGCCATCGCTGACGCGATCGCCCAGCACGACTCCGCCCTCGCGACCTCGCTCGCCACCGCGCATATCGCGGGCGTGGAGCGCTGGCTGCGCCAGGCCGCGGCGAGCTGACCCCGCCTGCGGACTTCAGCAGACCGCGCTCACGCGCCCAGGCGCACCATCGCGGCGTCGAACTCGGCGGCCGAGCTGTCGCTCACCTCATGGAAGAGCACCCGATCGAGCACGTCCGGCGCAGCGGTGAAGTACGGCACTCCTGCAAGGCGCAGACCGGTGATGTCGTCCGGCGAGCGCAGCGATGCGGCGAGCACGTTCGAGTCGCTCCCCGCGCACACCTCCTGCATGCGGGCGATCGTCGCGTCGCCGTCGAGGCCCGCGTCGCGCATCCGTCCGAGGTATGGAGCGATGTACTGCGCACCGATCGAGGCGCACGCGAGGGCCTGCGCGACCGAGTACACGGCGGTGACCAGCACGGTGGCGCCGTCGCGCACGAGAGCGGATGCGGCGGCGAAGCCCGCCGCCGTGGCCGGGACCTTCACGGCCACGCGGTCGCCCAGTGCGCGGATGCCCTCGGCATTGCGGAGGAAGGACGCGGCGTCGCCGCCCCAGGTCTGGAAGAAGATCTCGCGCGCCCCCTCCGACTCCCACCGGGCGTAGAGCTCGGGGATCTCGGCGGCGGTGCGGCCTCCCCGTTCGAGGATGGTCGGGTTGGTGGTGACACCGTGCACCACGCCGGCGGCGAGCAGTCGGGAGACACGGTCGACGTCGGCGCTGTCGACGTACAGGCGTGGCGCGATCGGGTTCATCAGGGACTCCTCGCGGACAACCTGTCGTTACAGGTGCGGTTTCGGCTAATGTAATGACAGCCACCGCGGTCTGTCAAAGCGTCGGCTACGCCTGCCGTCGAGGAAGATCAGGAGCGAGATGACCCCCGCACACCCCGAGGACCGTACCGGCGTCGTCATCGTCGGCAGCGTCACGGCCGATGTGACCACCTTCTCCGGGCGTCTGCCCGCCAGGGGCGAGACGATTCTCGGGGACGAGTTCACGCTCATGCTGGGCGGCAAGGGCGCGAACCAGGCTGTCGCCGCCGGGCGCTCCGGTGCGCGCACGAGCTTCGTCGGCTGCGTCGGAGACGACCTGTTCCACGACCTGGTCGTCGACGGGCTGACCGCGGCCGGCGTCGACCTCGCGCACCTGCGCACGGTCCCCGGCCCGACAGGCGTGGCGCACATCCGCGTCGACTCGTCGGCGCAGAACGACATCGTCATGGTTCCGCTCGCCAATGCCGCCCTCAGCGCCGCGCAGATCGACGAGGCGCTCGCAGCCCTCGCCCCCACGACCTCGGTGCTGCTCACCCAGCTCGAGACGCCCTCCGCGCTCACCGCCCACATCACCGCGCGCGGTCGCGAGCACGGCATGACCGTGATCCTCGATCCCGCCCCGGCCGCCGAGCTCGACGCCGAGATCTGGCGGAGCATCGACATCGTCACCCCCAACGAGACCGAGGCGACGCTGATCAGCGGTATCGAGGTGACGGATGCCGCGTCGGCCGAGCAGGCCGGACGCTGGTTCCTCGCCCAGGGGGTCGGCGCCGCCGTGATCACCCTCGCGGGCCAGGGCTCGTGCGTCGTGACGGCCGAGGGCGCATCCGTGATCCCGCCGTTCCCGGTGGAGGCGGTCGACACGACCGCGGCGGGCGACGCCTACGCCGGCTATCTCGGCGCGGCCCTGGCGAATGGCAGCACCCTGGCGGATGCGGTGCGCCTGGCGACCGCCGCGGGCGCACTGACCGTCACGAAGCAGGGGGCATCACCGAGCCTCCCCCACCGCGCCGATGTCGACGCGTTCCTGGCGGAGCGCAGCTCAGCGCACGCCCCCGCACCCGTCGCGAGCTGAACCTGCGAACCGAGCATCCGGAGAACCGAGGAGACACATGCGCAAGACGGCCACCACGATCAATCCCGCGCTGTCCCGCGTGATCAGCGAGACCGGGCACACCGATCTGATCGTCGTCACCGACGCAGGCCTGCCCATCCCCCTGGGATCCGAGCGCATCGACCTGGCGTATCGCCCGGGGGCTCCGGCCTTCCTCGACGTGCTCGACACCGTGCTCGCCGAGCTGGTGGTCGAGGGGGCGACGGTCTCGGCCGAGGTCGCCGAGAAGAGCCCGGAGGTGCTGGCCGCACTGCGCGAGCGGTTCGCCGGCATGGGGTTCGAGATCGACCTCGTGCCGCATGTGGAGTTCAAGAAGCTCAGTCACGGCGCACGGGCGTTCGTGCGGTCCGGCGAGTTCACCCCCTACGCGAACGTGATCCTGCACGCGGGGGTGGCGTACTGATGGCCATCGTCGACGACGCGATCGACCGGCACTCCGCCGCGCCCATGTACGACCAGCTGCGCCAGCTGATCATCGACGGCATCGCCCGCGACGGCCTGCAGCCGGGCGACCCGCTGCCCGGCGAGCACCGCCTGTGCGAGCGCTACGGCATCTCGCGCACCGTCGTGCGCCAGGCGCTCGCCCAGCTGGAGCACGAGGGGCTCGTCGAACGGGTGAAGGGCAAGGGCACGTTCGTCTCCCGCCCCCGCACCAGCGAGAGCCTGGTGCACACGCTCGTCGGTCTGTACGACGACGTCGAGCGCCGCGGCGGACATGTGCACAGCGACGTACTGCGGCACGAGCAGACGACGGCTGACGAGGAGGTCGCACTCGCCCTGGAGGTGCCGGTCGGATCCCCGGTCGTCGTGCTCGAGCGTCTGCGCCACGTCGACGGCGAACCGTGGTCGCTCTCGACGACCTGGATGCCGGAGGCCGTCGGATCCGTCACCCTCGGCGCCGACCTCTCCGAGGGATCGCTCTATCGACTGCTCGCCGACAACGACATCGTCGCGACGCACGGTGTGCGCTCGGCGGAGGCGACCGTGGCCACGCACGAGCAGGCTCAGCACCTGGGCGTGAGCGCCGGTTCGGCACTGCTGCGTCTACGCAGCGTCAGCCGCAGCGCCGACGGCACGCCCATCGAGTACTTCATCGCGTATCACCGCGGCGACCGTTCGCGTTTCGAGTTCCAGTTGCAGCAGGAGCAGTCTCAGGCATCGCTCCTGCACGTCGACGGCGACGGCGGGGCCTCCCCGGCCGGAACGGTCGGCTGAGGAGACCCTGTCGGCGGTACCGCGCCGGGTGTACCGTCACCGCATGATCACCGACGATCCCACCCTCACCGACCCCGACCACTACCGCACGCTCTGGGAGAACGAGCACGTCCGCGTGCTCGACTACACCGATGAGCCCGGCGACAAGACGACGCCGCACGATCATCCGAACAGCGTTCTGGTCACCCTCAGCGGCTTCTCCCGCCGCCTCAGCCTGGGCGACCGCTCCTTCGACACCGTCCTCGCCGCGGGACAGGCCGTGTGGTTGCCCGCGCAGCGTCATTCCGGCGAGAACACCGGAACGACGCCGACGCACACCATCCTCATCGAGCTCAAGGGCGATGCGGCAGGCGAGCCGACCTCCACCCACCTCGGCCCCGAGCGTCCCGCCGCCGCGTGATCGACCAGGGCGCCCGGCCGAGTGGCAGGTAGTGTCGAGGGCATGAGCGACTGGACCAGCACCGCGATCGCCCTGCTGGAAGCCGATGCCAACCGCAGCGCCGACACGCACCTGCACCTCTTCCCGCTGCCGCCCGAGTGGGGCATCGACCTGTACCTCAAGGACGAGTCCGTGCACCCGACGGGCTCCCTCAAGCACCGCCTCGCGCGTTCGCTGATCCTCTACGGCCTGGTCAACGGACGCATCCGCGAAGACACCACGCTCGTCGAGTCGTCGAGCGGATCGACCGCCGTGTCCGAGGCGTACTTCGCCCGCATGCTCGGGTTGCCGTTCATCACGGTCGTGCCCCGTTCGACCGTGCAGGAGAAGATCGACCTCATCGAGTTCTACGGCGGCACGTGCCACTTCGTCGACCGTGCGGAGGACATGTCGCCCGAGGCCCAACGTCTGGCCTCCGACTGCACCGGCCACTACCTCGACCAGTTCACGTTCGCCGAGCGCGCGACCGACTGGCGCGGCAACAACAACATCGCCGAGAGCGTGTTCAGCCAGCTCGCTCAGGAGCGGCATCCGATCCCCACCTGGATCGTCACGGGCGCCGGAACCGGCGGCACGAGTGCCACGTTCGGCCGGTACGTGAAGTATCGCCGACATGACACGAAGGTCGCGGTCGTCGACCCCGAAGGCTCGGCCTTCTACGACGGCTGGGCAGGGACCGTGGATCCGCCGGCCGGGCGCCCGAGCCGCATCGAGGGCATCGGCCGCCCCCGGGTCGAGGCCTCGTTCGTGCCGACCGTGATCGACGAGATGATCCAGGTGCCGGATGCCGGGTCGATCGCCGCGATCCGCCTGCTGCGCGAGCGCACCCTGCACTGGGCCGGCGGCTCGACCGGCACCAACCTCTACGGTGCGTTCCAGCTCATCGCCCGGATGCGGGCCGCGGGCGAGACCGGCAGTGTCGTGACCCTGATCTGCGACAGCGGCGTCCGCTACGCCGGCACCTACTACTCCGACGAGTGGGTCGCCGCCCAAGGCTGGGACCTCGCCCCGCACCGCGCGCGCCTCGATACGTTCCTGGAGTCCGGGGTCTGGGGGGACTGAGGGCTGCGGGCTACGCTGGCCGCAGAGCCCTACTGCACGGGTCTGCTCACCGTCACAATCACGGGGGAATCCTCATCAGACTCCGGTGCGACGAGGACGAAGCGAACTGTCTCGGCATGCTGAGGTGAGTGGAGTATTTGCTCAAGTCGCCGGGTTGCGGGAGCCGGCGATTTTTTGACGACCGCCTCGTCGATGCCAAGCCACCCCGATTCCAAGCGCGGAAAGACTACGAGCACGGCAGGCTCGCAGTCGACGCGAAGAAGAACAGCATCGTCCTCGAGCAGCCACGATCCTTCCAGCCTTTTCGAGGCTCCCCGGAACTGTTGCGCCTGTTCTTTGCTGATGAACACGCGCAACGCACGAAGTTGGAAGGGCAGCCGCACGAGCGCCCACCCTTGCCCCGGAACGACGCGAGCATTCCGATGCCTACGGCGCAGGGCCACCAACCTGCCGCAAGCCTCGATGAGTGTCCATAGTGGGCGGTCGGATCGCACACCACGGCCGCCGGAAACACGATTCCCACTCAGTCCTTCGAGCGCGGCCAACATCTCGTCGTCGATGTCGCCCTCATGAACTGCGGTAGCCAAGCGACAGACGTCCAGGCGAGACTGGCTCTGCCTCTGCGATAGCTCGATGTCGGCAAAGGCCTGATACAGGCTGCCGACTAGGTCATGGTGAAACGGCACGTCTCTGAGAAACCGATGTGTCAGTACCGCCAACCAGGCATTAATCAGGACGTCGGCGACTTCCTCGATCCCGAAGGCGCCGTCAGCAGCGCTCCTCGTTTCTTCCACCGCACGCGTCGCAGCTTCGAAGCGTCCGAGATAGACGAGGGTTTCCACACGCAGCGCCAACGCAGCACGCCTGAGAAAGTCGGGCGCCGTCGAGTCCGCGATGACTCTCTCGATACGCACGAGCGCGTCGCCGTCCCGCTCAGCAAGATCGAGAAGCTCGCGCGCGGCCCTGATGTCCTCGAACGCAGGGTGGCCGGCGCGGGAGAGCTGCCGTTCTAAGGCGCTGTAGGCGACGTCGATCAGTGTCCTGTGCGAAGGATCCTCCCGCGGATTTCGCCTGAGGAGATTGAGCACGGTCTCGAGCTGATACAAGACCGCTGTGCGATCCGACTCGGCGTCATCGACGGGCCACTGATCGAGCATCAGCACGCATTTCGATACGGCGTCGAGAATCTCCGGAGTCGGTCGTTCCAGCGTCGCCAAGTTAGACGCAATGGCAGCGTGAATCTTCGCTCGCAGTACGGGCGCGTGCTGACCCAGCGTGTTCAACACGTGAAGCTCGAGCTCGAAGTACTCGAGGCTAATCTCGGGCTGATTCAGCGCGCTCCACAGCACCGCCAGATTTCCCGCGAGGAGCGTGCCATACATCGACGCATAGCCCGATTCCAGGAGCCATCTCAGCGCAGATGTCGCTGAAGGCGCGACAAGTTCTGCATCCGCCCGAGCCCGCTCGTCGATCGCGCGAGTGACGTGCCCGTATGCAGACTCGATGACGCTGCGGAGCACCTCAGCGCGTCTGCGCACCGAGTGCCGCGCACGGACCACATGGAGCACGACTTCGTTGACTCGGAAGGTGCTCTGCAGAGATCGCGATTGTGCATCCATCCTCCGAGAGGCAAGCGAGAACTCGGCCAAAGCGAAGGCGACCGCGTCCACCACGGCGTCTGGATCGTCCTGAAGCTCCTCGTCCAGCAGATCGACAGCTGCGGTCACTGCGAGGTTCGCATGGGCGCTTCGCCCTGGGAGATAGGCCATCGTTTCCATGGTCGCGCTCGCCACGCCGTGCCGCCGGCTTCCCGGACCGGGCGATGACTTCGCTCTCGACTCCAGACCCTCGAGGGCAACCACAACGGCGCGGAGGAGCGTGCTGTGAGTCTTGTATCCCTCCGGCATCAGCACCTCTTCATCGATGATCTTGCTCATCAAGAGACTCACGTACTGAGGGGCGAACTCGATCCCCCGCCCGGAGGCGCTCAGGTACGCGCAAGCTAGATCGAGGGTGAGGGGCCAATCATCCAGATCCGCCGAAAGCTGACTCGCCTTCCTCCGCCAATCGGCGCTCGGCGCCGAAACCCCCATTCGCATCTCTAACAAGGCAATGGAATCGGTACGAGCGAGATGTGGTACCCCATGCGCCCGCCACCCGGACCACGCAACGGCGTTGGTCGACGTCGCGACGATATCCACGTGTCCGACCAGAGGACGCCACGGCTGAATTTCCTTCGCCGAGGCCGCATTGTCGAACACCAGCAGCCAAGTGTCCGAACTGGCAGCGAAGAGGTCTCGGAAGGATGCCGCGAGCTCAGCGCCGTCCGTTCTCTCGTCGCCGATCCCCTCGGCCTGCTCTGACTCGCCGAGGATTCGCCGGACCGACTGTCGAATCGTGCTCAGATCGTGAGCATCGATCCACAGGATGTGGTCGTATGACGCAGCGCGATCTCTAGCGAAGGAGGCAGCGATAGTCGATTTTCCCGCCCCCGAGAAGCCTGTCAGAACCGCTCGTCGCGGCTGCCTCGTAGGCATTCCTCGCAGAGCCTCGTCCAGGAAAGCGCGAGCTTCGACACGGGGTATTGCTTCGATGTTGGGGATGGGTCCAGCCACAACACCCCAGTCATACGCGCCTCTAGCCTGCGCCACGACATGATCGGCGGGATAGAGCATCCGCTCGATCTGTTCGGCGGGAATCTCACAACCTGGGGTGGTCGCAGAACGCTCGAGCAGCCTCATCGCCACGCTGTAGACGAGGATCTCGGACGACTCCCGGCCGGTTCCCCAACCGAAGGAGTGGCGGAGCGCACGAATACGAGCGGCGAGAAACTCGAACGCATCGGGGAGTTGCCAGGCATCGACCACGACTTCGCATCGCGCGATGCGCCCGAGAACCTCGCTCGTGCTTTCGACGTTGAGAACGGCGCCCGCAGCCTCGAGAGCACCCTGTATCTCTCGCATGACGTCCGTCCCACCCAGAAGCTGCTGACGGGCAGCGTCCAGTGCAGCCCCGAGTTGCAGCAATGCTGATGCGACCGGGCGGTTAGTGCGAAAAGTGAATGTGGTGGAGGGCTCTCCTTGGACCATTCGTTCGAACACCCGAAGCGCTTCGGCGACGGTTACTCGGCGACCTGCAGAGCCCGAGACGCTCGACTTCGCTTGAACGACCCGAACGAACCTGCCCTCCTTGCGAAACGCGTAGTCGACGATGTCGTCGTCCGCACTCTCGAGGGACAAGGTCCAGTCACGCTCGCCCTGCTCCAAGAGACCGATGACCTCTTCCAGTACGGCAAGGTGCTGGTACCCAATCCCATACGCCGTCGCAGCCCCACCGCCCCTTCCCACCATGGTCTCAGTCCTCTGGAGGGCAGCAAAGGTTGGTCGTGAAGGCGTACGCACCGAGCCGCGCGGTGCAGCCCGCCGCCGACGGGCACGAGAGTCTCCTTGCGATCTTCCGTACCCTAAGGATCTGGGGATGCTCTGAATGCACATCGAACATGCGTCGACAGTATCGAACGGGCAGACAGAAGCAATCGCCAACTCTGCCAATACTTCCCCGTACGCTGGCCGCATGACTACTCTGATCCTCACCGTCGCGGGTGCAGACCGTCCTGGCCTCGTGGCCGCCGTCGCCGATGTCGTGGATGCGCACGGCGGCAACTGGGAGAACAGCTCACTGGCCGAGCTCGCCGGCACGTTCGCCGGCGTGATCGAGGTCTCGGTCGCGGATGACCGGGAGGCCGAGCTGTCGTCCGCACTGCGCGGCCTGCAGGGTCAGGGACTCCTCACGCTCGCCGTGCTCACCGGCACTCCGGATGCGGTTGCCGACGACGATCAGCTGCTCGAGATCCAGGTGCTCGGCAACGACCGCCCCGGCATCGTGCGCGAGGTCTCCGGCGTGCTGAGTGCGCACGCCCTGAGCATCGAGGAGCTCGCCACCGAGACTCGAGATGCCGCGATGGCCGGAGGGCGTCTGTTCGAAGCGTCGGTGACCGCGAAGGTCCCCGCTTCCGTCGACCTCGACGCCCTGCGTGCCGACCTCGAGCGCATCGCCGCCGAGATCCAGGTCGATATCACCCTCGGCTGACCGGCCCGCAGGACGCGCGTCAGTCCTCGAGCCCCGAGTACCGCCGCACCCAGTACTCGGTGTACGCGACGTGGGCGGAGGCCGCGGCACTCGCGGCGACCGGGTCCGCCGCCGCCAGGCCGCGCAGGATCGCGCGGTGCCCGGCATCGGAATGCACCTTGAGCTCGGCCGCATCCTCGGGGTCGGAGATGCGATACGCCCGCGACCGCGATCGCAGCACGTCGATCAGGCTGGTCAGCGCTTCGTGCCCCGCGACGCCGGAGATCGCCATGTGGAACTCGTGGTCGAGCCGCGACTGCGCCTCGAAGTCGGTGGTCGCCTCGATCTCGTCGAGCACGCGGTCCAGGGCCTCCACAGTCTCGTCGTCGATGCGGGCGGCGGCGAGCGCGGCCGCATGCGGTTCGAGCACGCGGCGGAGTTCGGTCAGTTCGAGCACTCCCGCCATCGGCAGCAGCCCGACCGTGAGCGACAGGCTGCCGATCAGGTCGGCCGCGCGCAGCTCGCTGACGTAGCTGCCCGAGCCGTGACGGGTGTCGAGCACCCCGAGGGCGGCCAGCATCCGGATCGCTTCGCGGAGAGACCCGCGGGAGACGCCGAGACGTTCGCAGAGCTCGCCTTCGCTCGGCAGTCGGTCTCCGGGCCGCAGCGCACCGTCGGCGATCAGCGCCCGCAGCCCGTGCAACGCCGTGTCGAGTGCGCTCATCGTCATCCTCTCTGACACTCCCCCACCCCTCGTGAAGTCTGTCGGAACTCCCCTTCGCAGGAAACTCGTATGACAACTATGTTTCATCTTCACCTTTTCATGGCAGTTTTCTACGGCATGTGGCAAAGTTGTGCAACAACTCGCCCGACTCATCGATGAGGACTGATGCCCACACCGCTGTTCCCCGCACCGCTCACGCTGAACTCCGGCATGCGAGCGCGCGACGCCTGGCCCCTCGACCCGGCGGTGATCCACCTCAATCACGGATCCTTCGGCGCGGTCCCGTCCGTCGTCGTCGAGCACCAGGACGCCCTGCGCCGCCGCGCGGACCTCAGCCCCGTCGAGTGGTTCCCGCGCATCGCCGAGCGCGTGCAGGCGGCCCGCGAGCGCACCGCCCCGTTCGTGGGCGCGCGCGCCGAGGACAGCGCCTTCGTGCCCAACGCCTCGGCCGCCGCGACCGTCGTCTACAACGCACTGCAGCTCGAAGCCGGCGACGAGATCCTGGTGACCGACCAGGGCTACGGCGCCATCACCATGGGAGCCGAGCGCCTCGCCCGCCGGTTCGGGGCGCGCGTGCGCACCGTCGCCCTGCCGCTGCTCTCCTCCGACGACGAGATCGTTCAGCTCTTCGCCGATGAGCTCACCCCCCGCACACGTCTGATCGTGGTCGACCAGATCACCTCCCCGACCGCCCGCGTGCTGCCCACCCGACGCATCGCCGATGCGGCAGCCGAGCGCGGCGTGCGCACGCTCGTCGACGGCGCCCACGCCCCCGGCCTCATCCCGGATGCGGCCACCGTCGCGGGTGGCGACTGGTGGTTCGGGAACATGCACAAATGGCCGTGCGCCCCGCGCGGCTCCGCCCTGCTGGTGACCTCCGCCGCCGACCGCGACGAGCTCTGGCCGCTCATCGACTCGTGGGCCGCGCGGGAGGCGTACCCCTCCCGTTTCGACACGCAGGGAACGATCGACGCCACCACGTACCTGGCCACCCCGACCGCGATCGACTTCATCGAGAGCGAGTTCGGCTGGGCCTCGGCACGCACGGCCATGGCGGAGATCGCCGACGCCGGCGCCGAGCTGATCGCCGAAGCCCTGCGCCCGTACGGTGACGAGGATCCGCTCACGCCACTCCCCTCTCCGGTGCCGTCGATGCGACTGGTGCGTCTTCCGCTCGGGCTCGGCGCGACCCGCGAAGAGGCCGACGGCCTGCGGATGGACCTGCTCGACGAGGTCGGCGTCGAGACGGCGTTCACGAGCTTCCGCGGGGTCGGCTACTTCCGGCTCTCGGCCCACCTCTACAACGAGGCCGCCGACTACGAGACCTTCGTCGAGCGCTGCGTGCCGCAGATCCTGAGCCGGGCCGGCATCCGTCCCGCCGACTCCCTCATCGTCCCCTGACCGCAACACCCACCCGACCGCAACACCCACCCCCACCCCACCGAGAGGCACATCGTGAAGAACAAGATCTTGACGACCGCAGCGGGATTCGGCACCGTCGCCGTCCTCGCTCTCACCGGCTGTTCCGCAAGCTCCGGCCCGTCCACCGACGGCACCGTCACCCTGCAGATGGTCGAGAGCCTGACCAACCCCGCCCGCACCGAGCTCCTGCGCGGGCTGCTCGACGACTTCGAGAAGGCGAACCCGAAGATCACGGTCAACCTCGTCTCGCCTCCCACCGAGCAGGCCGACGCGAAGATCCAGCAGATGCTGCAGTCCGGCAAGGGCGTCGACGTGCTGGAGGTGCGTGACATCACGGTCGGGCCGTTCGCGAACAACGGCTGGCTCTACGACCTGGGCCCCGACCTCGAGAAGTGGGACGGCTGGGACGCGCTGACCGACAACGCCCAGTCCGCTTCGGTCGCCGCCGACGGCAAGAGCTACTTCGTGCCCTACGGTTTCTACGGGCTGTCGCTGTTCTACCGCACCGACCTGGTGAAGGACGCAGGCTTCGACGGTCCGCCGCACAGCTGGAAGGACCTTCTGGAGCAGGCGAGCACGATCCAGGACCCGTCGAACAACATCTACGGCTACGCCTTCCGCGGCGGTCAGAACGCCAACAGCAACGTGGTCGCGGCGATCGAGGCGTACACGATCGACGGACTCGACGTCGACGACGCGTTCCTGATGGAGGACGGTTCGACGATCTTCGCCGCGCCCGAGGCACAGGACGCCGTCGACGACTACTTCGACCTGTTCAAGGAAGCCTCCCCGCCCTCCGCGGTCTCGTGGGGCTACCCCGAGATGGTCGCCGGCTTCACGAACGGCACCACGGCGTTCCTGCTGCAGGACCCCGAGGTCATCGCGACCGTGCAGGACTCCTCGCTGACCGAGGACCAGTGGGACACCGCTCCCCTGCTCGTCGGCCCCTCGGACAAGGCCGCGCAGCCACTCGCCGTCGCGGGCTGGGGCGTCGCCGAGAACAGCGAGAACAAGGAGGCGGCCGTCAAGCTCGTCGAGTTCCTGTCGTCCGCCGAGCCCGCCACCGAGTTCGCACAGGCCAACAGCCTGGTGCCGATCATCACGTCCGCCGCCGACGACGAGTTCTACTCGTCCGGCCCGTGGACCAGCTACGTCACCATGACCGAAGACCCGGAGACCTACGTCAACGTGCGCCAGCCGCGCGGGGTCAGCTGGTGGACCGAGTGGATCCAGAAGTCCGACCAGGACGTGCAGAACGTGCTGCTGGGCAACATGTCGACCAGCGACCTGCTGGCCTCGTGGGATGCGTTCTGGACCGAGAAGTACGCCGCGGAAAAGGGCTGACCTGTGGCCCGCACCGCTCAGAAGGGAGGCTCCGTCGGCACTGCTTCGCAGCAGACCGCCGCCGGGGCCTCCCCGGCATCCCGCCGACGCCCGTTCCGCGGCCGTCAGGCGTGGACGCTGCTGGCCTTCCTCGCGCCGGCGATCGTCTTCGTCTGCTGGTTCACCTACTGGCCGATGCTGCAGGGCGCGCGCATGGCCTTCCACGACTGGAACCTGTGGGACCTCACCTCGACGCCGTTCGTCGGCTTCGACAACTTCCTCGCGGTGTTCCGGGATCCTGCCTTCCCGACCGTGGCGTGGAACTCTTTGCTCTGGGTCGTCGGCTCGCTCGTGCCGCAGCTCGTGATCGGATTCCTGATCGCCCTGGCCCTGCGCAAGAGGTTCCGCTTCCGCGGCCTCTACCAGGCGCTCGTGTTCTTCCCGTGGGCGGTGTCGGGCTTCCTGATCGGCATGCTGTTCCGCTGGATGTTCAACGCGGAGTTCGGCGTGGTCAACGACCTGCTCATGAAGGCGGGGCTGATCGACGCCCCGCTCCCCTGGTTGGCTGATCCGAAGCTCGCGATGTTCGCGGTGATCGTCGCCAACGTCTGGTACGGCGTGACGTTCTTCGCGATCATGATCCTCGCGGCGCTGCAGTCGGTGCCCGACGAGATGCTGGAGGCGGCGAGCCTCGACGGCGCGGGCAAGTTCCGGCAGCTGTTCTCGATCATCATCCCGTACATCTCGATGACGCTGCTGCTGACGATCCTGCTGCGGGTGATCTGGATCTTCAACTTCCCCGACATCATCTACGCGATGACCAACGGCGGACCCGCCAACCAGACGCACATCATCACGACCTGGATGATCAACTACACCCAGCAGGGCAACTACGGCTTCGCGAGCGCGATCGGCCTCATCGTGATGGCGGTCCTGTTCGTGTTCTGCGCGTTCTACCTGATGGCGATGCGGAGAGTGCAGCGATGACCATGACAGACGCCTCGCGGACAGGTTCCTCGATCACCGAGACCCGGCGCATCACCGTCTCCGATCCGGCATCCGCCCCGCGACCGAAGCCGCGTGTCACGGTCGGCGGTGTCATCCGCGTCGTGGGCCTCGGCCTCTGGCTCGTGATCACGCTGTTCCCGCTGTACTGGATCGCGCTGACGTCGATCAAGTCGCCGGGGACGATCAACCGGTTCCCGATCGAGTACTGGCCGAGCGAGCCGTCGCTCGAGAACTACATCAGCCTCTTCCAGAAGAGCTCGTTCGGCGTCTTCCTCGGCAACTCCGCCCTGGTCGCGGTCGTCGGCGGTGCCGTGGCCACCCTCATCGCCCTGTTGAGCGCCTACGTGCTGGCCCGGTTCGAGTTCCGCGGCAAGGGGACGATCCTGATCGCGTTCCTGCTCACGCAGATGATTCCGGCGTTCATCGCGCTCGGCCCGCTGTATTCGATGATGACCGACCTGGGACTGGTCGACACCAAACCCGGCCTGATCCTCGTCTACATCGCGATCTGCATCCCGTTCTCGACCGTCATGCTCCGCGGCTTCTTCGAGAACGTGCCGGACGCGCTCGAAGAGGCGGCGATGATCGACGGATGCTCACGCCTCGGCGCTCTGTTCCGGGTGCTCGTCCCGGTGATGACCCCCGGCATCATCGCGGCGTTCATCTTCAACTTCGTCAACTGCTGGAACGAGCTGTTCCTGTCGGTCGTGCTCATGAACACCGACGCGAACCGCACCGTGCCATCGGCGCTGAACGGCTTCATCTCCACCTTCAACATCGACTGGGGTTCCATGAGTGCCGCCGCGGTCCTGACCATCCTGCCGACCATGGCGATGTTCGCCCTCGCGAGTCGCTGGATCGTGCAGGGCCTGACCGCCGGCGCCGTCAAGGAATGACCGTCGCCGAGACCCACGCCCAACGTCGAGACCCACCCGCGCGTACGTCAGCGGGGGTGGGTCTCGACGTTACCGATGGGTCTCGGCGTCAGATCAGGGCACTCAGACCAGGCGCGACTTCGGTGACACCGAGTAGGTGTTCTCGGCGTCGCGGTTGACCGTGTCGCCGAGGGCCGCGTCGATCGCCACCATCGTGTCGGCGTCGAGCTTGACGCCCGAGGCCTTGACGGTCTCGGCGAGCTGCTCCGGACGGGACGCGCCGACCAGTGCGGCCGCCACGTTCGGGTTCTGCAGCACCCACGCGATCGCGAGCTGCGGCATCGACAGGCCGGCCTGCTCGGCGATCGGCTTCAGGCGCTGGACGGCGGTGAGGATGTCGTCCTGCAGGAAGCTCTTGATGAAGTCGGCGCCGCTGTGCGGGTCGGTGGCGCGCGAGCCCTCCGGCACCGGCTGACCCGGCAGGTACTTGCCACTGAGCACACCCTGCGCCATCGGCGACCAGACGATCTGCGAGATGCCGAGCTCTTCGGACGCCGGGACGACCTTGCCCTCGATCACACGCCACAGCATCGAGTACTGGGGCTGGTTCGAGATGAGCTGGATGCCGAGCTGCTTCGCGAGGGCGTGCCCTTCGCGCAGCTGCTCGGCGGTCCACTCCGAGACGCCGATGTAGAGCGCCTTGCCCTGGCGGACGACGTCGGCGAAGGCCTGGAACGTCTCCTCCAGCGGGGTCTCGTAGTCGAAGCGGTGTGCCTGGTACAGATCGACGTAGTCGGTGCCGAGGCGCGCGAGCGAACCGTTGATCGATTCGAAGATGTGCTTGCGGCTCAGGCCGGTGTCGTTCGGCCCCTTCGGACCGGTCGGGAAGTAGACCTTCGTGAAGATCTCCAGGCCTTCGCGGCGCTGCCCCTCCAGGGCCTTGCCGAGCACGACCTCCGCCGCCGTGTTGGCGTACGTGTCGGCGGTGTCGAAGGTGGTGATTCCGGCGTCGAGGGCGGCGTGGACGGTCTTGACGGCGGCGTCGTCGCCGACCTGCGAGGCGTGGGTGACCCAGTTGCCGTAGGTGATCTCCGAGACCTTGAGACCGCTGTTGCCGAGATAGCGATAGTTGACCATGGATCAACGCTACTGGCTGACACCGTCAGCGGGGCCGGACGCGAGGAAGAGGTCAGGCCGACGCAGGAGCGGCGCGTGCCCGGAGCACGGCGACCACCCCGCCGAGCATCAGCAGGGCTGCCGCGAAGGCGCTGATGATGTAGAACGCTCGCACTCCGGGGAGGGAGACGCCCGCCGAGATCATGAAGGTATCGGCCAGCGCCATGCCCGGGGCGAACGAGGCGAGGAAGAAGCCCGGGGCTCCGAGCATGAGCAGACTCAGGAAGCCGGCAGCCGCGATCATGGGAGCGGCCCTCGACGTCATCGCGACCACACCGAGGGCGAGGGCGAGCACGACTCCCACCCCGAGAATCATGAAGGTCGTCGGCGCGTTGAGCGACTCACCCGCTCCGCTCAGCTCAGCTCGGATCTGGTCGAGAGTGAGCCCGGGAGCGGCCGCGAGAGGCGTCCACTCCAAGATCTGCACCGCGGCGAGCGCAGCATAGATCGTGACGGCGAGCACACCGGCGATCGAGATCCACAGCGTCTGCATCCGCATGGTCCGACGCTGCATCCGAGTCATGCGGGTCAGCCTAGGAAGACATCCCGAGAGTCTCCCGATACTCGCGCCAGGCCGCTCCGAGGCGGCGGATGCCCTCGGCGAGCACGTCGTCGGGTGCGGTGAAGGGGATGCGGATGTGATCGTCCGGCGACGCGGAAACGGCGAACGCCGCACTTCCGGCGATCGAGACACCGTGTGCGGCCGCCGTTCGGGCGAGCGCTGCTGCCGACCCCACGGGCACCCGCACCCATAGCGACAGCCCGCCACGGGGCGGCTCGACCGTCCAGTCGGGCAGGTGCTCTGCCATCAGTCGCTGCAGCAGCCGGAGCCGCTCCTGATGGATGCGGCTGTTCGCGCGGCGCAGGTCGTCGGCGCGGGCGATCAGATCGAGAGCGAGCAGCTGACCCGGCACGCTGGTGGACTGGTCGGCGAGCTGACGCGCGCCACGCAGCCGTCGTACGAGCACGGGGTCCGCCCGCAACCAGCCGATCCGCAGGCCCGCCCACACCCACTTCGACACCGACTCGACCACGATGACGGGCGCGTCGGCGCGCTCGGCGGCGAGCGTGGGCGGCACCACCCCGTCGAAGGAGATACCGGCGAGCACGCGATCCTCGATGACCGGAACGCCGTACTGCGCGGCGAGCGCGGCCACCCGATGCCGAGCAGCTGCAGGCAGGCGCGACCCGGTCGGGTTCTGGTGATGCGGGTTGAGGGCGACGAGTACCGGACGCAGACGAGCGAGGGCCTGCTCCAGCGCGTCGACGTCGAGACCGTCGTCGCCCATCGGGACGCCGTACACCGAACCGCCGCGCAGGCCGACCGAATCAGTGACGCCCGGCCAGGTGATCTCCTCGGCGAGCACGATGTCGCCTGGGCCCACGAGCGCGTTGACGACGAGACTGATGGCCTGCTGCGCGCCGTGCGTGACGAGGATCTGCTCCGGTGTGGTCGGTGTTCCCTCGGCGGCGTACATGTCGGCGATGAGGGTGCGCAGCGCAGGCAGGCCCGCAGGGTCGGTCTCCGGCAGCAGAGCGAGGTCGAGCCGCGGCTTGTGATCGCGAATGAGCTGCACCCCGAGGTCGGAGATCTGCGGCACGGTGCGCAGGAGATCGATCGCGTTCGGCAGCGCCGAGAAGAGGGCCTCTCCGCGTCCTGGTCGTGAGGCAGGCACGGCGGTTGCGGCTGTCCCGGCGATGCGGGTGCCGCTCCCCTGCCGCCGGTCGACGAGACCGCGGTCCGCGAGGTCGCCGTACGCAGCGACGACCGTGCCGCGCGAGACGGATCCTGCCGCTGCCAGTGCGCGCTCCGCGGGCAGCCGGTCCCCCGGGCGCAGCTCTCCACTTGCGATCAGACCCTCGATGCCTCGCGCGAGCCGGGCGGCGAGAGTGCCGTCTCCCTGTGTCCAGCGGCCGAGGCGTGCCGAGAGCGCCTCCGAGGACACGTCACCTGCGTGGACGAGAGATGCCGCTCGTACCGCAGGAATGGCCGATACCTGATCCATTGGCCCGCTATTGGCCCTGTCCTTCACGCTCATGAGAACCGATTCTGGACCAATGAACACGCATCTCGCCAGCCGTCCTTCAGAGACTGGACCGATCAATCCCGATTGGACCATCGCGCAGCTCCTGGAGTGGCTCAGCGATGATGTCCGCCAGCACGATGTCATGCTTCAGCATCCGCTCGCCCGCATCGAGGCGCTGATGACCGGGGCGCGCTGGGCACGCACCCCGTCGACCGTGGCGTTGATCCGCTCGATCGCCGCCGCCGTCCGCGACGAACCGGTGCGGGGAAGCATCCGGGTCGGCGAGCTCTCCCCGCAGCAGGCGTCACGGATACCGGAGCGGATTCCCCAACCCGCCTGACCGGAGCCTCGCGCAGCCTCGCCGCACCGCGATGCCCGGTTCAGCCGATCGTCGGACGAACGAGCTGCTCCTGCTCCTCGAGCGTCTGCGCCTGCGCGCGCTTCTCCGCCCGTTCCCGCTCCTGCGCCTCGGCCGCCTCTCGGCGTTCCGCACGCGTCTGCGGCTCACCGGAGCCGGCCTCCGCCTGTATCCCCTGGGACTGATCCGTCACGATCTGCGCACGGTCTCGGAAGCCCTCGGCCGTCACCTTGTCGAGGGCGACCTGCTTGCGGATCGCGGCGGCCTTCTCGTAGAGGCTCGGATCACCGTAGCTCGTGAGCACCTTCACCAGCACCGGCAGCAGCTCGATCATGAAGAACAGCGCGGCGATGAGGATGTGCGCCCACAGGATCGAGGGCTCCTTCTCGCTCAGCCGGTTCAATCCGCTGATCTGACTGAGCAGGCCGACCGCTCCGGCGTTGCCCTGCGCGACCGCATCGGCGCGTGCGTTGTACGCGGCGAGCGCCTGATCGTAGGAGTCGCGAGCTGTCGGCAGCTGCGACTTCGCCTGCTCGCGGTTCTGCGCCTCGGACGACGAGGTGTTCTCCTTCGCCGCAGTGCCGGCCGCGGCGAGCTCCTCGTTGGCGGTGCGCAGCTGGGCGGCGAGGGCGTCGTAGGTCTGCTGAGCCTCGGCGAGCTGCGCCTTGGCGGCGTCCGAACTGGCGCCCTGGCCGTTGACGCCGGTGCAGCCGGGAACGGTGCCGGCACCCTCACCCGTGAGCTCGCACTGGTACAGCACGCGCGCCTGGTCGATCACGGCCTGCTGGGCGGTCATCTTCGCGGTCACGTCGTCGACCGTGGCCTGAGCCGCGGACTCGGTCGCCGACGAGGAGTCGGTGCCGGCGACGATGCCGGTCGCCGCCTGGTTCTCGAGTTCGGCGACCTTGGCGGATGCCGCGTCGAGCGCGATCTTCTCCGGGCCGTTCTCAAGCGCCTCCTGGTCGGACTGCGACTGGGTGATGTTGGTGGAGGCGACCTCGCGGGCGATGTCGTTGTGGAAGATCTGCAGCACGAGTGGCTCGGCCACGACGAAGCCGATGATCGCGGCCATGATCACGCGCGGGATCGCAAGCCCGATGAGTCGCCAGACGTTCCTGGTCGAGCTCATGGTCGATGTGAGGAATCGGTCGAGGTTGAAGATGATGAGCGCCCAGACGAGCGCCAGGGGCACGGCCAACCAGACGGCCGCCTGCACCCCGGTGGTGAGTGCGAAGAGCATCGAGATCGCCGAGACGAGCGCGGTGCCGGCGAGCACGAAGAACATCTGCACGAAGCGCGGGGTCTCGCCGGGAACACGGTCGAGGATCTCGCCCTCCGCACCGCCGAGGATCGCGAGGGTTCGCGCGCGCGAACCGGGAGTGCGCGGTGCGCGCTTCGCGCGGGGACGGCGGATGCGCGGCTCCCGCGGCGGCTTCACCGGAGCGGATTCTTCGGCGGCGGAATCGTCCGCGGCGATCGCGTCGGCAATCGGGGTCGTCTCTGCGGGCACGGACTCGGGCACCTCACGGGTGGCGTGGTCGGTGCCGGTGGGCTCGAACTCACGCAGGAAGTCGAGGTCATCCGTGACGGCGTCGGGTTCGCCGTCGAGGATGATCCGACCCTGCGAGTCGTAGCGACCCGGTCGATGGGCGGAATAGGGCATTCGAACAATCTACGAAACCTCGCCTGTGCATCGCGTGGAAGAGTGCTTTGAGCGACTCACAGGTTGGACGACGCAACCATGACGGATCACTCCGCGGGAAGCAGCCGATCGAGGGCCGCGGCGTAGGCCGACAGTCCGTCCTCGAGCGTGAAGTGGCCTGCCGCAGCGAGCGTGCCGAGCCCGTGGATCAGTCCCCACAGCGCGACGACATCCGTCGGTCGATCAAGGCCGACTGCCGCCGCCCCCTCGGCGAGCACCGCCTCGAGCCCGTCGATCAACGGCGCCATGGTGGGAGTCGGGGATCCGGGCACGCAGACCGTCGGGTCGTAGACGGCGTCGAACGCGTGCGGGTGCTCGACGGCGAAGCGGATGTACGCCGAGCCCCCGTCGGCGAGCGCGGCCCGCGGGGTCGAGGCCTTCTCGGCAGCGGTGCTCACCTGGCCCAGGAGATCGGCCATGCTGCGCTCGGCGATCGCCTTGAGCAGTCCCAGGCGGTCGGAGAAGTGATGGTACGGGGCGTTGTGGCTGACGTTCGCGGCCCTGGCGACCTCGCGCAGGCTGATCTCCGCCGCGGGCATCCGCTCCAGCAGCTGCATGGCGGCGTCTTCCAGAGCACGGGCGAGATCGCCGTGGTGGTACCCGTCCTTGGAACTTGACATGAGCAACATCCTCTCCTATCTTGACAGTGTCCACCAGCTTGACACTGTCCAGATAGGAACCGGAAATGCCCGCTCTCGTGATCGACGGCCACCCCGACGCCCGCTCCCTGACCGCCGCTCTCGCCCAGCGCTACGCCGCAGGGCACGGCGACGCCCGTGTGCTCGCCCTCCGCGACCTCGACTTCGATCCGAACCTGCGCTTCGGCTACCGCGAGCGCATGACGCTCGAGCCCGACCTCGTCGAGGCGAAGCGCGCGCTGCAGGACGCCGACACGATCGTCATCGCGACGCCGCTGTGGTGGGGGTCGGTGCCCGCGCTGCTCAAGGGCTTCTTCGACCGCGCCCTGCTGCCGCAGCAGGAGTACCGCTACACGAAGCTCGGGCTCGTCGAGGGACTGCTGCCCGCGCGAAGGGGCAGGCTGCTGCTGCTCGCGGACACGCCCTGGTACTTCACACCCTTCACGGGGCTGCCCGCCCAGACCCACGTCGCCCGAGGCACGATGCGCTTCTGCGGGATCCGCTCGGTGCGCACCCATCGCATGCTCGGCGTGAAGGATGCGAGCGAGACCACGATCTCCCGGTGGCTCGACCGCGCCGAGCACCTCGGCGCCGTCGACGCCCGCCGTGCCGGCCGGCCTCAGGCCATCGCGGCGGAGGCGGCCTCATCCTCGGTCGTGGCGACGAGCTGACCGCAGGCGCCGTCGATCTCCTTGCCGCGGGTGTCGCGGAGAGTCGTCGGGATGCCGGCGTCGTTGAGCCTGCGCACGAACTCGTTCGTGACGTCTTTCTCCGACGCCGTCCAGATCGAGCCCGGCGTGGGATTCAGCGGGATCGGGTTCACATGCACCCAGCCGCGTCCACGCTGGTTGAGCTTCTCCGCCAGCAGATCGGCACGCCAGGCGTGATCGTTCATGTCCTTGATCAGCGCGTACTCGATCGAGACGCGGCGACCGGTCTTGGCGTAATAGTCGTAGGCGGCGTCGAGGGCCTCGTCGACCTTCCAGCGCGAATTCACCGGGATGAGCTCGTCACGCAGGTGGTCGTCGGGGGCGTGCAGCGACAGCGCGAAGGTCACCGGGATGTTCTCGTCGGCGAGCTTCTTGATCGCGGGCACCAGGCCCACCGTCGAGACCGTGATGCCGCGGGCGCTCATCCCGAGCCCGTCCGGCTGCGGAGCGACCATCGAGCGCACCGCATCCATCACGCGCTTGTAGTTGGCGAGCGGCTCGCCCATCCCCATGAAGACGATGTTCGAGACGCGCTCCATGCTGTGGTCGTCGGACTTCTTGCCGCCCAGACCGCCCTCGGCGATGAGCCGGTTGGCGCGCACGATCTGTTCGATGATCTCGGCGGTCGACATGTTGCGGGTCAGGCCCGCCTGGCCGGTCGCGCAGAACGGGCAGTTCATGCCGCAGCCGGCCTGGCTCGACACGCACAGCGTGATGCGGCCGGGGTAGCGCATGAGAACCGACTCGACCAGGGCGCCGTCGTGCAGGCGCCACAGGAACTTGATCGTGTCGCCGCGGTCGGTCTCGAGGCGGCGGACCTCGGTGAGCAGCGGCGGGAGCATCCCGGCGACGAGCTGCTCGCGGGTGTCGGCCGGGAGGTCGGTCATCTGCTCGGGGTCCGACGTGTAGTGACGGAAGTAGTGCGTCGACAGCTGCTTGGCACGGAAGCCGGGCAGGCCGAGCTCTTTCACCTTCTCGACGCGCTCGGCCGGCGTGAGGTCGGCCAGGTGCACCGGCGGCTTGCCGCGCTTGGGGCTCGCGAACTGCAGCAGTGGACGCCCCTCGGCGTCCTTCTGCTGGGTCCATCCCTCGGTGGCAGGGCGCACCTGTGGCTTCCTGGTCTCGCGCACCTTGCCCTGGGCGGGGCGTCCCTGCGGGGCGGACGCGGATGCTGCGGGGCGCGTCTCGCGCGTGCGGGGAGTCTCGGTCATACCCTCCAGGGTACGCGGTGGCGGATGGGAAGGCCCTGGGGCGCGGGCGGTGACCTCTCTAGACTGAGCCCATGGATGCCGTGCTGTGGATCATCGCGATCGTCGTCGGCCTGATCGTCGTCGTGGCGATCCTCGCCGTCGCGGTCCGCGGCATGCGCCCCAAGCTGCCAGAGCCGCAGGTGTTCACCCCGTCGCCGACGACCGCGCGCACGGCTCCCGCTTCGTCGGCGTCGACGGCCGTCTCCGGTTTGACGCCGAGCGTGATCGCCGAGATCGACCGGCTCGTCGGGGCCGGGCAGAAGATCCACGCCATCAAGCTGTACCGCGACCACTCGGGCGTCGGCCTCAAGGAAGCGAAGGACCGCATCGACCACTGGTCGGTCAGCACCACGGCGCCGCACCTCGCCGCCGTGTCGAACGCCACGGCCACGCGCTCGTCGATCACCCCGATGGTCGCGACCCCTTCGTCCGTGCGTGCGTCGCTGCCGGCTTCGGTGGCCTCCGAGATCGACCGGATGGTCGCTGGGGGTTCCGCCATCGCCGCGATCAAGGCGCTCCGCGAGCACACGGGACTCGGACTCAAGGAATTGAAGGACCTGATTGAGGCCTGGCCGCACACCCACGCGTCCTGACCAACTTGTCATTACAGGCTGCGCCCGGGAGAATGGACGTGCCCGCCCGATGAAGGAGCCCCATGTCCGACCGTCTCGACCGCGCCCGCACGACCGGCATCCTCGCCGTCCTCCGCGCCCCCTCCCCTGAACTGGCCATCGAGGCCTCGGAGGCGATCATCCGCGGCGGTGTCACCGGCATCGAGGTGACCTTCTCCACTCCGGACGCTCCGGCGGTCATCCGCGAACTCATCGCCCGCCACGGCGACGCCGCCTACGTCGGCGCGGGCACTGTGACCACCGCTGCACAGGCCGAGCACGCAGCGGACGCCGGAGCCGAGTTCCTGGTCAGCCCCGGCACACTGCCGCACCTCACGCGCAGCATGCTCGACACGGGCCGCGTCGTGATGACCGGCGCGATGACGCCGACCGAGGTCATGGGCGCGCTCGAGCTCGGCGTCGACGTCGTGAAGATCTTCCCGGCGTCGCTCGGCGGCCCGTCCTACCTCGGCGCCCTGCGGGGACCGTTCCCCGACGCCCCGCTCATGCCCACCGGCGGCGTGAACCCCGACAACCTGGCCGCCTGGTTCGCCGCCGGCGCGGTCGCGGTCGGTGCGGGCGGAGACCTGGCGAACGGAACCTCGATCGCGAACGGCGACTGGGCCGACATCGAGCAGCGCGCCGCGCGATTCGCCACGGCACTCACCGCCGCGCGGAGCTGACCGCCACACGGGACTGATCACCGCGCGAGGTTGATCACCCGATGTCCGGCATCTTTTGGTATACCGGATGCATGCGTGCGCGAAGGATGTTGGCCGTCGGCGCCGTCACAGTTGCCCTGCTGACCGTGACGGCCTGCACAGCAGCGCCGCATCCTTCCCCGTCGACCCAGGAGGCTGCCATGACCGAAGCCACTCGCGATCTGCTCGCCGCCGCTGAGGACGGAGACGCGATCGCCGTGCAGACGGCGATCGACGAGGGCGCGGACATCGAGGCGCGCGGATCCGGCGGGATGACAGCCCTGGTGGCGGCGACCAAGGCGAACCACGTCGACGCGGCCCGGGCCCTGATCGAGGCGGGGGCGGACGTGAACGCCAAAGACGACATCCAGGACTCCGCCTACCTCTACGCGGGCGCGCGCGGACATGACGAGATCCTCCGTCTGACCCTCGACAACGGCGCCGACCTCGCGAGCACCAACCGCTTCGGCGGCACGGCCCTGATCCCGGCGTCCGAGCGCGGACTGCTCGCGACGATCGAGATCCTGCTCGAGGCCGGCGTCGACCCGAACCACATCAACAACCTGAACTGGACGGCGCTGCACGAGGCGATCGTGCTCGGCGACGGATCCTCGACCTACGTCGACGTGGTTCGTGCCCTCCTCGACGGCGGGGCCGACAGCGGCATCCCGGACGGCGACGGCGTGCTCCCGGTCGACCTCGCGAAGGCCAGGGGCTACGACGCGATCGTCGCCGAGCTCGAACGGTGATCGCCCTCGACCCGTGGGCCTGGGCGGCGCTCGCGGTGGCGGCGGCGGTCATCGGCATCTCGAAGACCGCACTGCCGGGCGGGAGCATCCTGGCGATCGCGCTGTTCGCGGCCGTCCTGCCCGCCCGCACCTCGACCGCGGCGACCCTGCTGCTCCTGATGGTCGGCGACCTGTTCGCCCTGTTCGCCTACCGCCGGCACGCGCACTGGCCCACGCTGCTGCGGCTCGCCCCCGCGGTCATCGCGGGACTGCTGGTCGGATTCGCGTTCCTCGCGCTCGCCGGCGATGGTGTGGTGCGCCGTGCGATCGGAGTGATCCTGCTGCTCATGATCGCCGTGACGCTGTGGCGCCGGTGGCGGCAGAGCAGAGCGGATACCGCGTCACCGCCCTCCAGCGGCATCCTGCTCGCAGGCGCCTACGGCACGCTCGGCGGCTTCACGACCATGGTCGCGAACGCCGGCGGGCCCGTCATGTCGATGTACTTCCTGGCCACCCGCACCCCGGTGCAGGTGTTCCTCGGCACCTCCGCGTGGTTCTTCGCCATCATCAATGTGATCAAGGTGCCGTTCCTCGCGGGCCTCGGGCTGTTCGAGCCACCGGTACTGCTGATGGATGCCGTGCTCGCGCCGCTCGTGGTGGTCGGCGCGCTCCTCGGGTTGCGGGTCGCCCGTCGCATGAATCAGCGTGTGTTCGACCGCATCGTGATCGCACTCACGATCGTCGGTGCGGTCTACCTGCTGATCTGACCCCATCTATCTGCTCCCGCTCTGACCCCGGTGGTGCCCCCTTCGGCCCTGCGAGAACGGAGACGAGCGGGGTTCCGCGCGGCGCGGCTCGCCCCGACACGCGGCGCTACGGACGGACGGTCTCTGTTTCGGCCGCCCGTTCCGGCCTCTGTCTCCGGGGCCGCGGGAACCTCAGTCGAGGAAGATGTCGGGGAAGAGCGCGCTGTCGGGAGTGCCGGGGATCGCGGCATAGCCGGAGAAGTCGGTCACACCGTCGGCTTCGAGCACGTCCTCGACGATGAGCGTCTGACCGGTGTACGACGCCGCGGGCTTGAGCAGCACGGCATACGCGGCGTCCGCATAGATGTCGGGCGTGCGACTCGCAGCCATGACCTTGTCACCACCGAGGAGGTTCTGCACGGCCGCCGTCGCGATCGTGGTGCGCGGCCACAGGGTGTTGGCGGCGATCCCGTCGCGTGCGAACTCGGCGGCGAGGCCGAGGGTCGCCATGGTCATGCCGAACTTCGCGAGCGTGTATCCGGTGTGCGCGCCCAACCACTTCGGGGTCGGGTTGAGGGGCGGCGACAGTGAGAGGATGTGCGGGTTCTCGGCATCCTTCAGGATCGGCACGGCGGCGCGCGAGAGCATGAACGTGCCGCGTACGTTGACGTCCTGCATCAGGTCGTACTTCTTGGCGTTCAGGTCGAGCGAGCGCGAGAGGTCGATGACGCTGGCGTTGTTGATCACGATGTCGATGCCGCCGAACTCGCCCTGCGTCTTCATGACCGCTTCGGTGATGTCGTCGTCGTCGCGCACGTCGCCGACGATCGGCAGAGCCTGGCCGCCGGCCGCGCGGATCTGCTCGGCCGCGGTGTGGATCGTGCCTTCGAGCTTCGGATGCGGGGTGTCGGTCTTCGCGAGCATCGCGATGTTCGCTCCGTCGGCAGCCGCCCTCAGCGCGATCGCGAGGCCGATGCCGCGGCTGCCGCCCGACATCAAGATGGTCTTGCCTGCAAGGGACATGGGTTCTCCTGTGTTCTCGATCGCGGATTCTGAGGGGTGCCGCGGGTCAGCGCGGCGCCATGCGGATGGCGCCGTCGAGACGGATGGTCTCGCCGTTGAGGTAGCCGTTCTCGACGATCTGCTGCACGAGAGCGGCGTACTCGTCGGGGCGTCCGAGGCGCGAAGGGAAAGGCACCTGCTGGCCGAGCGAGTCCTGGGCCGCCTGCGGAAGACCCATCAGCATCGGGGTCTCCATGATGCCCGGAGCGATCGTGCACACCCTGATGCCGTAGCGGGCGAGCTCGCGCGCCACCGGGAGGGTCATGGCGTGCACGCCGCCCTTGGATGCGGAGTAGGCGGGTTGGCCGATCTGACCGTCGAACGCGGCGACGCTCGCGGTGTTCACGATGACGCCGCGCTCCTCGTCGTGCAGCTCGTTCTTCGCGATCACGGCGGATGCCTGCGAGATGACGTTGAACGTGCCGACGAGGTTGATGCGGATCACGCGCTCGAAGTCGGCGAGCACAGCCGGGTTGCCTTCGCGGTCGAGCACCTTGGCGGGCGGCGCGATGCCGGCGCAGTTCACGACCACCCGCAGCGGAGCGGCGGACTGCGCGGCTGCGACGGCCGCCTGCACCTCATCCGCGTTCGTGACGTCGGCCGCGACGAACAGCCCACCGAGTTCGTCCGCGATCTCGGCACCCTTCGACGAAGCGAGGTCGATGATCGTGACGTGCGCTCCCGCGGCGACGAGCCGGCGCGCCGTGGCGAGTCCGAGACCCGAGGCTCCGCCGGTGACGAGTGCACCCTGTCCGCTGATCTGCATCTGATGTTCTCCTTCGAACGTCGTCGTGCGACATGCATTGATGGAACGCAGTCCCAGCCTACGTGGTTCTTGGTTTCACCACGAGCCGAGGTACGGCGTCGAGAGCGAGCCTACGACACCGCCTCGCGCGCGAAGGAACCCGATAACCGATGCGGGTAGGATCCGGAGAATGCGCCGCTCGCCCGGGATCCTCCGATCCGCGGGCACCGTCGCCCCGCCGGTGATAATGCGGCTCATTACCACGGCGAGCCTGGCGCTCCTGCTGCTCTTCGCCTTCGCCGTGACCACCCACGGGGCGCAGGACGAGAACGGCGCTGCCCCCTCCCTCACCGCCGCAGTCGTCGACGCGTTCGACCATGCGGCCGCAGCCGCCCAGGAGCAGGTCCTCACCGCCGCACCCGACAGCGGGACGAGCGCTCTCGTCGGAGCTGCGCTCTGCGCTCTGGGCGTGCTGTGCGGGCTCGCCGTGATGCTCCTGCGAACACGCGCAGCGCACCGCCGGGCACTGGTCACGCGACTCCGAGCCGGATCCGAGGCTCTGCGTCGATCGTCTGCATCTCCTCCGCGCCCACGCGCGACGACGCTCTCCCTCCTCCAGCTCGGCCTCTCCCGAACCTGATCCGCCGGCCACCCGCGCGACCGCATCCATCGCTCGCAACCGGCCTCCCCCGCGGCATCCCCTCGATGTCCCTGTCGACCTCCTGTGTCGACGTCTCGCGTCGACATCTCGCGTCGACTCCGTGCGACCCCGACTCCTGAAGCCGTGCGTTGCGTGCGCGGCACCATCCGAGGCTCCGCCCTCTCGAACAATCTGCTCTCACCCCTCGAAGGAGACCCATGAAAAGCCCCGTGGACGACGCCGATCGGCGCGCTCCCCAACGACCGAGTCCGCAGACGAACCCGATCGGCTGGACGATGCGGCGCGCGATGGGCACGACCGTCATGGGAGCGGTGCTCAGCGTCCTGATCCTGCTCGTCGGCGGGGAGTCGGCGGCCGCACACGTGCCCCACAGCATGGTCGGCCGCTCAGAGGCGGATACGCCCGCGACGACTCAGACCCCCACACCCACACCCACCCCCACACCGATACCCACACCCACACCGACACCGACCAGCAGCACGACGCACGAGCAGCAGAACGGCGAGCGGAGGGTGCAGCGCGACGACCTCGGATTCCTGGGGACCGTCTTCCTCGTCGGGATCGGCTTCCTCCTCGCCCTCGGAGCGACCGGGGTGGTCTTGGCGGGGCGCGCGCGGCGGAGACGCGATCGAGCAGCGGAGACGGGACCGTCCGATGAAGCGTGAGAGCGTCCCGAAGTACGCCGTCGCCTTCGTGATAGCCGGCCTCGTCGTCCTGATCGACCAGAGCACCAAAGCGGCCGCGATCGCCGGGCTCAGCCAGACGGAACGGATACCCGTTCTGGGTGATGCGCTCGGCCTGCAGCTCGCCTACAACCCCGGGGCGGTGCTGTCGCTGGGCTCCGGGGCGACCTGGGTGCTGACCGTGGTCGGCGTGGGCGCCGTCGCCGCCCTGTTCGTCGCCGCGGTCCGCGCACGCACGACGTGGCGGGCCTGGGGGTTGGGTTTCATCCTCGGGGGTGCCATCGGGAACGTGCTGGACCGTCTGCTCGCTCCCCCCGGGTTCGGCATCGGCCATGTCACCGACTTCCTCGCGTACGGGAACTGGTTCATCGGGAACCTCGCCGACGTCGCGCTCGCGATCGGAGGCGTCGTCCTCGTCATCGGGGCCGGGGTCCGTCACCGTGCGCAGACACGGAACGCGGCGCTCGGCGACCGGCCGGACGACGAACGAGAGGGCGCGAACGGATGAACAACTGGATGCCGGACGCGCCGCCGACCTTCGCCGACCTCGTGCTGCCCGCACCGGGCCCGTTCCCCCTCCTGCCCCTGGTCGCCGCCGTGCTGGCCATGGCGTACCTCGTCGGCGCGATCCGCCTCTGGCGGCAGCACCGCCGGTGGCCCGTCTGGCGCACGGTCGTGTTCCTCCTGGGCTGCCTCGCGCTCGCGGCCGTCACCGGTCTCGGGGTCGAGGCATACGGCTACGCGCTGATGTCGGTGTTCATGTTCCAGCAGCTCACGCTGATGATCGCGATCCCGCCCCTGCTGGTGCTCGGATCACCGGGCACCCTGCTCCTGCGTGCCACGCCCCACCACGGGCTGGGTGCCGCCGCGCTGCGTGCCGCGCACGGCGGACTCCGCAGCCGCGTCGCCCGATGGATCCTGAGCCCGTGGATCGCCGTGCCGGTGTACCTGATCGCGTTCTACGGTCTGTATCTGGCCGGTCTCGCCGATCGCGTCCTCGCTGCTCCCGGCGGTCACATCGCCCTGGAGGTCGGGTTCCTCATCGTGGGCATCCTGTTCGCGATCCCGGTGCTGAGCTCCGATCCCCTCCCCGTGCGTCTCGGGCACGGCGGGCGGGCACTCGACGTCTTCGCCGAGGCCGCCCTGCACGCGTTCTTCGGGGTCTTCCTGATGATGGCGACGACGATGCTCGTCGACCACTTCGTCGCCCCGACCCTCGCCCTCGGGATGGATCCGCTCGAGGACCAGCGTCTGGCGGGCGGTCTGGCCTGGTCCTACGGCGAGGCGCCGACGCTGCTGATGCTCGTGTACGTGATGCATCGGTGGTTCCGTGACGACACGGCCCGCGCCGCCGCCGATGACCGCTACGCCGATGCGCACGGCACGACCGAGCTCGACGCCTACAACGCCTACCTCGAAGGCCTGCGCGACGAGAGCCGATGAACCGCACCCGTCGCTGTCACCCGTCGCCGTCGGGCAGGATGGACGGATGAGCATCCCCTCCGCCTCCCTCGACGTGCCGACGCGGGTGCGCGAGCTCGCCCGCGGTGCGGCGCTCGTGCCGGTCTGGCTCAACGGGATCGGCGGGCTGACCTTCCGCACCGACGACGGCCGGTACATCAAGTGGGGGCCCCTCGACGATGAGGCGAACATGCGCGACGAAGCCGAGCGCATGCGGTGGGCGCGCACTTGGATCGCGGTGCCCGAGGTGCTCGAACAGGGGCAGGACGAGACACACGAGTGGCTCGTCACCGTCGCGCTCGACGCGAGCAGTGCCGTCGACCCGCGCTGGGCCGACCAGCCCGAGACCGCGGTGCGTGCGGTCGGCGCGGGCCTGCGGGCGCTGCACGACGCCCTGCCCGTGGCCGAATGCCCCTGGGAGTGGAGCACGCAGTGGCGGATCGCCAACGCCGCCGACCGCGGAACGATCGTGCCCGACGAGCTGCTCCAGACGCCGCCGATCGACCGACTGGTGGTGTGCCACGGCGATGCCTGCATGCCGAACACGCTTCTCGACGCCGCCGGCCGTCCCGCCGCGTTCGTCGATCTCGCAGCTCTCGGAGTCGCCGACCGCTGGGCCGACATCGCCGTGGCGTCGATGAGCACGATGTGGAACTTCGGATCCGGCTGGGAGGACACGCTCATCGAGGCCTACGGGGTCGAGCCCGACCGCGAGCGCCTCGACTACTACCGGCGGCTCTGGAACGAGACATGAGCGTGGCGCCCCCGCCCGCCGGTCGACCGCCGGTGTTCGGCCCGGTCGTCGACGACATGACCCGGTGCGTGCACTACCGGGGCCCGACAGACATCATCGCGATCCGCTTCGCCTGCTGCGGCGATCACTACCCGTGCCATCGCTGTCACGAGGAGTCCGCGGGGCATCCGGCGCAGCAGTGGGCGCCCGAGCAGCACGACACCGCGGCGATCCTCTGCGGCGCATGCGGACACGAGCTCACGATCACCGAGTACTTCGCGGTGACGGGCTGCCCTCGCTGCACCGCCCCGTTCAACGAGCGCTGTGCTCTGCACCGGGAGCACTACTTCCAGCCGAGTTGGAGCTAGCCGACCCTAGCTCCACACGAACCGGAAGGTCCCGACGAGGACGGCGGCGGCAAGGGCGAGGGCCATGATCGCGATGCCGCCGATCAGCGCCACCGCATCGCGCGGGTGCAACCGGGACGGTCGCGACCAGGTGCGGGGGATGCCGGAGCCGAAGCCGCGCGCCTCCATCGCGAGTGCCAGCGTGGACCCGCGCCGCACCGCGAACACGAGCAGCACGAAGGCCATCGAGAAGAATCGTCGCAGCACACCCCGATCCCCCACGCCCCGTGCACGACGGGCCAGGCTCATGGTGCGCCAGTCGTCGAGGAACAGGCCCAGCATCCGGGTGCCGGCGAGGATGCCGAGCACGAAGCGACTCGGGAGCTTCGCGACCTGGGCCAGCGCATCGGCGAGCTCTGTGGGGTCGGTGCCGCCGAAGAGCAGGATCGTCGGCAGTCCGAGCGCGATCACGCGCAGGCTCACCGCGATCGCGAGCGTGATGGAATCCTCGCTGATCGTGGCGAATCCGAAGGTCCAGTAGATCCGCCCTGCGGGTTCGGCGTAGAGCAGCATGCTCACGCCGGCGATCGGTGCGAAGATCGCGATCGGCAGCAGGCGCTTCAGCACCGTCGACAGCCGCAGTCCGGTCAAGGGCAGGCAGAGCAGCTGCAGGACGATCGCGGCCAGCGCGCTCGTGACGTCGATCGACGCGAACAGCGGCACCGACAGCAGCACGGCGAGCACCAGCTTCGTCACCGGGTTCACACCGTCGAGCCATACCGTCCGTACGGTCTCGACCGCCGTCACGATGTCGCCTCCCCTTCGCGTCCCAGTTCGATGCGATGCCCGCCCAGGTGTCGGATCACGGCGTCGTCGTGCGTGACCGCGACGATCGACCGACCACGCGCGATCTCCTCCTGCAGGAGCGCGACGAGCGAGATCCATCCACGCCGGTCCTGCCCGAAGGTCGGCTCGTCGAGCACGATCACCTCGGGTGCTCCCGCGAGCACGGTCGCGACGGACAGTCGACGCTTCTGCCCGCCGGAGAGCGTGAACGGGTTGGCGAGCGCGAGAGACGCGAGTCCGAGGCGCTCGAGCAGTTCCTCGACGACGCCGTCCGTCTTCGCGCGGTCCCACCCGAGGGCTCGCGGGCCGACGGCGAGCTCGTCGCGCAGCGTCTGCGTGAGGAACTGATGCTCCGGCTCCTGGAAGACCATGCCGATGCGGGTGAGCAGCTCACGCGAGGACCAGCGGATCGGGCGGGGTCCCTTGCGCCCCTCCAGCTCGCGTGCCGAACGCACTTCGCCGGCCTGCTCCGGGATGAGGCCGGCGAGGGTGAGTGCGAGCGTCGACTTGCCCGCGCCGTTCGGCCCGGTGATCACGGTCGCGTTCGCACGCGGCACGCGCAGGTCGAGCCCCGACTGCACGACGACGCCCGCCTCTCTCGCGATCGAGAGCGCGGAGGTCGTGAGGGCATCGGAGGCAGGAACCTGTTCGAGCATCGGAAGGTCGATGCCGCGGTCGGGCACCCACACCCCCGCATCGGCGAGCACGTCGCCGTGGGCCGCGAACACCTGCTCAGGCGCACCGTCGGCGAGGAGTCCTCCGTCGGCCGCCAGCACGATCACGCGCGTCATCAGATCGACCCAGATCGGGGTGCGGTGCTCGACGACCACGAGCGTCGCGCCGGTCGCCTCGACGGCGCGCTCGACACTCGCCCGCACCTCCCGCACCCCGTCCGGGTCGAGGTTCGCGGTGGGCTCGTCGAGCAGCAGCAGACCCGGTCGCATCGCGAGCACACCGGCCAGCACCAGCCGCTGCTTCTGCCCGCCGGAGAGCGCCTTCGTGGGGCGTCGCCGCGGAACATCGAGGCCGACGGCGTCGAGCGCCTCGGCGACGCGACCCGGGATCTCGGATGCCGCGACGCCCAGGTTCTCGCAGCCGAACGCGACGTCGTCGCCGACCTTCGACAGCACGATGCCGGCGTCCGGGTCCTGCAGGACGAGTCCGACCTGACCGTGCCGTGACTCGGGGGCCGCACCGTCGATGCGCAACGAACCCGTCCGTTCCCCCTCGTCGTCATCGCCGAGGACCCCGGCGAGACCGGCGAGCAGCGTCGACTTCCCTGCACCCGAGGCGCCGAGCAGGAGCACCCGCTCCCCCGGTTCGATCGTGAAGGAGACGTCCGCGACGGCGGGACGCTTTCGACCGGCGTACCGCCAGCCCCAGCCCGCAGCCTGCACGCGGGCCGGGGAGGCGAGGGTCACGCTCAGACCTCGCGCACGTGCTCTCGCCCGACGGCGAAGCGGTTGAGGGCGCCGGTGACGGCGAGGGCACGCACGAGCAGCCAACCGACCACGCCGGCCAAGATCGCCCCGGAGACGACCACGCTGATCAGATAGATCGTGTTGAACTCGACCGACTTCAGGATGTTCGGCGAGCTGCCGTAGAACAGCTCGAACACCCAGGCGGCCACGGCGGCTCCGACGCCGGCGAGCGCGGTGACTGCGATCCCGAAACGACGGTAGAAGAACAGGGCGAAGATGATCTCTGCGCCGAGGCCCTGCACGATGCCCGACAACACGGTCGAGACACCCCACACGTTGCCGATCAGCATCGACACGATCGCGGCGACCAGTTCGACCACGAGCGCGGCCCCCGGCTTGCGGATCACGAGACCGCCGACGACACCGCCGAGCAGCCAGATGCCGACGGCGATGCCACCGAGGCCCGGTGTCACGGCGTCGGCCGCGCCGAACCACGCGTATCCGATGGTGTTCCATCCCCAGAACACGAGACCGATCGCGACGCCGAGGACAGCGGCGACGACGATGTCGACGACGCGCCAGCGCCAGATCGATGGGCGGTGCAGCCCGTTCGCATCGGCGGATGCCTGCTGTGCGGATGTGGACGTAGGCGTACTCATCTGAACTCCTCCCTGCGCTGGCATGACCCAGATCAGGTTCGACGGTCGAAGCGCGATTCGCTCCCTCTCAGCCCGGCTCGCCGGACTCCCGTGGTTGTGCTGAAGATCCTACCCGCTGGCGACACCCGCGTGGCGACAGGGCTGTGCGCCGCGGAACCCGCCCGGGATTGGGTACCGTGAACGAGTGACCGCAACAGATCCCGCCGACGAGGCGACGGGCGTCGTCCGTGACGACGGCCCCGCGACCACCGCCCCCTCCGGCTCCGTCGATGCCGCGTCGGGCGGTTCGGTGCTCACGGCCGAGCAGACGTCGACGCGCGCGCTTGCACCGGAATCGGTGGTCGCCCCGGAGCCGGCCACGCCCGCTCTGACGAAACCGCCATTCGTTCCGCGTGAGACTGCCGCGGGAGACGCCGACGATCCCCTCGCCGCGCTCGACGCGACCACCCCCCAGTGGGCGGACGAGACCACCACCGCCACCGCTCTGACCTGGGTGGACCCCGCGACGGTGGCCGACCACACCGCCACCGCGACTCTCGACGAGACGTCGGAAGCCGAGCGGACGAACGGCCTGCTCCGCGGGGCACGCCTGCGCCCGGCCATCGCCCGTCCCGGCATCCTCGTTCCGCTGGCCACGCTCGTGGGCCTCGTCGCCGCGTATGCCGGCACGACGCTGCTCTGGCCGCTGCACGAGGTACCTCCGACAGTGCAGTCCGTCGAGTTCGCGACGACGCCCGCTGCCGCAGCCACCGTCACCTGGCCCACCGAGGGCGCGGGCGCCGTCGGCATCTCCGGCATGACCACTGCGGCCTCGATCCCCGATGCGGTGAGCATCGCGAGCATCACCAAGGTCGTGAGCAGCCTGATGGTGCTCGACCGTATGCCGCTGGCGGTGGGCGAACAGGGGCCCGAGTTCTCGTTCACCCGGGCCGACAGCGTGAAGTACTGGGACTACCGGCGCAGCGACCAGTCCGCACTCGATGTGCCGATCGGCGGGGTGCTGACCGAATATCAACTCCTGCAGGGCACGCTGATGGGATCGGCGAACAACTACATCGACCGGCTCGCGAGCGAGATCTGGGGGTCCGATCGCGAATTCGCCCGGGCCGCCGAGGTGTGGCTGCGCGAACGAGGCCTCACCGGCATCACCGTGGTGACGCCGTCCGGCTTCGACGAGCGCAATGTGGCCACCCCCGAGGCGCTGGTCGCCCTCGGCGAGCGTGCCATGCAGAACCCGGTGTTCGCCGAGATCGTCGGCACCAAATCGGTGGACCTCCCGGGCGCCGGCACCGTCGTCAACACGAACGGGATGCTCGACGATCCCGGTGTCGTCGGCGTCAAGACCGGCACACTCGTCGGCTGGAACCTGCTCACCGCGAAGGACGTCGTCATCGGCGACACGACCGTGCACCTCTTCGCCGCGGCGCTGAACCAGGCCGGCAACGATGAGCGACTCGCTCTCACCCGCTCCCTGTTCGCGGAGGCGGAAGCGGCGCTGGAGGCGCAGCCGCCCGCCGTCGCGAAGGACACCGTGGTCGGTCAGGTCACGACCCCCTGGGGGGAGGAGGTCGACGTCATCACCGAGACCGATGCCGATGTGGTGCTGTGGAACGGGGCGACCGCCACCGCGGCGACGGCCTTCGATCTCGGCGAAGACCGTGAACAGGACGACGCCGTGGGCACGCTGACGACGACCGGTCCGCTCAACACCGTCACCACGCCTCTGGTGCTGGCCGAGGATGTGGAGGGGCCGAGCCCGTGGTGGCGTCTGACCCACCCGCTCGAGCTGCTCGGAATCAGGGCCGACCGCTCCTGACACCTCGTCACGCGCGCCGTGCCGGCGCCCGCGACGACGCGATCCGCGTACGACGACGCCCCACCCCGCGTGAGCGGAGTGGGGCGTCGTCGTGGGGATGCCGGAGGGCGGGAACGCTCAGGAACGGTGGCTCGAACCGTCGGCCCCGTCTTCCAGCAGGGCCTGGGCTGCCGCCGTCTCGGCAGTGGGCAGCTGAGCACCGATCGAGGCTCCGGCAACGGCGGCCGCAGCCTCCTCTCCTGTACCTTCGGCATCGCTCGCATCGCCCGAGACGACGACGGGCGTCGTGCCGGTGAGGGCGTCTTCGGCGTCGATGTCGGTCGCCGCCTGCTCGAACTGCGACTGGTACAGACGCCAGTAGGCGCCCTGCGCGGCGATGAGCTCGTCGTGCGTACCCTTCTCCACGATGTCACCGTGCTCCATCACCAGGATGAGGTCGGCGTCGCGGATGGTCGACAGTCGGTGCGCGATCACGAACGACGTGCGTCCTTCACGAAGCGCGGCCATCGCGTGCTGCAGCAGCAGTTCGGTGCGGGTGTCGACGGCCGACGTGGCCTCATCGAGGATGAGGATCGACGGCTGCGCGACGAATGCCCGCGCGATGGTGATGAGCTGACGCTCGCCTGCCGACACGTTCGCGGCATCCTCGTCGAGCACCGTGTCGTAGCCCTCGGGGAGGGCGTGCACGAAGCGATCGACATAGGTCGCCTTGGCGGCGGCGAGAACCTCGTCGTCGGTCGCGGTGGAGCGACCGTAGCGGATGTTCTCGCGGATGCTGCCGGCGAACAGCCACGGGTCCTGGAGCACCATGCCGGTGCGCGACCGCAGTTCGTCGCGGGTCACCTCGGCGATGTCCTGGCCGTCGAGCATGATGCGCCCGCCGCTGAGCTCGTAGAAGCGCATGATCAGGTTGACCAAGGTCGTCTTTCCCGCACCGGTCGGACCGACGATGGCGACGGTCTGCCCCGGCTCCACCCGGAATGACAGGTCGCGGATGAGCGGACGCTCGGGTGTGTACGAGAACGCGACGTTCTCGAACTCGATGACGCCCTTGCCCTCCACCAGCTCGGGGGCATCGGCGTCGTCCGCCTCCTGCTCCTCGGCGTCGAGCAGTTCGAAGACCCGCTCGGCGGAGGCCGTGCCGGACTGCACGACCGCGGCCATGCCACCCAGTTCGGACAGGGGCTGCGTGAACTGCTGCGAGTACTGGATGAACGCCTGCACGTCGCCGAGACGGAGCTGACCGTTCGCGACCATCAGACCGCCGAGCACCGCGATGCCCACGTAGCTGAGGTTTCCGACGAACATCATCGCCGGCATGATGATGCCGGAGAGGAACTGTGCCTTGAAGCTCGCCTGGAACAGCTCTTCGTTCTCGACCTGGAACTTGTCCAGCGCATCCTTCTCCCGGCCGAAGACCTTCACGAGCGCGTGGCCGGAGAACGCCTCCTCGACGCGGGCGTTCAGGCGACCGACCTTGCGCCACTGGGTGCCGAAGGCCTTCTGCGAGCGCGGTCCGATGATGCCGAAGATGACGCCCATGAGCGGCAGCGTGATGAGGGCGACGAGCGCGAGCTGCCACGAGATCGAGAACATCATCACGAGCACGCCGATCACGGTGAGCACCGAAGTGAGTGCTCCCGAGAGCGACTGCTGCATCGTCTGCGTGATGTTGTCGATGTCGTTCGTGACGCGTGAGATCAGTTCGCCGCGCTGCACCTTGTCGAAGTACGCCAGGGGCAGGCGGTTGATCTTCGCCTCGACCGACTCGCGCAGCCGCCACATGGTGCGGACCATGATCACGTTGATGACGTAGCCCTGGATCCAGGTGAGGAAGGCCGCGGCCACGTAGATGCCGAGCACCGCGGCGATGACGAGACGCAGTGCGTCGAAGTCGATGCCCTGGCCGACCGTGAAGTCGCCCAGCGCGCCGACCTGGTTCGCGAAGTCGTCCTGCCCACCGGCCCGCAGCGCCTCGACGACGACGTCCTGCGAGGTCCCGGCCGGGAAGCCGGGGAACCCGTCGGTCGGCTGTCCGAGCTGGATGGAGATGAAGCCCTTGTAGACGAGGTTGGTGGCCTCGGCGAGCACCTTGGGCGCCGCGACCGTCAGGACCACGCCGATCGCACCCAGGATCGACACGAAGACGAACCAGATGGCCGACGGCTTGAGCAGCCCGATCATGCGCGCGAAACTCGGACCGAAGTTGTCGGCCTTGCCCGGCGCGACGCTGTCCCAGTCGCCGGAGTTCTGACGTGCCTGCTCGGCGAGCTCGGCCTCGTACTTCTCCTCGGCGCTCAGCTCGACCTCGGCGACGGGCGCTGCCGCCTTGCCGCGGCCGCGTCTGGCCGTGCGCTTCTCGTTGTTGTCCTGCGCGCTCATGCGTCCACCCCCAGCTGCGACTCGACGATCTCTCGGTAGGTGTCGCTCGTCTCGAGCAGTTCCTCGTGCGTGCCGACGCCGACCATGGTTCCGCCGTCGAGGACGACGATGCGGTCCGCGTCCGTGATGGTGGAGATGCGCTGGGCGACCACGATCTTCGTCACGTGCGGGAGCTCCCGCCACAACGCCTGCCGCAATCGCGCGTCCGTCGTGAGGTCGAGGGCCGAGAACGAGTCGTCGAAGACCAGGATCTGCGGCTGGTGCACGATCGCGCGGGCGATCGCGAGTCGCTGACGCTGACCACCCGAGACGTTCGTGCCGCCCTGGGCGATGCGGGAGTCGAGACCATCGGGCATCTCCTCGACGAAGTCGCGACCCTGTGCGATGTCGAGCGCGTGCCACAGCTCTTCGTCGGTGGCCTCTTCCCGGCCGTAGCGCAGGTTCGACGCGACGGTGCCGGTGAAGAGGAACGGACGCTGCGGCACCAGGCCGATGCTGTCCCACAGCGACTCGACGTCGGCCTCGCGCACATCGGTGCCGCCGACGTGCACGGAACCGCCCGAGACGTCGAACAGGCGCGGGATGAGCGACACGAGGGTCGTCTTGCCCGAGCCGGTGGATCCGACGATCGCGACGGTCTCACCCGGCTGCGCGGCGAAGCTGATGCCGGTGAGCACGGGGGAATCGGCGCCGGGGTAGGTGAACTCGACGTCGTCGAGCGCCACGGATCCGGGGACCGGGAACTCGGTGACGCCGTTCTCGGGGCGGACCAGCGTGGACTCGGAGTCGAGAACCTCGCCGATGCGCTCGGCAGACACCGCGGCGCGCGGGATCATCATCGCCATGAAGCTCGCCATGATGACGCCGCCCATGATCTGGCCGATGTACTGCATGAAGGCGAACAGTGTGCCCACCTGCACCGTGCCGTTGTTGACCTCGATGCCGCCGAACCAGATGACCGAGACGACCGTGACGTTCAGGATGAGCATGAACAGCGGGAACAGCAGCACGAAGAGCGAGCCCACCTTGCGGCCGACGACCATGATGTCGGTGTTGGCGCCGCGGAAGCGGTCCTCCTCGATGCGCTCGCGCACGAATGCCCGCACGACGCGAACGCCGGTGAGCTGTTCGCGCATGATGCGGTTGACGTTGTCGAGCTTGCCCTGGTAGCTGCGGAACAACGGGACCATGCGCCCGATCACGAGGGCGGCCAGGATCAGCAGCAGCGGCACAGACACGGCGATGAGCCAGCTGAGGCCGACGTTCGTCTGCACGGCGAAGATGATGCCGCCGATCGCGAGGAGCGGCGCCGTGACGAGCATGGTCGCGCCCATCATCGCCAGCATCTGCACCTGCTGCACATCGTTCGTGTTGCGGGTGATGAGCGAGCCGGCGCCGAACTGCGAGACCTCACGCTCGGAGAAGCCGCTGACCTTGCCGAAGACGTCGGCGCGGATGTCGCGGCCGGCGCCCATCGCTGCGCGCGCGGCGAAGTACGTCGCGGTGACCGAGGCGATGATCTGCCCCAGCGAGACCGCGAGCATGAACAGACCGGTGCTCCAGATGTAGCCGGTGTCACCGCGGGCGACGCCCTTGTCGATGATGTCGGCGTTCAGTCGCGGGAGGTAGAGGGTCGCTGCGACGCTGGCGAGCTGGAAGACCAGCACCGCGAGCAGCAACCATCGGTATCGGGAGAGATAGCGGAGGAGGATTTTTCCCAGCACAGGCGGACTTTCTAGGAAGGATGGAGCGGCGGATTTCTCGGCAGACGGATGCCGACCGACAATCGGCCACAAGACAGAGTGCCACGATCCGCGGACATTCGTATCCCCCTCATGGGGGACCTTCGCTCACAGCGAACCGCTTCCCCTCCCGATCAGCGGTTTCTGCACACGGGCGAACAACGGCGAAGCGTTCCTTTCTTCACCTTTTGTGTTTACTCACTGATACAACTTGTGATAGACATATGGCACAAAGAGGACGGACTCCCCATGCACGCGACCATCGCATCCCCGATCCGATCCGGGCAGCTCCTGCTGGACCCCGGGCAGGTGCTCGGCGCTGTCTTCTCGATGCCCTGGGTGTCTCTGATCCTCGCGGCGATCATCGCGGTCGGCATCACCGTCACACCCCGATGGCGCGCACGGACCGAGAGCCGGGCGCGCCTCGCCCCGGCGGCATCCGGCGTGGTCTTCGCCCGTTACTCGCCGGAGCACCGCACCCTCGGAGTCGCCGCGATCGCGGTGATCGTGATCTTCGTCGCCGAGAACCTGATCACCGGGTACGCCCTCGACCTCAACGGCGTCGTCTCGTGGTGGCGCTACGCGACACCGGTGCTCACGGCCGGCATCGGTGTGGCCGTCCTGCTGGCCCTGATCGCGACGAGAGGCAGCACGCCGCCGGAGCGCCCCGTCCTCTCCGCCCGCCGCACCTGGCTGAGCTTCAGTCCGCGCATCGGTTCGGTGGGCGCCGCCGCAGCGCTGCTCGCTCTCACGGTCACGACACTGCTCGCCGGACTCGCCTCCTCGAACATCGACGGCGGCCCGTACGTTTTCCTCGAGATCGACGTGCCCAACGAGACGATCGACCCGATTCGTCCCTGGTTCTATGGCTGGGCATACGGCGTTCCGGTCCTGATCTGCACCATCGCGCTCGTCGGCGTGGTGATCGCCGCGCTGCACTCCAATGCGGCCCGCCCGTTCCTGCGGCCGGAGACGATCGTCGCCGAGCAGCGCGAACGACGCGACATCGCGGCGGGGATCACCCGGATCACCACATCGGCTGCGCTTCTCGCTCTGGCGGGCGCATGGCGGTTCATCGCCGACTCCGGTTCGATCAACGGACTCACCATCCAGGGCGACGGGCGCAGCGACTCCTACGAGACCTTCTGGCGATACGGCGAAGTCGCGGCCGTCGGCGGCTGGATGGCGCCGGCGCTCGAGATCGCCGCGTTCGTGCTGCTGCTCCTCACGACCACGCAGCTGTGCCCGCCGAGGTATGACCTGGAATCTGTTGCCGGCGTCGAGAAATCGGCCGAACGGGAGACCGCATGGTGAGCCCGACGCCCCGACTGTCACCGGCCGACGAGACGAATCCGGCACTCGACATCTACCGGCAGCTCCGCGGCCTCATCGTGTCGGGCCAGCTCGGCGCGGGCGAGCGACTGCCGACGGTCCGACAGACGGCCAGCGACCTGGGTGTCGCCCCCGGAACCGCCGCGCGCGCGTACAAGATGCTCGAAGGCGAGGGGCTGGTGGTCTCGCGCACGGCCGCGGGCACGCGGGTCGCCGAGACGGCGGGAATCCTCCCCGCATCGGTGCTCCGGCGCATCCGCGAGCTGGTCGACGAAGCCGACGCGACCGACGCGGATCCCGACGACGTCATCGACGTGCTCCGTGCGATCTGGAAGACGCGCTCGAGCCCCGACGTCGACCTCGAGTCCGACTAGGCGCGACGCTCAGAGAAAGCCCGACGCGGACGAACCCCTTCTCAGAACAGGGCGGGCTGCGGGACGTACGCGCGTGCAGGGGCGCCGGCGTCCGGGGCGAGCTCGGCCAGCGTGGGCGGGTCCCACTTCGGATCCCGGTCCTTGTCGACGATCTGCGCGCGGATGCCCTCGACGAGGTCGGGGTGCTCGTTCACGAACCACAGCACGCGGCGGTACTCGCCCTCGAGTGCGGCACGAAGCCCCGAAAGTTCACGCGCCTCGCGCACCGCATCGAGCGTGACAGCGAGGCCGGTCGGCGCGAGGCCCTCGAGAAGGTCCGCGATCGCGGCGGCCTCCGTCGTGCCCTGGGCCTGCAGGCGATCGATGATCTCGATCACGGTCGGAGCGGAGAAGGCGTCATCGATCCACTCCCGCCACGCCGGAAGCCGCGAGGGCTCCGGCGTCTCGTCGAACAGCAGGACGATCTCGCTGGGCCCCGTCGGATCGGCGCGGAAGGCGAGAGCCTCGCTCAAGGCGTCGAGGCGGTCCGACGGCACGAAGTGATCGGCGAAGCCGAGGTACACGGCATCCGCGCCGCTCATCGTCGCTCCGGTGAGGCCGAAGTACTCGCCGAAGCGCCCGGGGGCACGGCCGAGAAGCCAGGTGCCGCCGACGTCGGGCGTGAATCCGATGCGCGTCTCCGGCATCGCGAGCTTCGAGCGCTCCGTGACGATGCGGATCGCCGCGTGCCCGGCCAGGCCGATGCCTCCCCCCATCGTGATGCCGTCGGCGAAGGACACGACCGGCTTGGGGTATTCGGCGATCATCGCGTTCAGCGCGTACTCGGCACGGAAGAACTCCGCGGTCTGATCAGCCTGCCCCGCCACGATCTGCCCGTGCAGAGCCCGCACGTCGCCGCCGGCGCACATGCCGCGATCCCCCGCTCCGTCGAGCAGCACGATCTGCACGTCGGTGTCGTCGCGCCAGGCGTTCAGCGCTGCGGTGAGGCTCTTGATCATGCCGACGTCGAGGGCGTTGATGGCCTCGGGGCGGTTGAGCGTGAGCCGCCCGAGCGCCCCTTCGGTGCGGACGAGGACGCGGGATGCAGCGTGAGAATCGGTCACGCTGGCCAGGCTACCCCTTTCGGCAAGGGCGTCATTCCGCGCGAAATGCGGGATCCGACAGGGTTTTCCGGCAGGATAGGGAGGAACTGTTCAAATGCGACGAGAGGTCACGGATGCCTGAAGGACAGGTGCTCGAGTTCACGCACGTGACGAAGCGCTTCAATGAGGTGACCGCCGTCTCGGACTTCTCCGCGCGCGTCGAGCCCGGAGCCGTCACCGCCTTCCTCGGCCCGAACGGAGCCGGCAAGACCACCACGTTGCGCATCCTGCTCGGCCAGGTGCGCGCCACATCCGGCACGGCGACGATCGGCGGCACGACGTATGCCGAGCTCCGCCAGCCGCTGCGCACGATCGGCGCGGTACTCGAAGAGACCGTCTACCGTCCCCGTCGCACCGCCGAGCGCCAGCTGACCATCGCCGCCAAGGCGAACGGCATCCCGCTGGCACGCGTCGGCGAAGTGCTCTCCCTGGTCGGCCTCGAGGGCGAGGGCGACTCGCGCATCGGCGGCTTCTCGCTCGGCATGCGTCAGCGGCTCAGCGTCGCGAACGCGCTCCTCGGCGACCCCGGGGCCCTCGTCTTCGACGAGCCGGCCAACGGACTCGACCCCGAGGGGATCCGCTGGATGCGACTCCTGATGCGTCGCCTCGCCGACGAGGGACGCACGGTCCTCGTGTCGTCGCACGTCCTCAGCGAGGTCGAACAGGTCGCCGACAACGTGCTCGTGCTCTCGAAGGGCACGCTCGTGCTGGCCAGCGGAATCGAGACGCTCGCCGACCCCAAGGGCGGCTCCGTGATCGTGGACGCCGCGGATCGCGCCGGGCTGACGTCCGCGCTCGCTGCGGCCGGGTTCGACATCGAAGTGCTGCGCTCGGGTCTGACCGTGCGCGGCGGAGACGCCGAGACCGTAGGAGCCGTCGCGGCCGACGCAGGCATCGCCCTGAGCACCCTGGTGCAGCGCGGGCCGACTCTCGAAGACGTCTTCATCGACCTGATGCGGGGTGGCCGGTTCGCGCCGAGCGCTCCCGCAACGGCGACCCCGCTCGTCGCGCCGAACACCCCGGAGATTGCGCCCGAGGAGTCGACTCCCGCAGAGGCCGCTCCCAAAGAAGCATCTCCGGCACCCGCCGACTCCGTGGTCGCCATCCCGGTGGCCGCAGCAGCCGCCTGGGCGGCCGAGGCTGCGTCTGCTCCCGCAGGCGAGGCCGTGGCCTCGAATCTGGGAGCCTCCGTCGGCGCTGACGCATCCGATGTGTCCGACGCATCCGAGGCCTCCGTGGCAGAGAGCGCGGAGAGCGCTGCGGACGAGTCCTCTGCCGACGTGGATTCCACCGATGCGATCGCGACCGGTGAGTCGACGCCCGAGGAGGAGACTCCCGCCGAAGAGGCTCCGGATGAAGAGGCTTCTGTCGACGAAGCACCGGACGAAGGAGCGCCGGTCGATGAGTCCGGCGGCGTCGCCCCGAGTCCGTTCGAGGTGGGCGACTCCCCGGCCCTCGGCGAACAGTCCACCGACGAACAGGCTCCGGCTCGATCCTTCGATGAGATCCTGTTCGGCGCCGCCGTGCCGGCGGACACCGCAGACACGACGCCGTCCGACCTGACCTCCGGTGACGAGGACCACAGCGGGGTCGAGATCTTCGCGGATCTCGACGACGCATCGGTCGCCACGGAATCGGACGCGCTGTCCTCCCACAGCGATGGCCCCTCATCCGCCGACACCGAGGACACCCGCTCTTCCGACGATGACGAGGAGGACCCGCGCTCTGCAGCGGTGAGTTCCATGCTCGCGGCCGCCGCCCGCGCGTACTACGAGGACGAGCCCAAGGACTACCCCCTGGGCGCAGAGGACGAGCCCGCCCAGGGCGAGGCGTCGGACAGCGAGGCTGCGGACGGCGAGGTTGCGGACGGCGAGGTTGCGGACAGCGAGGCTGCGGACTTCGAGGTTGCGGACGTCGATACGCCGGAGGCCCCCGCGGAGAACGCACACTGGAGCGTCGCCTCCACGGGCGTCATCGACACCGTGCCCCTGGCCGAGGGTTCCGCGGGAGGCGACGAGACGACTCCCGATGACTCTGACGAGAACACCGGTGAGAACCACGACGGCGAGAACCACGACGGCGAGAACCACGACGGTGAGAACCACGACGGCGAGAACCACGACGGTGAGAACCAACACGGGGATCACCACCACGGCTGAGCGCCTCGCCGACGAGAACGCCCTCCGGACCTGCGGGTCTGGAGGGCGTTCTGCGTTGAAGGGAGGCCGTGCATCGCGAGGCACCGCCTCCCGACGTCGGCGTCAGGCGGGCCGGGGGCGGATGACGGGGCGTCGTCGTCCCTTCGAGACCGGGACCGGTGCCGTGGCCACGATCTCCTCGACGTTCGCCGGTTCGGTCGACACATCGAGCCGGAGTGCCTGAGTGAGCGCGAGCCCGTGGCTGGTGGTGAGGATCAGTCGGCGGTACTGCGGGTCGCCTTCGAGATCGATCACGACGCTCGGGCGACGCCGGCGGATCAGCACGAAGTCGAGGCTGCCCGCGGCCTTCCAGCTGCCTGCGGCGAGAACACCGGGAATGTGCGTCCCCGGGTTCGGGACTCCGCGGAGCCAGGTCCAGGCGTCTTCCGTCAGCTGCACCTTGGTGATGGTGTCGCGCGCGATACGGAGGTTGTCGCGGTGGAAGGTGGCGGCACGTTCGATCGGCGAGAGCACGACCTCCAGTTGCGTCTGGTCCAGCAGCAACGTCACCATGTCCCCCAGTCTGCCAGCGCGGCCCTGCCAGTTGTCTGGAAGTTGCTCACAGGAACGCAACGATCCCTTGTCGATCAGCACCAGTCATCACGCATTCCTCCCGAGATTCGAATATATGTACCATACTCGATTCATCGCGGCATCCGGGCGCCGAGAAGCACCGCTGGCGTCGGCGTCGAAGAGTGAATCCCGTGTGCGCGTGTGCCCGCGTTACGGCCGCGCCGCAGCCGCAGCGGTCGCAGCGACGGGAAGTGCGGCCTCGATCTGCTGCAGTTCCTCCTCGCCGTGTGCGGCGGTGAGGAACCAGGCTTCAAACACGCTCGGCGGAAGAGCGACGCCCTGCTCGCGCAGCGAGTGGAAGAACGGCGCGTAGCGGAACGACTCCTGCGCCTGCGCTTCGGCATAGTTGCGCGGCGCCGAGGCCCGGAAAGAAGCGTTGAACAGGTTGCCGGCGGTGGCCACCGCGTGCGTGACACCGGCCGACGTGAGCGCGGCGTCGAGCGCGGTGGACACCCGAGCGGATGCGGCGTCGACGGTCGCATAGACCTCGGGGGTCGCGAGCCGCAGCGTCGCGAGACCCGCAGCGACCGAGAGCGGGTTTCCGGACAGTGTGCCCGCCTGGTAGACCGGCCCGAGCGGGGCCAGCAGGTCCATGACCTCGGCACGTCCACCGAGCGCGGCCAGCGGCATGCCCCCGCCGACGACCTTGCCGAACGTGAAGATGTCGGGCAGGTATTCCTCGCCCGCGGCGGCCTGCAGCCCCCAGAATCCGGCCGGGTGCACCCGGAATCCGGTGAGCACCTCGTCGAGGATCATCAGTGCGCCATGAGCATGCGCGGTCTCGGCGATCAGACGGTTGAATCCGGGCAGCGGAGCGACGACGCCCATGTTCGCGGCCGAGGCCTCGACGATGACGGCGGCGATGCGCTGACCGTGCTCGGCGAACACGGCGGCCAGAGCCTCCGGGTCGTTGTAGCCGATCACGAGGGTCTGGGCGGCGATCGGCGCCGGCACCCCGGCGGAGCCCGGCAGCGCGAGCGTCGCGACGCCGGAACCGGCTTCCGCGAGAAGGCCGTCGGAGTGGCCGTGGTAGTGACCGGCGAACTTCACGAGCAGGTCGCGACCGGTGGCACCGCGCGCGAGGCGGATGGCCGTCATGGTCGCCTCGGTGCCCGTGGAGACCAGGCGCACGCGCTCGATGGGTCGGGTCTCGCCGAACCGCACACGGTCGGCGATCAGCGCGGCGAGTTCGACCTCGCCCTCGGTCGGAGCGCCGAACGAGAGCCCACGGGACGCGGCTTCCTGCACCGCGGCGACGATCTCCGGGTGCGCATGCCCGAGAAGCGCAGGACCCCACGAGGCGACGAGATCGACGTACTCGCGACCGGCGGCATCGGTGACCCTCGCGCCCTTCGCCGAGGCGAGGAACCGCGGCGTGCCGCCGACCGATCCGTAGGCGCGCACCGGAGAGTTGACCCCACCGGGAATCACCGCGCGGGCAGCGGAGAACAGGTCGTCGTTGCGGTCGGTCATGAAGGAGAGCTCCTCGCAGAAGTCAGTCGCGCAGCCAGCCGGCCGCTTCGGTGGCCCAGTAGGTGAGCACCGCATCCGCACCGGCGCGGCGGATGGAGAGAAGGGACTCGAGGATGGCCGCGCGACGGTCGATCCACCCGTTCGCACCGGCGGCCTCGATCATGGCGTACTCGCCGGAGACCTGATATGCCCACACTGGAATACTCACGGTGTCGCGCACCTCGCGCAGCACGTCGAGGAAGGCCATCGCCGGCTTCACCATGACGATGTCGGCCCCCTCGGCCTCATCGACGACGGCCTCGCGCACACCCTCGCGCCGGTTGCCCGGGTCGAGCTGGTACGTGCGACGATCGCCGGTGAGCTGAGAGTCGACAGCCTCGCGGAAGGGTCCGTAGAAGGCGCTGGCGTACTTCGCGGCATACGCGAGCAGGAGGGTGTCGGTGAACCCCTCGGCGTCGAGCGCCCGGCGGATCACCGCGACCTGGCCGTCCATCATCCCGGAGAGCCCCAGCAGCTGAGAACCTGCGCGCGCCTGTGCGAGCGCCATCGAGGTGTACCGCTCGAGAGTCGCGTCGTTGTCGACGGAGCCATCGGCGGCCAGAACGCCGCAGTGGCCGTGATCGGTGAACTCGTCCAGGCACAGGTCGGTCTGCACGACGAGCGCGTCGCCGACCTCGGCGGCCAGCGCCTCGGTCGCGACGTTCAGGATGCCGTGCGGATCGTCGGCTCCCGACCCGACGGCGTCGCGGACGGCGGGCACGCCGAACAGCATCACTCCGCCGACACCGGTCTCCGCCGCCTGGACCGCCGCCGCGCGCAGTGAATCCAGGGAGTGCTGAGCGACGCCGGGCATCGAGCCGATCTGCACGGGCTCGGAGATGCCTTCGCGCACGAAGAGCGGAAGCACGAGCTGTCGAGGCTGCAGCGAGGTCTCACGCACGAGATCTCGCACTGCCGGCGACTGCCGCAGACGCCTCAGTCGAACGTCGGGAAAGCTCACGGCGCGAACTCGTCGGCCGCGTGCGGAAGAGTGAAGTGCGAGACCGCATCGATGAGCGCGTCGACGGTCTGGCGGTCGGCGACGACCGACACGGGCAGGCCCGCACGCTGCGCGTCCTTCGCGGTCCGCGGTCCGATCGCGGCGAGCAGCGTCTCGTCCGGGATCTCCGGGAACTGCTCGCGCACCTGCTCGGCGACCGACCCACTGGTGATCAGGATCGCGTTGATCCGTCCGTTCTCGACGTCGCGGCGGATGCGCTCCGTCACCGGCACTCCCACCGTGCGATAGGCGACGACGCCGTGCACGTCGTGACCAGCCTCGGAGAGCAACCGGCTCAGCACCGGCTTCGCGATCTCGCTGCGCAGGGCGAGGATACGGCGCGGCTCCTTCTCGAGGGCGATGAGCTGCTGCGCCATCCCCTCGGCGGAGTTGTCCTGCTCGGGAACCAGCGTCACCTCGTAGCCGACCGCCTGCAGAGCCGCGGCGGTCGTCTCACCGACGGCGGCGATCTTGGTCGCACGCGGCACGACGGCTCGGTGCGCGAAGAGCACGTCGACGGTGGTGGCGCTGGTGACGGTCAGCCAGTCGAACTCCCCCGCGGCCAGTTGCGCGAGCGCGGAGTCGAGCGTCGCCTGATCGGTCGTCGGCGCGAAGTTGATGAGCGGCGCGACGACGGGCACGGCGCCCAGCGCGCGCAGACTCGCGGCGACGCTGTCGCCCCACGGTCCGCCACGGGGCACGAGGATTCGCCAGCCGTCCAGCGGTCGGTCCTGCTTGATTTCGGAAGTGGTCATGAGGATTGCTCTCGGGATACGAGGCCGGCCGCCCCTTGATCGAGCAGCCGACGGGCAACAGTGAACCCGAGCTCGCGCGCTGCGTGCATCGGGTCTGCACCATCGGCAGCATCCGCTCCATTGCCACTGCCGTTCCGACGAATATACTCCCCGTTCAGGTCTTCGGTGACGTCGAGGCCGATCCGGCGCCCTCCGTCAGCGGCGTAGACGACCGTCCTGACCCGGATCGAGGAGCCGTCCACCACGGCGTGCGCGGCCATCGGCGCCTGGCATCCGGCATCCAGTCCCTGCAGGATCGCGCGCTCGACGGTGATGGCCAGACGGGTGTCGGCGTCGTCGAGACCGGCGAGGGCCGCGAGCAGCTCTTCCGGTGCATCGGCACGGGTCTCGACGGCGAGCGATCCCTGCCCGGGCGCGGTCGGCCATTCGGCGAGACCGAGCTCTTCCCGTCGCAGCGGAGACTTCGCTCCGAGTCTCGAGAGGCCCGCCGCCGCGAGGATCACCGCATCCAGCTCCCCGGAGGCGACCCGGGCGAGACGGGAGTCGACGTTGCCGCGGATGTCGACCACCTCGGCGCCCGGCGCCCGACGACGCACCTGCGCGATACGCCGCGGCGAACCGGTGCCGACCGTGCTGCCGGAGCGCAGTTCGTGCAGTGCGGTGCCGTCGCGGGTGAGGACCACATCGCGCGGATCCTCACGCTTCGGCGTCGCGGCGATCACGAGGCCATCGGGGATCGCCGTCGGCAGGTCCTTCAGCGAGTGCACGAGGAAATCGCACTCCCCCGCGAACAGCGCCTCGCGAAGGCGCGTGGCGAAGATGCCCTGGCCGCCGATCTCGGAGAGGGATGCACGATTCGTGTCGCCCTCGCTGGTGATCGGGACGAGTTCGACCCGACGCCCCGAGAGCTTCTCGAGGGCCGTGGCGACATGGCCCGACTGCGCCTGCGCGAGCGCACTGCGACGGGTACCCAGACGGATGGGGGTGCTCATGGGCTTACTGGAGGACGTCCGCGATCTCGTCGAACCGGAGCCTGCGCCCCGTGTAGAAGGGCACCTCCTCCTTCACATACATGCGGGCGTCGGTGTAGCGGAGGTCGCGCATCATGTCGACGAGGTCGGTGAGCTCATCGGCCTCGAGCGGAAGCAGCCACTCGTAGTCGCCGAGCGCGAACGACGCGACGGTGTTCGCGAGCACACCCTTGAAGGCGGCACCCTTGCGGCCGTGGTCGGCGAGCATCTTGCGACGCTCCTCCTCCGGCGCGAGGTACCACTCGGGCGTGCGCACGAACGGGTACAGGCACAGCCATTCCTTGGGGTCGACCCCGCGGAGGAAGCCCGGAACGTGCGAGCGGTTGAACTCGGCGTCGCGGTGCACGCCCATCACGTTCCACACCGGGAGCAGCGCACGCAGGAGTTCGGTGCGACGAAGGCGGCGGAGCGCCTTCTGCAGCTCCTCGGCAGTGTCACCGTGCAGCCACACCATGAGGTCGGCATCGGCCTTGAGGCCGGAGACGTCGTAGAAGCCGCGGACGGTGACGCCGGAGTCCTCGATGTAGGAGACGATCGTCTCGAGCTCGGTCGAGTCGGTCTCCGTCACGGGGACGTCGGGGTTTCGTCGCCAGACAGCCCAGAGGGTGAAGCCGGACGGGTTCTCATCGCGCTCTTCGGACATCATGCTCCCCAGTCTGCCTCGTTTGCGCAGGAGCCGCTAATCACCCGCGAGGGCTGCTCACGGCATCCTGGAATGCTGCACCTCAGCGCGAGAGGAAGCGCGCGATCGCCCAGACCGCGCCCCCCACCGCCGCGGCGATGCCGACCGCGGCGGCGATCGCCCCGATCGGGTTGCGGTCCGCGAACACGCGGGCCTTCGCCGCCGCACGCGTCGATGCCTTCTCGACCCGGCGTGGGATGTTCCCCTTGACCTCGATCGCCGCGAGGGCGGCCTTCAGCTCGGCGCGGGCCGAGGCGACGGGGTCGACGATCCCGCCGGGAACGGCGGTGCGCGGCAGCGACTCAGAATTCGTCATCGCCGGCCTCCTTCACGAGTCGGATGTCCTCGGCGACGGCCTGCGCCGGGTTCTGGCGCGCGAGCACCTTGCGGAACTTGAGGATCCCGAGCAGCGCGAACAGCAGCACGGCGAGGATCAGGATGCCGAACACCGCGATCGCGGAGAGCCACACGGGCCACCAGGAGGACAGCCCGGCGATCGCGAACACGAGGATCACCGGCACGGCCCAGAACAGGAAGAACAGCGCGACGAGGAACCACACGGAACCGATGCCGGCGTCCTTCGAGGTGCGCGAGATCCACGCCTTCGCGGCGTCGATCTCGGCCTTGACCAGATTCGTGACGAGTTCCGGCAGGTCTCCGAGGAGAGTCAGCAGGCTGTCGTCGGCGCGATCGCGGTATCCGCGGGGCATGTCAGGCGCCGGACTTCTTGGGGGCGGACTTCGCAGCCGGCTTCTTGGCCGCGGGCTTCTTCGCGGCGGGCTTGGCTGCGGTCTTGGTCGACGTCTTGCTCGACGAGGCATTCGACGACGCGGTGGCCTTCGCGGCTTCGACCGCCTCTTCCGTCGCCTCGGCGAGGTCTTCGGCCGCCTCGCGTCCGGTGGCGATGGCGGAGTCGAGCCGCTGACCGGGCGTGCCGTTGCCGCTGACCGACTTCGCGACCTTCACGACCCCGCTCCAGAGAGCGCCGGGGACGGCCGCGGCCTTGTCGCCGACGAAGCCCTTGACCTTGGTGACCTGCTCCTGCACGGGATCGAGGTTCCACACCTTGAGCCACTGCGTCTTGATCTGCTCGTAGCGCTCACGTCCGGCACGGGTGCCGAGGACGTAGCCCACGCCGAGCCCGACGACGAGTCCGATCTTCCCCTTCATGGGGTCTCCTCACCTTGTTCCGGTAGTCCGGCCAGATTCGCCCGGTTGGGACCGGCCGCAGGCTTTCGCACCCCGCGGCCAGGTACCCAGCGTAACCCCGTATGCCGATTTCGGCATCTATGGGTCAGAGGGTTGACACGGAGGGCACTCCCACTCCGACGATCAGTCCCACAACAGGGCGCGTCGCAGACGGTCGGCCTCGTCCCGCGCATCCGGGACCACCTGAGCGAGCCCCGTTCCCGCCAGCCAGGCCCCCACCGCGGCCACGCCGGGCACCGCCTGGACAGCTGCGCGCGCCGCTGTGCGCCTTTCTCCGGACCCGATGATCGACGCCGGCTGCGACTGCACGAAGCGTCCCCGATGCGAGGCGACGACGGCCGCAGGGCCGATGGCGACGCCGAGCAGGGCGGCGGCTTCTCGCCGCGCGAGGTCTGCGGCCGCGTCGTCGCTCAGGCCCGCGGTGGCCGCCGGCTCGCCCTGCGCGCCGAACGACACCCGGACGATCTGCCGAGCACCTGCGGCCTCGCGCACCCAGCCCCACTTCGCCGTCGAGTGGGTGAGCGCCTTGGCGGTGTGGCTGCCCGGGACGGTGAGCACGCCGGTACCGCGGGGCGGGGTGGCGAGTTCCGGCGCTTCGAGGAGGAGGGTGACGATCTCGATCTCGGGAGAGGCTGCGGCCTCTGTCTTCAGAAGGTCGGGCACCACCGAGGCGAGGAGTTCCCGCGCTGCGGATTCGGGGGTCGCGATGATGACGGCGTCGGCGGCGAGCTCCTCGATCACGGGCGGCGCGGAATCCTCGACGGCCGCCTGCAGCTCGACCACGAGCGGGTCTGCGTCGTCGACGCTCGAGGGAACCTCACGGGTAGGCGCGACCTCGACGTCGACAGTCCAGGCCGCCCCCACCTTGCGCACACGGCGCACGCGCACGCCCGTGCGCACGTCGGCGTCGAGCCGCACCAGGTCGGCGGCGAGCGCGTCGACGAGGGTGCTCATACCTCCGGAGAGTCCCTCCACGGCGGCTCCCGGTGTCGTAGAGGGGGTCTTCGCTGCTGGCGACTTCGCCCCCGACGCGGCGTGAGAGGCTTTCGCCGCAGCCTCGTCACGGAGCGTCTGCACAGCCCCCGAGAGGGAGCCGACCCGGGTCAGGGCGGCATTGAGTCCGGGCGCCGCGACATCGATGTCGACGTCGTCGGGAGAGGCGGAGTAGACACCGGTCGTCACGGGAGCGACGAGGCGATCCCGCACCTTCGCCCCCATGCGCGAGGCGACGAGCTTGCCGAGGCTGAGCTGGTGGCCGATCGTGAGTGGCGGCCGCACGCGATCCAGATAGGCGCGCCAGACGCCGGACCACCCGATGATGCGGCGGACGTCGGGCTGGAAAGGGTTGGCGGGGATGCCGAGGATGCCGCCGGCCGGGAGAGGTGCCGCGCCCACTCCGGGAATGCCGGCGAGCCATGCGCCGCCGGCCTGCGGGACCACGATGCGGTCGGCCAGTCCCAGCTCCTCGACGAGCGCTCGCACGAGGCCACCCCTGGTCGCGTAGCTCTCGGCGCCGGCATCGACGATCACGCCATCCAGATCGACTCGACGGATCGCGCCACCCAGATCGTCGGCGGCCTCGAGCACGGTGACGCGCATCCCGACCTTGGCGCACTCCCGCGCAGCGACGAGGCCCCCGATGCCGCCTCCGACCACGACGACATGCTTGTCCGCCGCACGGGCGGCGAGGTCGGACGGCTCGGCAGCGGAGGGCTCAGGGCTCATGCGTCAATTCTCGCACCGGGCCGGTCGGGCCCCGGCGACGGACGGTTCACGCCTCGACGGGCTCCGACGCACCGCGCCCGCGCTTGCGCACCTCGCGCAGCACGATCTGCTCAGGGCACACCGTGGAGAGGAAGTCGCCGACCGAGAGAGCCAGGCGCTCGCCGACGAGGGAGTAGAGGATGCGATTGGCGTCGCGGCGCTCGCTGATGAGTCCGGCCTGGCGGAGCACGCTCAGATGACGGGAGATGGTCGGGCCGCTCGCGGAGAAGCGCGACGCGATCTCGCCGGCCGCGAGCTCACCGTCTTTCAGGTCCTGCAGGATCTGGCGCCGCGTAGGGTGCGCCAGCGCTGCGAAGATGTCGGTCGCGCTGTCTGCCATGGTTGCAATATAGCACCTTTGCTAGATAGTGTTTAGCCGCGTAGCTAATGAGCGAAGGAGAGGCATCGTGCGAGTTGCCATCACGGGCGGTACCGGTTTCGTCGGCAGGAACCTCGCCGAACGTCTCGACGATGCGGTCGTCGTCTCCCGTCGAAACGGCGTCGACATCACCGACGTCGACGCGCTGGCCTCCGCGTTCGAGGGGTGCGACGCCGTCGCGCACTGCGCCGGGATCAACCGCGAGATCGGAGAGCAGACCTTCCGTCGCGTGCACGTCGACGGCACGAGAGCCGTCGTGGAGGCCGCTCGCCGCGCGGGGGTGCAGCGCATCGTCCTCGTCAGCTTCCTCCGGGCACGCCCCGACTGCGGGTCCGGCTATCACGAGTCGAAGTGGGAGGCGGAAGAGATCGTGCGCGCCTCCGGCATCCCGCACACGATCCTCAAGTCCGGCATGATCTACGGCCCCGGCGACCACATGATCGACCACGTGACCAAGGCGGTGCGGACCCTGCCGTTCTTCTGGACCGTCGGATATCGCGAGCGCACGGCACGGCCGGTACCGGTCGAGGATGCGGTCGATGTGCTCGTCGCCGCTCTCGAGGGCCGCATCGAGGAACCGACGATCGCCGTCATGGGAGCCGACGAGATCACGCTCGGCGAGGCCATCCGCCGCATCGCCCGCGTCGCCGGACGCCGACCCGCCTTCGTCCCCGTGCCGACATGGATGGTGCGCGCGCTGGCGCAGGTGACGGAGTGGACCATGGTCGTGCCGCTCGTCGCGAAGGCCCAGGCGCGGATGCTCGCCGAAGGCGTGAGCGAACCCGCGCCGTTCGCTCCGGAAGCGCCCCTCGGGATCCGGCCGTCACGCCCGTTCGACGATGCGCGCATCCGCGAAGCACTTCCGCAGGGACGCTTCACCCTCGACGACCTGCGGATCACGCACCGCCTGCAGCCGGCACGGAGGGCCTGAGGTCAGATCGCGTGCGCCAGCTCGACGATACGGGTGAGCTGGTCGGGATCGGTCTCCGGAGGAACGCCGTGGCCGAGGTTGAGGATGTGGGCTCGCGCCGCACGGCCGCGCTCCACGACGTCGCGCACGTGGGCCTCGAGCACCGGCCACGGGGCTGCGAGGAGCGCCGGGTCGATGTTGCCCTGCACCGTGACATCCGGCCCGAGGATCGCGGCCGCTTCGTCGAGCGGCTGGCGCCAGTCGACTCCCACCCCGTCGGCCGCACCGTCGAGGCGCATGTCGGCGAGGAACGGGCCGGTGCCGACGCCGAAGTGGATCGTCGGCAGACCGATGCCCGCAAGCGCCGCGTGCGAATGCGGGGCGACGAAGGCGCGGTAGTCGGCGGTGCTGAGGGATCCTGCCCAGCTGTCGAAGAGCTGGACGACCGAGGCTCCGGCGTCGCGCTGCGTCTCGAGGAAGCGGCGAGAGACCTTGGCGAGCCAGCCAGCCAGCCGGTTCCACGAGTCCGGGTCGGAGTGCATCATGGCCCTGGCCCGCAGGTGCTCCTTGGAGGGACCGCCCTCGACGAGATAGGCCGCGAGCGTGAAGGGCGCGCCCGCGAACCCGATCAGCGGGGTGTCGCCCAATTCCGCCGTGACGAGACGGACCGCTTCGGCGATGGCCGTGCCGTCCAGGTCGTCCGGGTCGATCGCGGTGATGCGCTCGACGTCGGCTGCCGTACGCACCGGGTTCGCGAACACCGGGCCGCGACCGGGCTCGATCTCGACATCGACGCCGGCGAGGCGCAGCGGGATCACGATGTCGCTGAAGAACACGGCCGCATCGACCCCGTGGCGACGCACCGGCTGCAGAGTGATCTCGGCGGCGAGGTCAGGGGTGAGGCAGGCATCGAGCATCCTGGTTCCGACGCGCAGCTCGCGGTACTCGGGCAACGACCGGCCGGCCTGTCGCATGAACCACACCGGAGGGTGGGCAGGACGGTCGCCGGCGAGGGCGCGCAGGAGCGGGGCGTCGGAGAGGGCCATGCGTCCATCCTCCCATCCGCGCCTTATGGAGCCGCCGAGTTCGACGGGTCGGACCCTCGCCCGCAGACGCTCCGGTACAATCGATCTGTGCTGCTGTGTGTGACGGCGAGTCACAAGACCGCCTCCTTCGAATTGCTCGAACGCCTGAGCCGCACCCCCGACGACGTCGCTCCCACCATCGTGGGCATGACGCCGTGCGTGCAGGGTGCGGTCGTCCTGGCGACGTGCAACCGGTTCGAGGCGTACGTGGAAATGGACGAACCGGTCACCGCCGCCGGCGCCATCGGCGTCGAGGCCGTGATCGAGGCGGTCGAGTCCGCGACCGGCATCTCCGCCGCCGACCTCGACGGCGCCTACACCGTGCACTCGGGTCGACGCGTTGCCGAGCACCTCTTCTCCGTCGCCTCCGGCCTCGAATCCGTCGTCTCCGGCGAGGGCGAGATCGCCGGCCAGGTGCGCCGCGCCCTCAAGTCCGCCCGCAAGGACGGCACCACCTCGCCCGAGCTCGAGCGCCTCTTCCAGCGCGCCAGCCAGGCACAACGCAAGGTCAAGAACGTCACCGCCCTCGGTCGTGCCGGCCGCTCGCTCGTGCGCCTCGCGCTCGAACTCGCCGACAGCCGCATCGCCGACTGGTCCGCCGAGCGCGTGCTTCTGGTCGGCACCGGCGCCTACGCCGCGGTCACTCTCGCCACGCTCCGCGAGCGCGGCGCCGTGAACATCTCGGTGTACTCGCCCTCCGGCCGCGCCGAGGTCTTCGCCGCGAAGCACGGCATCCGTCCGATCACCGCCGACGAGTACGCCCGTACCGCCGCACACTCGAGCCTGCTCATCACCTGCACCACGGCCACGGAGCCCGTGCTCGGCCCCGAGCACCTGCAGCTGCCGACAGGTCCCGCCGCAGCAGGCTGCCCCGTGGGCGCGCACAGCCAGCTCGTGGTCGATCTGGGCATGCCGCGCAACGTCGATCCCGCCGTCGCCTCCCTCGAGGGCGTCGCACTGCTCGACCTCGAGACCATCCGCCTGCACGCACCGCTCGAAGAACTGCAGGCGACGGATGCCGCTCGCAGCGTCGTCCGCGAAGCCGCCGAGACGTTCCATGTCGTGGGCGCGCGTCAGAGCGTGACCCCGTCGGTCGTGGCCTTCCGCTCGCACATCTTCGAGCTGCTCGAACGCGAGATCGATCGTGCCCGGGCGCGCGGCGACGAGGACGGCAAGGTCGAACAGGCCCTGCGTCACCTCTCCGGCGTGCTGCTGCACACTCCGACCGTGCGCGCTCACGAGCTCGCCGCGGCGGGTCGTGCCGACGAGTTCACCGCGGCACTGGCCGCGCTCTACGGCATCGCACCCGAGGCTGAGTCGTCGGAGGACGCCGCCACCGCCTGACACGCTCGACTACGGTTACCAGCTGCCAAACGTGAGTATCCGGCCCGTTAGGCATTGAAGGCGATCACGCCGCGTGTCCCGATACCGGACCGCCCTTGCTGAGGGCGGCACGCTCTCCCTAGAGTCGTGCCCATGACTGTGCCTACTGCCTACCTCACGAGCACGAAGAACACCGCAAAGGTCTTCGAAGCAATCCAAAAGGCAGGAGTGCCACAAGCCTTTACGTATGAGTTCCTCAAGCAGATCGGCTTTGCCAGCTCTTCTGATCGGCCAATTATTCCGGTCATGAAGGCGATCGGTTTTCTAGATGAGAGCGGACGGCCAACAGAAACCTACCGACACTATAAGGATCCATCATCATCAAAACGGGTCATGGCGGCCTCCCTCCGTCGTGGGTACAGCGATTTGTATGCCGTGGATACCGAGGCTCACTCCAAATCGTCTCAGCAACTTGCCGGCATGTTCGGGCGCCTTTCAGACAAAGGCGAATCGGTTACCCAGAAGATGGCATCAACCTTCAAGGCATTGGCCACCCTCGCGGACTTCGAGGCCGACCCGCCAGCCTCAGGCTTAGCAGATGATCAAATAGCTCCCCGAGACGCTGCCAGCGAAGGCGACGCCCCAGTGCCAGGCGCGGTGCCCGCCTTTGGTGGATCACTCAGCTTGCGGCATGACGTTCACGTGCATCTTCCCCTCTCAACAGACGTCGCTGTCTATGACGCGATCTTCAAGTCACTCAAGGCGAACCTGCTATGACTGCGACGGATCTTGGCCTGCAAGCCTTCTTGTTTAGGTCGATGGCAATCAACCGCGCATTGGCTGTGGAAGAGGGCTCCCCTCCGGTCAAGGCGGAGGACACCATTTCGAGGTTTTCAGCACAAGCTCGAGCTCAAGCGGCCGCGATGGGCGATGTTTATGAGCTTCTCTACTGCCTCGAGAACTCGATCCGTGAACTCGTGGAATCTACTTTGAAGGAAGCCCACGGCACCGGCTGGTGGGACAGTGGAGTCGATGCGTCAATCCGCAGGAGCGCTGAGAAGCGACAAGAAGACGACGAGAAAGCTCGTTGGCACGGCCCGCGAGGCGACTCATTGTTGTCGTACGTGGATTTCCCGCAGTACGGAGACATCATCAGGAGCCAATGGGTCTACTTTGAACCGCTCCTCGGCGATCAAGGCTGGGTGACGTATTACTTCGCGGAGCTGAACCGCACGAGGAGAGCACTGGCACACACTGGTCGCCTAACTGCAGCCGACGTCGAACGGATGGAGGTTCGAGTTAGAGACTGGCTGCGCGTGGTGGGCTAGTGCCGCAGACGACGACGCCACCACCTGGCCTTCCCGGTGACAAACTGGAGGCATGGCGGACAGCAGCTACCGCGTCTGGGCTGAAGGCGTCGACGGGATGGGGCTGTTCTAGTACCGGATCCACCCGAACACGTAGCGGACTCTACTCGGCGACGACCGTGCGCTGGTGTCACTCCCGTGTGTGCCCGATGTGGGGTTGACCCGAAGCACGTCGGCGCAGCGACAACATGAGCTGGTCGGCGCTCAACGCCGATGAACCTCGCTGGCGCGGACACACCAGCCAGTTGGGCAGAATACGGCTTCAGGGCACGACACCCGGCTTAATCGGTGGACTTACGCGCAGACACCCAGCTCGCGGACCAGTCGTTCCAGATCTTGCGGTAGCGCTTGTACTGTCGATCGACCTCGGCGTGCGTCAGGCCGGACTCGGTTGAGGTAGCCACCATCCGGCGCAACTCTTCTTCGACGTCGTACCAGCCGGCAAGCGCATCATCGGCGTCGATCCACCGGCTCCGCCAATTGAAGAAGGGCTCCAGGGCTGTCAGCGACGTCACCAACGCAGAAAGGACGAAGCCGACCTTTCCCCACGCATCCGTAGCCGCCAAGCCCAAAGTGATCGTCGCCATGGCCGAAACGGCGAACATCAGAAGCCTCACCCCTGTCGACCATCGGGACCAACTCCGGCGTCGATTCTGCGCATAGGATCGCGCCTCTCCCAACGAAAGCAGGAGATCGCTCGCCGCCTCCAGTGGAGACATCCCGGGGATGAGAGGGCGTTCGATAGCTTTGGTGGTCGGTTGCGCCATGGTCGTCAGTATTGCAGCAGTTCACCAGCGACACCGGATAGCAGCTCATGCCCCTCCCCCCAGCGTGCGTCCCGCTGGCTTCTTGCGCTACGCGATCATTCAGGAGCCTCTCGCGATCTGATCGGATCGCGAGAGGATGGACTCATGGCCCTTCACATCACCGGAGACACCGCCGCCGATGAGCTGCTGACCGACAATCCGCTCGCCCTCCTCGTGGGGATGCTGCTCGACCAGCAGGTTCCGATGGAGACCGCGTTCGCCGGTCCGCTCAAGATCGAGCAGCGCACCGGAGCAGCCGACGCCGCGACGATCGCCGGCATGGCACCGGACGAGTTCCTCGAGGCGTTCAAGCAGACGCCGGCCGTGCACCGTTTCCCCGGGTCCATGGCGACACGCGTGCAGACACTGTGCCAGACCCTCGTCGACGACTGGGACGGCGACGCCGCCGCCCTGTGGACCGAAGGGGACCCGTCGGGGCCCGAGGTGCTGAAGCGACTGAAAGCCCTTCCCGGCTTCGGCGAGCAGAAGGCCAAGATCTTCCTCGCCCTCCTCGGCAAGCAGTACGGCTTCACGGGCGAGGGGTGGCGTGAGGCCTCCGCTCCCTATGGTGAGGACGGGTCGTACCGCAGCGTCGCCGACATCGTCTCGCCGGACTCGCTCGCGAAGGTGCGCGAGCACAAGAAGGCCATGAAGGCCGCGGCGAAGGCCTCGAAGTGAAACCCACGGGGGACGACGTCGCAGGGCTCATCGCCCGCTCCTCCCCCGCGGTCCGCCGCCGGGACGCCGAGACCCTGACCGCGCTCATGCAGGAGATCACCGGACGCGAACCGCAGACCTGGGGCACGATCATCGGGTTCGGATCCTGCCACTACCGCTACCCCACCGGCACCGAGGGCGACAGCGGACTGCTCGGCTTCGCCCCGCGCAAGGCCGCCACCACGATCTACCTGTTCGACGGCGTCGCCGCGCACAGCGAGGCCCTCGCGAAGCTCGGCCCGCACACCACCGGCGTTGGCTGCCTCTACATCAAGGACCTCGAGCAGATCGACCTCGACGTGCTGCGTGGCATCCTGGAGCGCTCACTCGCCTGGGTCGAGGCCGGCGGCACCCCCGAGGTGCAGCTCACCGTCACGGGCTGAGTCGCGAGCACGAGCGCACGGTCTCTCAGCGCACGGTCTCTCAGCGCACGGTCTCTCAGCGCAGGACTTCGACGAGTGCGACCCACGACACGACGACGGCCGACGCGATCGCCAGCAGACAGCCCGCCGCCGCGAAGTACAGTGCGGCCGGATGCCCGATCCACACCAGCACACCCGCGGTGAGATAGGCGAAGATCGGCAGGAAGCCGACCAGGTACTTGAGCGGACGGGCACGATCCTCGGGGCTCGGATCGGTCGCGATGAGGCGCGTCGCGTGCACCTGGAACACCGCGGCCAGCAGTGTCGCGATGACGGCCGCCGCGCCGAACCACGGGCCGTCGATGCCGGGGATCAGCCCCAGCGCCGACACCGCGAGCGCCAGGAGCAGGGCGGCGATCCCGGCCAGCAGCCGCGCGGTCAGGGTGCGCGACTTCACGATCTCGGCGATGTTCACGCTCGCCGCGACGATCACGAGGCCCGCGAGCGCGGCTGTCGCCCCCGCCATCGCGACGTTGAACTCGCTCCACCGCTCGAACATGCCGACATGCTAGACCCACCCGAGCGACGGATGCACGGGTGGGCCTGGACAGCAGGGGTTCGAGATCGAGGATCAGCGGACGTCGGCGAAGAACGCACGGATGTCGCCGGCGAGCAGGTCGGGGCGCTCCAGAGCGGCGAAGTGCCCGCCCTCGTCGAAGCGGCTCCAGTGCACGATGTTCGAGTTGTCGCGTTCGGCGAAGACCCGGATCGTCTGGAAGTCGTCGGCGAAGACCGCGACTCCGGTGCGCGCGGCGTTGATGCGCGGCTCGGCGCCTTCGGCCGCGGCGTCGGCCCTGGCGTTCTCCAGGTAGCTGCGGGACATGCCGGATGCCGCGTTCGCGAACCAGTTCACGCTGACCTCGAGCAGGATCTTCTCCAACGGTACGAGGGAGGTGCCGTTGCCGAACGAGTTGAACAGCTCGCTGTAAGCCAGCAGCCCGACCGGGGAGTCGCTGATCCCCACCGACACGGTCTGCGGGCGCGAGGAGTTCATCGCGTTGTACCCGCCGACCGACTGGAACCACTGCATGTGCTCGAGGCCGGCGTAGTCCGCGGGCTCGAGCTTCTCGAACTCCGCCGGGTCACCCGAGGGGAACGAGAACAGCTGCAGCACGTGCAGTCCGAGGAAACCCTCCGGGTTCAGCAGTCCCAGCTCGCGCGCCACCATGGCGCCGTTGTCCGAGCCGTGGATGCCGTAGCTGTCGTAGCCGAGCCCGCGCATCAGCCGGTCGTAAGCCTGGGCGACCCGGGCGGTCGTCCACCCCGCAGAGGCGAGCGGCTGCGAGAAGCCGTAGCCCGGCGCGTCCGGGATCACGACATCGAATGCGTCTTCCGCGCGACCGCCGTGCGCGACGGGGTCGACGAGACGGTCGATCAGGTCGAGGTAGTCGATCGATGAACCGGGGTAGGTGTGGGCGAGCAGCAGCGGTGTCGCGCCCTCGTGGGCCGAGCGCACGTGGAGGAAGTGGATCGTCTGGCCGTCGATCTCGGTGGTGAAGTGCGGGACGGCGTTGATCCGCTCCTGGGCAGCGGCCCAGTCGAAGTCTCGCCAGGCGGCGATGGCCTCCCGGAGGTAGGAGTTGGGCGTGCCGGCATCCCAGTCATCCGTCGGAGAAGGCTGCGGAAGACGGGTACGGGCGAGGCGATCCTGGAGATCGGCGACCTCGGCGGCGGAGACCGAGACGGTGAAGGGGCGGAACGTGAGCGTCGTGTTTTCCATATCTTGAAGGTAGGAGTGCATTAGGTTGGATTCGTTCCTAATGATGAGGAACTTTCGAGGAGTTCTCATGGCCGATCCCACCGCGCGGCTGCTGGCCCTGCTCGCCCTGCTGCAGACCGGCCCCGACCGCTCCGGAACCGAGCTCGCCGCCCGGCTCGGCGTCTCCTCGCGCACCGTGCGGCACGACATCGAGCGGCTGCGCGACCTCGGATACCCCGTCGACGCCACGCGCGGATCGGTCGGCGGATACCGTCTCGGGGCCGGTGGCAGCCTCCCTCCGCTGCTCCTCGACGACGAGGAAGCCGTGGCTGTCACGGTCGGACTCCGCGCCGCAGCGGGCATCGCCGGGGTGGCGGAGTCGGGGGCCAGGGCACTCGCCAAACTCGAACAGGTGCTGCCCTCGCACCTGCGCCCGACGGTGGATGCGCTGCGCTCGAGCGTCGACCGCGCCCCGGAGAACAACGACACCGACGCACCGGACCCCGAGGTCGACGCCGCGTCGCTGCAGGCCATCGCGAGCGCGATCCGCAACGAGGAATGGCTGCGCTTCGACTACGAGGGCGCGCCCGTGCTGGTCGAGCCGTATCGGCTGCTCACCTGGGTGCGCCGCTGGTATCTGGTCGCCCGCAACCCCGCGACCGACGAGTGGGGCACGTACCGTGTCGACTGGATGGAGCTGCGGATGCCGACCCATCGCCGTTTCGATCCCCAGCCGCTGCCCGGCGGCGACTACACGGCGTTCGCGATGCGGACCATCGCCGTGAGCGGGTGGATCGTGCACGCCCGGCTGCGCATCGATGCGCCGGCCGCGGCGGTGCTCGATCGGATCCACGCCGCAGTCGGGGTGGTCGAGCCGGTCGACGACGAGCACTGCATCCTCGTCACTGGTGCGGACAGCCTCGACACCGTCGCCGCCTACATCGGCATGCTGATGATGGACTTCACGGTCGAGAGCCCGCCCGAGCTGATCCCCCGCCTGCAGCTGCTCTCCGAGCGCTACGCACGCGCGGTGGCCGGGAGCACATGAAAGACCCCGCCGGCCTGCATGAGGCCGACGGGGTCCGGATGCCGGGTGCTCAGGCGCCGCGCAGGCGCTCGGCCAGGTACGCTTGCAGCTCGTCGATCGAGACGCGTTCCTGCGCCATGGTGTCGCGGTCGCGCACGGTGACGGCACGGTCGTCGAGGGAGTCGAAGTCGACCGTGACGCAGAACGGGGTGCCGATCTCGTCCTGGCGACGGTAGCGGCGACCGATCGCGCCGGCGTCGTCGAAGTCGACAGCCCACGAGCTGCGGAGCGTGTCGGCGACCTCGCGAGCGAGCGGCGACAGGTTCTCGTTGCGGCTGAGCGGCAGCACGGCGGCCTTGACCGGAGCCAGGCGCGGGTCGAGCTTGAGCACGGTGCGCACGTCGGTGCCGCCCTTGGCGTTGGGCACCTGCTCCTCGCGGTAGGCGTCGACGAGGAACGCCATCATCGCGCGCGTGAGGCCGAAGGACGGCTCGATCACGTAGGGGGTGTAACGCTCGCCCGTTGCCTGGTCGAAGTACGTCAGGCTCTGGCCGGACGCCTCGCTGTGGCTGGAGAGGTCGTAGTCGGTGCGGTTCGCGACGCCCATGAGCTCGCCCCACTCCTTGCCCGCGAAGCCGAACTTGTACTCGACGTCGATCGTGCCGGCGGAGTAGTGCGCGCGATCGTCCTCCGGCACGTCGAACTGACGCATGTTCTCGGGGTCGATGCCGAGATCGATGAACCAGTTCCAGCAGGCCTCGACCCAGTGCTCGAACCACTCTTGCGCTTCGGCCGGCGGCGTGAAGAACTCGATCTCCATCTGCTCGAACTCGCGAGTGCGGAAGATGAAGTTTCCGGGCGTGATCTCGTTGCGGAACGCCTTGCCGACCTGGCCGATGCCGAACGGCGGCTTCTTGCGGCTCGCGGTGAGCACGTTCGAGAAGTTCACGAAGATGCCCTGCGCAGTCTCGGGGCGCAGGTAGTAGAGACCCGACTCGTCGTCGACGACGCCGAGGTAGGTCTTGACCAGACCGGAGAACGCCTTGGGCTCGGTGTACTGCCCCTTGGTGCCGCAGTTCGGGCAGGGGATGTCGGCGAGACCGTTCTCGGCCTTCCGACCCTTGCGCGCCTCGAAGTCCTCGATGAGGTTATCGGCGCGGAAGCGCTTGTGGCACTGCAGGCACTCGACCAGCGGGTCGGTGAAGGTCGCGACGTGACCCGACGCCTCCCACACGCGCTTGGGCAGGATGATGCTGGAGTCGAGGCCGACCATGTCGCCACGACCGCGCACGAACGTCTGCCACCACTGCCGGCGGATGTTCTCCTTGAGCTCCGTACCGAGGGGGCCATAGTCCCAGGCCGACCGGGAACCGCCGTAGATCTCACCCGCTTGGAACACGAACCCGCGGTGGCGGGCGAGGGCGATGACCTTGTCGAGGCGGGACTGTTCGGCCATGGTGGCTCCAATGGTCGGATGCGGGAGGAAACCCGTGAACACGGGCACCTCATTCTATCCGTGGTTCCCGCGCGCTCCCTGGCCCCGGCGGCTGCGCCGGAGTAGCGTCCTGGGGATGAGCACTGCAGCGCGAACACCGCGGACCCGCGACGACGACACCCGGTTCTTCGGGCAACCGTGGGCCCTGGTGCACATCTTCGGCGTGGAGATGTGGGAGCGCTTCAGCTTCTACGGCATGCAGGGCATCCTGCTCATCTACCTGTACTTCTCGCTGACCGAAGGCGGCCTCGGCATCCCCAAGGCGATCGCGGGCGGCATCGTGGGCGCGTACGGAGGATCGGTCTACCTCTCGACGATCCTGGGCGCGTGGCTCGCGGATCGCCTGTTCGGCGCGGAGCGGGTGCTGTTCGTCAGCGCGATGGTGATCGTGGCGGGACACCTCGCCCTCGCCCTGCTCCCCGGAGCGGTGGGTGTCGGCGTCGGCCTGGTGCTCGTCGCACTCGGCTCCGGTGGACTCAAGGCCAATGCGACGTCGGTCGTGGGCAGTCTCTACAGCGCCGACGACCCGCGACGGGACGCCGGGTTCTCGCTGTTCTACCTCGGCATCAACCTCGGCGCCTTCCTGGGTCCGATCCTCACCGGCATCCTGCAGTCCTCGCTCGGCTTCCACTACGGCTTCGGACTCGCGGCCATCGGGATGACACTGGGACTCATCCAGTACGCGTTCGGTCGCACGTCGCTGCCCGCCTCGGCGCGGGAGGTGCCGAACCCGCTCCCGAAGTCCCGCTACCTCCTGGTCGGGCTCATCGCCGGTGGCGCGGTCGTACTCGTCGCCGTCCTGGTGCTGACCGGCGTGATCCGGCCCGACAACCTCGCCACCCTCGTGATCGGCGTCACGATCGTCGCCGCCGTCGCCTACTTCTCGGTGATCCTCGGCAGCCGTCGCATCGACGCCACCGAACGCTCCCGAGTATGGGCGTTCCTGCCGCTGTTCATCACGAGCGTCGCATTCTGGTCGCTGTACCAGCAGCAGTTCACCGTGCTGACGATCTACTCCGACCAGCGCCTGGACCGGAATCTCTTCGGATGGGAGATGCCCGTGTCGTGGGTGCAGTCCATCAATCCGGTGTTCATCATCATCCTGTCCGGCGTCTTCGCGGCGATCTGGACCAAGCTCGGGAAGCGACAGCCCTCGACCCCGGTCAAGTTCGCGCTGGCCGCGATCATCATGGGATCGGCGTTCCTGCTCTTCCTGCCGTTCGCCGGCGGAGGAGCGAACTCCACGCCGCTGCTCGCGATCGTCGGGATCCTCTTCGTGTTCACGGTCGCCGAGCTGCTCATCTCACCGGTCGGCCTGTCGGCTGCCACCAAGCTCGCACCGACCGTGTTCCGCACGCAGATGGTCGCGCTCTTCTTCCTGTCGATCGCGCTGGGCACGGCCATCTCGGGCGAGCTCGTACGGTTCTACGATCCGACCGACGAGGTGCCGTTCTTCTCGATCCTCGGCGGCATCGCCATCGTGGTCGGCATCGGGCTGCTGCTCAGCGTGAAGCCCGTGCTGAAGCTCATGCGCGGGGTGCGCTGAGCGCTCCGCGTCCGCAGATCACGCGGTGAAGCGGATCCTCTCAGGCCGTGAAGAGGTAGCCGCGCGCGGTGTCGTACCCGGCGATCCGGAGGCCGCTGCCGAGCAGACCCTCCATCTGCGCACGCAGGCGCAGGCGCCACTCGTGAGCGGCCGCAGGATCGGAGACGCGCAGCGCCTCGATGTCGGCCGGGATCTCGAGGGTCTCCACGACCGTGTCGTCGGCCGGAGGCTTGGCGATGTCGGCGAGCGCCCACTCGACATCGAGGCGGTCGCTCTCATCGCCCGCGTCGCCGCCGCCGAAGATGCCGTAGCGGTTGACCGAGTAGCCGGTCGCGCGTGCGCCGAGCACGGTGAAGAAGAAGTGCGCGTTGCGTGCCACGAGCGGATCGAACACCCACGTGATGCGGCCGACGTCGCGGGAGAACGCCCACTGGCGCTGGTGCTCCTTGAGCTCGCGACCCCAACCGCGACCGCGGTATTCGGGGAGCAGGGCGGTGATGTGCGAGTGCATCGCACGGCGCGCGGGCTCGCCGAAGAAGGCGATGGAGGCGCCCACCATGCGCTCGTCGTCGCCCTCACCGTCGAAGAAGCCGACGACGTAGTTGCCCGACTGCTGCAGGGCGCGCAGGGTTCCGGCATCCACCACGCGCTGCGGACCCCGGATGGAGTCGAGCAGGCCCTGCGCGTCGAGGATGAGTTCAACGGTGTCGAGATCACGGATGGTTCGCACGCACCCAGTCTGCCCCTCCTCGGCCCGTTCGAGGAATCGGAGGCGCGGATCGCATCCGCTGATCGACCCCGCACCGCTCGATCGCCGATAGCCTGAGCCGGTGGGTGCGAGTGACGACAGAGCCAGGAAGCGGCTCTCCCGCACCCCTCCCAAGTGGGCGATCGTCGCCGTGCTCGCCTTCGCGGGTCTCTGCTCGTCGTTCATGTTCACGCTGGTCGTGCCGCTGCAGGCCGAGCTGCCGCAGCTGCTGAACGCCTCGCGCGAAGACACGACGTGGGTCGTCACGATCACCCTGCTCGTCGCCGCGGTCGCCACACCCATCTCGGGCCGACTCGGAGACATGTACGGCAAGCGCCGGGTCGTGATCGCACTCCTCGCGATCCTGATCCTCGGTTCCGTGATCGCCGCGGTCTCCGGTTCGATCGTCGGCGTGATCATCGGTCGCGCACTCCAGGGTGCGGTGACGGGCGTCGTGCCGCTCGGCATCGCGATCATGCGCGACGTGCTGCCACCCGAGCGCCTCGGCACCGCCGTGGCCCTCATGAGCGCGACGATGGGCGTCGGTGGGGCGATCGGCATGCCCGTGGCCGCCCTCCTCGCCCAGAACGCCGACTGGCACATGCTCTTCTGGCTCGCGGCCGCCCTCGGTGCCGTCGGCCTCGCGCTGGTGATCGCGGTGATCCCCGAGGACGTGCTGCGCTCCCCCGGCCGACTCGACGTGATCGGCGCCATCGGCCTCGCGATCGGCCTCACCGGCATCCTTCTCTTCGTCTCGCGGGGCGCGCAGTGGGGCTGGACCTCACCGCTGACGCTCACGTGCATCATCGGCGGACTCGCGGTGCTCCTGGTGTGGGGCTGGTACCAGCTGCGCACCACGGACCCTCTGCTCGATCTCCGCGTCGCCGCGCGGCCGGCGGTGCTGTTCACCAACATCGCCGCGATCGGCATGGGTTTCGCGCTCTTCGCCTCGAACGTGACGTTCCCGCAGATGCTCGAAGCGCCGGCCACCGGTGGCGGCTTCGGCCTCGACATGGTCGCCGCATCACTCGTGATCATGCCGGCAGGCCTGGTGATGATGGTGATCTCGCCGCTCTCGGGCTGGCTCGAGCGCACGGTCGGTCCGCGCCCGCTGTTCACGGTCGGTGCCACCGCGATCGTGCTCGCCTACGTGTTCGTGCTGCTGTGGTCGAGCGAGGTGTGGCACGTCCTCATCGCGAACCTGCTGATCGGCGTCGGGATCGGCTTCACGTTCGCCGCGATGCCGATGATCATCATGCGTTCCGTCCCGGCCAACGAGACCGGAGCGTCGAACGGGCTGAACGCGCTGTTCCGGTCGATCGGAACGTCGGGAGCCTCAGCCGTGATGGGTGGCGTCCTGGCCGCGATGAGCATGGACATCGACGGTGTCGCCGTTCCCACCAGGGCCGCGTTCGAGGTGTGCTTCTGGCTCGCGATCGCCGCGGGGGCGATCGCCGTGGTGCTGTCGCTCTTCATCCCGAGGCAGCGCGCAGCGGAGCAGCATCCGTCACTGCCCGACTGAGCCCGTCAGCGACCCACCTCAGCGCGCGATCGTGCGCGGATCCGGGTCGTCCTCGCGCGGTGGGCGCAGCCGGTCCGGGATCGGCCACGACAGGATGAACTGCGTGGTCGCTGGACGGGTCATATCGCCGAAGTCGTCGATCTTCACCACGATCCGTCCCGGGGCTTCGTGCTCGTCGGGCGTCACCTCGAGGATGCGCACCCGCAGCGGGCGCTCGTCCTCGCCGTCCAGCATCCACGGATCGGCGAGCCAGGCGATGCCGTGCTGTTCGAGAGCAGCCTCGGCATCGAGCCACTCCGCGGGAGCGGAGACGGGTCGCCCGAGTACGTCGACGGGCACCCACTCGTCTCCATCGGGGTGGATCCATCCCAGCAGCTCGCCGTCATCACGGCGGTGCGGGGTCCAGTCAGATCGCGGCATCCCTCGATGCTAGCGACGCGACGGCATCGTCAGTGCGTGTACTCCATGAGCTCGACGCCGAGCACCCGGAAGGCGTCGTGCGCGCGCAGGCGATGCGTGATCGAGAGGTCGTCGAAGCACACGATGAGCGAGTAGGCGACCCCGGCACGAGGACCGGCGAGCACACCCGCCTCGGCGCGCACTCCACGATCGCGACCGGTCTTGTTCACGAACAGGAGGCCGTGCGCATCGTGATCGTGCGCGAACGGGTCGAGACCCGTGGAGGCTGCGACCAGGCTCAGATCCTGGTTGAGGCTCAGCCATTCCGACACCTGCGCGCTGACGGCGGCGTCGACCACCTGCGAGTTCACCAGAGCGGAGAAGAGCCCGGCGAGCTCCCGCGCGGATCCCACGGCGACCTGCGGGGCGTCGTCGGGCCCGCGGCGGTCGCGGAAGCGGTCGAGCAGCGCGGTGCGACGCAGCCCGAGCGATTCGATGCGCTCGCGCACCCGATCGTGTCCGACCCGCTGCAGCAGCGCGTTCACCGCGATGGGATCTCCCGCGGTCGCCGCCATCACGGCGAGGTCTTCGAGGGGCAGCGCCGGCGCATGCAGATGACGCCACAGTCCCGAGGTCTCCACCGCCTCGACACTCTCGCGCTCGACGATCTCGAACGGATCGAGAGCACCGCTCTGGAAGCCCGCAGCGACCTCGATCAGGAGCGGCACCACGCCGAGGCCCGCGATCGGCATCGTGACGTGGTCGTCGCCGGCAAGCACGTGCACATGGTTGTCGAGGTCGACGACGTGCACCGAGACCTGCGCACCGGAATCGACCAGCCCCTCCAGCGAGCGGAGGGTGGCCGTGAACGACCGGCGTCCGGCGGCGGCTCGTCGTGGGAGTCGACGGCTGGTGCGCTGGGAGCGGCGACCCGCGCCGGATGCCTCCGGGGCGCCGTCGAGGGACTCGGGGGCCGAGGAGTTGCGGAAGCCTTCACCAGGCTCGAGAGCGCCCACGCTGATCCTTAGGGGGGTGGATGTGCGGGATACCGAGGGGAGACGCTCCCCAGCGGCAGGGCTATCGTAACCCCACCGCCGGGGGATGCTTCACAGAGTGCGACGATTGGTCACCAGATGGTCACTCGCGATGCCGCGGGCAGCCAGAGGGCGTCGGTCTCGCTCACTCCGAACGCCTCGTAGAAAGCGTCGATGTTGCGCACGATCTGGTTGCAGCGGAACTCGTTCGGCGAGTGCGGGTCGATCGTCAGCAGGCGCAGCGTCTCGGCATCCCGGCTCTTCTGCTGCCACACCTGCGCCCACGACAGCAGCAGGCGCTGCACGCCCGTGTACCCGTCGATGACCGGGGCCTCCGCGCCGTCCAACGACAGCTCGTAGGCCTTCAATGCGATGCCGAGTCCGCCGAGGTCGCCGATGTTCTCGCCGATCGTGAGCGCGCCGTTCACGTGGTGCTCGGCATCCAGCCCCTCGGGGACGAGCGCGTCGTACTGCGCGATCAGGGCCTTCGTGCGTTCCTCGAAAGCCGAGCGGTCGGCATCCGTCCACCAGTCCTGCAACCGGCCGTCGCCGTCGTAGCGGCTGCCCTGGTCGTCGAATCCGTGGCCGATCTCGTGACCGATGACCGCCCCGATGCCCCCGTAGTTCGCGGCGGCGTCGCGACCGGCGTCGAAGAACGGGTACTGCAGGATCGCAGCCGGGAACACGATCTCGTTCATCGACGGGTTGTAGTACGCGTTGACCATCTGCGGCGGCATGTGCCACTCGGTGCGGTCGATGGGCTTGCCGACCTTGTCGACGTTGCGGTCGTGCTCGAAGATCGATGCGCGACGCACGTTGCCGAACAGGTCGGCCCGATCGATCTCGAGGCTCGAGTAGTCGCGCCACACCTCGGGGTGTCCGATCTTCGGGGTGAACGAGTCGAGCTTGGCGAGCGCGCGCTCCCGGGTCTCGGCCGTCATCCACTCGAGCTCGGTGATGCTCTGGCGATACGCCTCGATGAGGTGCGCGACCAGCTCGTCCATCGCGGCCTTCGCCGTCGGCGGGTAGTGCCGCTCGACGTAGACCTTGCCGATCGCCTCGCCGAGCGCGCCCTCGGTGAGCGAGACGCCGCGCTTCCAGCGCTCGCGCATGGTGGGAACGCCGGTGAGCTCGGTGCCGTAGAACGAGAAATTCTCCTGCACGAGATCATCGGTCAGGTACGGAGCCGCCGCGTGCACGACCTTGGCACGCAGCCACGCCTTCCAGTCATCGAGGCGCTCGGACGTCAGGAGCGAGCCGAGCCCCTCGAAGAAGCTGGGCTGCGAGACCACGACCTCATCGAAGGCCGCCGGGTTCGACGGCGAGACCGCCTCGCGCCACGGGGTCAGGTCCACCCCGGCGAGCGCCTGCAGTTCGTCCCACGTCTTGAGGTTGTAGGTGGCCACCGCGTCACGGCTGCGCACGTTGTCCCAGTGGTGCCCGGCGAGCTCGGTCTCGAGCGCGATCGCACGGTCGGCGTTCGTCGCGGCGTCGGCGACGCCGGCCAGGCCGAGCAGCCGCTCGAGGTGTGCACGGTAGGCGGTCCGGGTGGCGGCGAACGTGTCGAGGCGGAAGTAGCTCTCGTCCGGCAGCGACAGACCCGCCTGCACGAGCACCGGAAGGTAGCGCTCGGGGTTGCCCGGGTCGCCGTCGACGTACAGGCCGATGAGCGATGCACGGCCGTCGCGGTCGTAGGCGCCGACGGTGCGCAGGAACGAGGGGATGCCGTCGATCGCGTCGATCTCGGCGAGGGTCTCGGCCAGCGGCGTCACCCCGGCGGCATCGATGCGCTCGGTGTCCATGAAGCTCGCGAACAGATCGCCGATCTTGCGGGCGAGGGTCCCTTCCTCGGCGTCCTGCGACTCCTCGATGATCGCGCGCACGTCTTTCTCCGCCTGCTCGGCGAGGAGGTGGAACGAGCCCCAGCGCGCCTTGTCGCCCGGGATCTCGGTGCGGGCGAGCCACGCCCCGTTCACGTGACGATAGAGGTCGTCCTGCGGGCGGATGTCGGAGCTGAACTCATCAAGGGCGAGGCCCACGGGAAGAACGTCAGTCATGCGCTCCAGCCTATGACCCGCCTCCCCCGAACGGCAGGAGCACGCTCATGCGGAACCCCTCGTCGGTCCGCTCGGCGAAGACCTCTCCGCCGTGCGCACGCGCCAGGCCGCGCGCGATCGAGAGCCCGAGACCGGCCCCGGAAGCCACGCCGTCCTGATCGATCGGGGCCGTGCGGGCCGCGTCCTCGCGCCAGCCGACGTCGAACATGCGGTCGAGATCCTCCACCGCGACACCCGCGCCGTGATCGAGGATGCCGAGCACGAGGCGGTTCCGCTCGACCTCGGTGGCCGAGATGACGATGTCCGTGCCGCGCGGCGCATGCCGGATCGCGTTGGTCAGCAGGTTGACGACGATCCGTCCGAGCTGATGCGGGTCCGCCCAGAGCACGTGACCGCCCACGCCGCGCTCGACGATGCGCACGCCGTGGCGATCTGCGGCGGCCGCGACGTCGGCGACCGCATCCGAGACCACGTCGAGCAGCTCGACCTGCTGGGTCTGCAGCTGCACGGCTCCCGAGGTCAGCGTCGACAGCTCGAACAGGTCGTCCACCATGCGGCTCATCGTCTCCACCTGCACCCGCACCTGCCCGGCGAAGCGCTCCGGAGCATCGGCCGCGCCGTCTTCGATCGACTCGGCGAGCGCACGGACCGCCGTCAGGGGCGTGCGCAGATCGTGCGAGATCCAGGCGAAGAACCGCCGTCGCGCCGAGTCCAGCCGCTCCAGCTCGGCATTCGCGGCATCGACCTTCGCCGACACCTCGGCGAGCCGTACCGACAGATCGTCCAGCTCGCGCGATCCTCCCTGCTCGGCGACGATCACACCTCCGCGGCCCACCTCGTCGAGCGATGCCGACAGACGATCGAACGACGAACGCATCGCCCTGGCCACCACCCAGGCAGTCGTGATCCCGAGCACAAGGGACACCCCGATCACCACGAGGAGCACGGTCAGGTCGTGCGTCGAGATGTACATCTCCAGCGAGATCGCGACGACCGAGGCCGCCATCGTGACGACCCCCGCGCTCGCGACCAGCATCAACTGCGCGCGGACAGAGCGACGGCGCAGCACTCGCAGCACGGCGAGCGTGAGCGCCGCGACGCAGACCGCCACGAGCAGGCACGTCATCACGATCAGCAGCACATCGGCTCCGGCGAGCATGATCACGAGGGATCCTCCTCTGCCGAGAAACGGTATCCGACGCCCCACTCCGTGCGCAGGTGGACGGGGTCTCGCGGATCCGCCTCGATCTTCTCCCGCAGCCGGCGCACGTGCACGGTGACCGTCGAGGCCTCGCCGAAGCTCCAGCCCCAGGCTTCGCGGAGGATCTCCTCGCGACCGAGCGGGCGCCCCTCGTTGCGCACCAGGAAGTGCAGCAGGTCGTACTCACGACCGGTGAGGGCGATCTCCTCGCCGCGCACCCACACGCGCCGACGGAGCGGATCGATCGCGAACACGCCGGCACGCACCTCGCCGACCGCGGCCTGCGTCACCTGCGAGCGCCGTACCAGCGCACCGACGCGCATGAGCAGTTCCCGCAGCGAGAACGGCTTCGCGAGATAGTCGTCGACGCCGAACTCGAAGCCCTCGATGCGGTCCTCCACCTGTCCGAGAGCGGTGAGAAGCATGATGGGCACGTCGGAGAACGAGCGCAGATCACGGCACAGCTCATCACCGCTGATGCCCGGGAGCATCCGGTCGACGATCACCACGTCCGGGATGCTCCCGCGCAGCGCCGTCCGCGCCGAGACACCGTCGCCGAAGCTGGAGACCGCGTAGCCGTGGGCGCGCAGATAGGCACCCACCGCCTCCCTGACCGTGGGGTCGTCTTCGACCACGACGACCTCGGCTGGCTCCTGCATGGGGTCGACACTAGTCGCGCGATGCACGCCTCCGGCCGGTTCCTTACAGTCTTGAAAGGTCTTCTCCACCGGCGTCTGCGCGTTCGTAGCGTTCATCGAAGTGCGATCCGCCGCGGCATCCGTCGCTCCGGGCACAGAGTCGCACACACAGTGAACTGGAGAATCTCATGCGCAAGATCGCTCTCGCCGCCACCGCGGCCCTCACCCTCGCCCTGGCCCTGTCGGCGTGCAGCTCGCCGGCTGCGACGGAAGACGCCAAGCCCTCGTCTTCGGCGTCGCAGAGTGCCGACTCCGGCACCTCGACCACGAAGATGGACATGGCTGAGAAGACGGGCACCTTCGCGGGCCTGAACGACAAGAAGGTGTCGGGCACCGTCACCGTGACCGACGACGAGATCGCCCTGTCCGGGTTCTCGTCAGATGAAGGCCCCGATCTGCACGTCTACCTCACGAACGGCACCGATGAGGCCGCCGTCTCTGCGGGCATGCTCGTGGATGCCGTCTCGTTCGACACCGCCACCCAGACCTTCACGCTCGACGGCGTCGACACCTCGGAGTACTCCTACGTCGTGATCCACTGCGACAAGGCGAAGGCCGTGTTCGGAGCAGCCGAGCTCTCATGATCGGATCGCGACCCGCAGGCGTCCTCACCCTCTCGCTGCTCGGCGCCGGGGCCAGGGTGGCGGTCGGGGTGCTCTGGCTGATCGAGGGCATCCTGAAGTACCGGGCCGGATTCGGAGCGGCCGACATCGAGCTGGTGGCGCAGAGCACGGAGGGGAACCCTCGGGTGCCGTGGTTCTTCGAGCCGCTCGCGTCGTTCATGGGCATGGCGCCCGGTGTGTTCGGTGTGGTGATGCCCGCTCTCGAGGTCGCTCTCGGCGTGCTGCTGGTCGCGGGATTCCTGACCAGGATCGCGGCTTTCCTGTCGATCGGGACGCTCATGCTCTATTGGAGCGCGGACCAGCTGATCGCCCAGTACCCGGCGATGGTCGTGCTCTCCGCAGTCGTGCTCCTCCTCACCGTCTCCGGACGATTCGGGATGGACGGATGGCTGCGCGCTCGTCGGCGCGAATCGACCGAAGCGACCGAAGCGACTGCTGCGACTTCCGGTCTGTGGGAGGCCTGAAGCGTCGGCAGAGCCCGACCGTTCAAACGGGGACGCGGGTGCGGCCGGGTGGGGGCCCGGTCGCACCCGTATCAGCCGCGGCGTCGCAGGGAGAAGCGGCGGCGTCGCGGCTGCTCGGCGGGCGCGGCCTTCGGCCTTGGAGACGATCTTCGAGGTGACGACGAGGATGTCGCCGTGGGCGA